>JAJPXQ010000134.1 GCA_021205385.1 Lachnospiraceae bacterium | reverse complement strand
GCTTTAGCATGGTGCTCTTTCCAATTTTCAGGACTTCCTGTGCCTCAGCTCTAGTGAGCAGGTCGGGTAAAGATTCATACATAAAAATTCCTCCGTTTGATGGTTGTATATGGTTTGTTTTGTGTTAATAGAGTGTTACTCTGGCGGGAGAAGAGAAATAATCAAATATTTTTAAAATCGCAAATCAAAAGGACAGGATGTGTCCACCTCAAATGCTACAATGCAGATATAGAGCTCCTTAAAACAGTTCCTGGACTGCAAATATAAGTGAAATGAGAGGGAAAATGATGTTTTTAAAAGAATATACGCCGGAAGAAATGCGAACGAGAAGTCGAAGGGAGATAGGAATTAACAATGGAGTGATAGGCGTGATGCTCCTTTTCTATGCAAGGACGGATTTTCTGTCTCTGGTGGGGAAAACTGCTCTGCTTGCGGGAATTATATTCGGAAGTACCGGAATTATACAGATCGTGAGAGAGCTGCGAGGCAAGACGGACTGGACAAGATGCAAGACAATTCACGTTGTACGGATTGCACTTGGCATACCGATCTGTCTGATTGGCTATGTCAGTATGCAGGGCTCGGAACTTAGGACACTTGGCCTGTTAGTGGGAGTGATTACGATTTTGGCCGGCTTTCTGGGACTTCTGAATGAATCAGGGAGGATGCTCGCGAAGGCAGAATTCTTATGCGGTATTCTGTTTTATATCCAGGGCCTTTTTTGGTCACCGTCGCTGTGTGGGAAAATCTGTATTGCTGTAGGGTTTGGATATTTTGCGTCAGGGAGCCATACGCTGATCAGTCGAATAGGGTCAGATCAGGCATCTACTTGACGTAAGGCAGCACTTCCGTGATGAACTTTTCGACAAGGAGCAGTTGGGAAGTGGAGAGTGTTTCCAACCGGGGAATAAGTTGCTGTATCGCCTGCGCGTTATCCGGACGTTCGACTTGTGGAAGCACCACGATATCTTCGATACCTACATGGAAAATAGAACAGGCCAGGATGATCTTTTCCAACGTGAAATTGCGTTCGCCGCGTTCCAACTGGGCATAGTATTGCGTATCCAGGTTCATGCGCTCGGCAAGCTGTTCCTGGGTCATTTTGTTGAGAATCCGATATTTTTTGATATTTTGCGAAACAGAATTGATCGTTGCCTTATCCATAGTCTGCCCTCCATATTTAAAATAGGCCAATAATCCTTGAAAAATAAGGAAATATATGCTATAGAAAGCATTGCAAAATGCTATAGAAAAGGGTAAAATATTTTTAATGATCACGAAAAAAGGGGGTATCCGTGAAAAAACTGAGCAAAACAGGACGCGTCCTGTCTATCCTGTATCGGCTCATGCGCGGGGAAAAGATCGCCATCCAGGACTGCGCGGAAGAGTATGAAGTCTCGACCAAAAGCATTCAGCGGGACATCAGCGCGATCCGTTCCTTCCTGTCGGAATATCGTGAGCTGACGGGAAATCTGGAACTACAGTGTGACAAGCAGAAACATTCCTATCGTCTGTCGAGTCAGGACATGGTACAGGCGCGTGATCTGCTTCTGATCCTGAAAATCCTTCTCGGCAGCCGGGCATTAGATAAGCCAAGCCTGAACAGCTTGCTGGGAAGGCTGGCCGCTTATAATACGAAGGAGCAGCAGGAGTTCCTTCGGGAGAGCTGCAAGCGGGAGCTAGACGGCTACTATCCGGTTGGGAAAGACACCTATAGCATCGTTGCTGAGCGAATGTGGCTGCTGGAGGAGGCTATCCGAAGTGGACATACAGTTCGTATTGTATATGAGCGCCTGGACGGAGAACGCGTGGAGCGGATATTATATCCGATTGCAACCCAGTTTGACCGTTTCTATTTTTATCTGCTGGCTTGCAGAGCCGACAAGGAAGACAGGAAGGTGATCTATTACCGCCTGGACCGCATCTGTGAGGCAGAGCCGCTTGAGGAGCGGATTCCGATCGGCCTGGAGGATCGCCGCAAGCTGGAACTGGTGAAGCAGTATAACCAAAATATGTTCATGGGTAAGCGCACGAGAATCCGTTTTCTCTACACAGGGCCATCAGTGGAAGCCATCCTGGATAAGTTCACGGCGGCGGAGGTCGTGAAGCAGGATGAAAACGGGGCAGAGATCACGGCGCAGGTGGAGTACAGCCGGGGGACGCTCATGGAACTGCTGGGACAGGGAAGCTGGGTGAAGGTGCTGGCGCCGAAGCAGCTGGTGGAAGATATGAAGAGGGAACTGGACATGATGGAGAAAAGTTATCGCCTGTGACAAGCGGACACAGGTGAGATGTGAAAGAAAAATACTTAAGAAAGAGGAGAGCGAAATGAGTAAAGAAGTTTTACAGATGAAATATCATCCGGCCAAAAAAGAAGTAGAATTTCGGCGTTTTCAGGATGGAAGTGAAGTGAAGATTAGCGATGAAAGCAGACTGATGCAGTATATGAATAAAAAGGGTCAGTTTGTGTTACAGGACTATGGAAACAAATTCTTTGAGGATATTGCAAGAGCGTTCGATGGTTTGCCAGCGGTTGATATGGAGGTGATTACTACAGAGATGGACTATGATGATTTTGAGCATATGGTAGAGTACTATAATAAAACAGCTGGAGATGGCTGTAAAATCAATCCAACACTTCTCGCGGAATTGCCGGATATGGGAACCGTATATAAGGATGTCGCAGAACATGGGAAAAAAGCAGTAAAAATACTGGAAGAACGTAGGCGCGAACTGGAAACAAAGGTAGATAGTAAGGATATTGAAAAAAGTGTTAATAGTTTCGTCGATCAGATGAATAAAGAAGTAGAAAATATTAAAGAGAAGACCGAAAGCCTCAATAATAACTGTGTAAGTCTGTGTTTTACGGGGGTATACAGCGCGGGAAAATCCGCTTTGATTAATGCGCTTTTGGGATATAGGATACTTCCGGAAAATATCAATTCTGAGACTGCAAAGATGGTTCGGATTTCAAGTCCGGGAAAGGATGAAGCAGTAAAAATAATTTTTAAGATCAGCGAAGTTCCTTCGGAATTGAGCTGGATGGAACAAAAAGAAATTTTTGAATTTACCAAAGGGCCTCATGAGAGCGATTGTAAAACGAATATCCAGCTTGAAATAAACCGAGTGGGAGCAGAAGATGCAAATCTCCGTCAGCATGAGCAGATCTATGCCATTTTGAAAAAATTGAATTCTATGGAAGAGATTTCACCCGAGATCCAGATCATTTTCCCTGTGGCTCTGGATAGTGAAGCTGTTCAGTTTGTTATTTACGACACCCCAGGAACAGACAGTAACTACCAAGCACACCAGAATATTCTTATGGAAGCACTGGCAGAACAAAAGCAGTCTATTCTGGTGTTTGTCGCGGCACCGAACAAAATGGAAGGAACCGGGAATAATGCATTGCTGGATTATATTAAACAAGCTGAAAAGAAGGACAGCAAGACCAGTATTGATATCAGCCGTTCCCTGTTTGTGATTAACTGGGCGGATACCGTTAGTGCAGAAGATCGTGAAAATTTACAGCATAATGTTATTAAACACGAGAACGAAGACGGTGTACTTGAGATCAGGTTGGAAGACAAGAAGCTTTTGTTTGTTTCTGCGAAAGCGGCATATGCATCTTGCGCGAAAAAGAATGAAATAGCCACTGGAAAGGATGAATTTGACTTTACAAATCTGTTAGGGGGAATGTCCAATGAGTATTATGGTTATTGCTACAGACAAAATAGATATGCGACATCCGAGTTGGCGACGGAGAGGATGATAAAGCAGTGTGATGAGGCCCTGAAGAAAGCGGAAGAATCCGAAGACGAGATTAAAAAGCTGGAAATATGCAGTGGCTTGTATGCGCTGAAAAAAGAGATCGTTCAGTACGGTAAGAAATATGCGTCGGCAGTTCGAGCATTTGCGATTATTGACAGCGTTGATAAGGCGCTCAATAAACTCAGCGGTGGCGCGAATACTCTTGAAGAAGCAAGTCGGATGGAAATCAGTCAAATAGAAAAAAATATATCTAATTTGAAAAGTACCATCGAGGGGGCCATTGATGAAGAATATAATAATATGGCGTTTAGCTCAAAGGAACAGATTCCCAAGGATACGCTGGAAGCTTTAGGACTGGATAGAGATACTATACAGGAGAGAATTATTGATAAAGTATCAAGTTGCATGGATGGCCATTTAAAAAAGCGTTTTGGAAAAGTAAAGGCGAAATCAGTAGATACTGATAAGATGGAAGCAGAAATTAACGCAATCATCGAAGGTTATACCCAGGATTATGGACGAAAACGCGAGGAGGTTCTTAAAGCAACAGCAAAAGATTTCACTGATAAAGTGAAAAAGGAAATAGATGCAAATGGGGAAATAAGTGCAGAAGCAAAAAAATTTGTAGCAAACATCCCTTCACCCGCTATGAATTTATCGAGGAAGGTTGATGATTTAGAAAAAATCTTTGATTTGCATCAACACACAAAAAGAATATTGTTCTTCCCAGAGACGCGAATCGTAGATAAGGAAGCATTTATGAAGGACGTCTTGGATAGCTTGGTGGAAATGACTATGGAAATGCGAGATGCTTATCAAACAAACTATTTTAATTCACGGAGGGAGCTTCTGGAAAATATTAAACGTAAATTTGAATCGAATCTGGAGATTTACTCTGTACGCATGGAAAATTTCAAGAAAAATGAAAAAGCAATGGAGGAATTGAAGAATAAAGTATTATCTACTGCTGATGCTCTGAAAAAATGTCAGGAAGAGTTGAATCAAGTCATATGGAAAGGAGACGAAAATGTTGGATGTGAGTAAGTATATTGTAGATGGAAAAGTGGACAGGGCACATATTGTCTTTGATATAAGGGATTGTAGGTTATCAGAGAGTGAAATTAGAGAATTGGCTAAAAATCCAGATATACAGGATTCTTTCTTTGGCGGAGAATTTGGTGGGAAAAAACCCAGGGATCAGTGGGACAAAAAGTATTTGGAGAATATTGTATGTGCTGCTGTAGGAGAAAGTTTTAATGAAGAATATTTGCTGTATTTAAATGAAGTTGCCAGGTATGTGAACCGAAGTCAGAAAAAGAATAGCTTTAATAATTCTAAGCTATATGTAGCAGTTGGTATAGCAGTTTTTGCCGTAATTGTAGTAGGCGTAGTTGTATTAAGATGATGGATATTCCCAGGAAGAAAGGATGAAGCGGTATGGTGCCAAATGAAGAAGTCCTGATGGACAATCTCGGAAAGATTGCATACACGTTGGATAAAGCGTATATTTCACAGTTAACCTCCGATTTTACATCGTTGTATTTCGATCAATACAATATTTCTCGTGAAGACAATGATAAAAAGGTTGAGCAAATTACATATCCTAGTAATATCCGAGCGCTACAGGTGAGAAAGTGGGTTCTTGACAAGAACGAAAAAGTCGGAGATTCTTTCAAAAATGTGTTGAGCCTGTTTGCAGATGGTGATCATACAGTTGCGCTTGTGATAAAAAGAACGGTACAAGCCGCGGAATTATATTTTGTTGTAAAAAATGAAGGGGCGGGCAGAAACGAGGATAGTGTTAATAATATCGAGTTATTAAAAAAATCAATAGAAGGAAATTTTCCAGGGACAGATATTGCCATTGAAGAGGAAAGTCTTAATAAACCGGATAAAATAGAAGCGTTATTTGGTTTTAAGGATTATAAGTCGATAGCTGCACTTGTAAACACACCATCAGCATACTCCGAGGATTACGTTACGCAAGGATTGGACAAGCTCCTCAATGGAATTGTACCAGGTAAAAAAGAAGAGGAATATGCGGTCATATTTATGGCAGAATCGTTGCCCCAGAGCGATATCAGAGAAATATTGACCGGATATGAAGACATGGCTACGGCGATGCATCCTTTCTTGACTTATCAATTCCAGGCAGGTTCCAGCAAGATGGATACACAGGGGGAGATGCAGTCGCTCGCAAATACAGAGAGCATAACGAATTCTACGTTTAAATCCCATTCGATAAATGTCGGGGTGAATGGAGTGATCGGGAGAAACAGTGGCACCAGTAAAGGCGGTGTAGCGCAGGCTGTACTTTCCGGCGGAGGTATGGTGCTGGGAGGGGTAATAGGAGGACTTGCTAGTGGTGGAGTTGGAATAGGAGCAGGTGCTGTTGCAGGCCAGAAAGTTGGTCAGCTAATAGGGTCCGCCCTCCCGATGAAAACGCAACAAAACGGAACGAATGTTGGTATTGGCGGGAATCTCGGCTATGGTTATAGTTGGGGATCGTCCAAAGGGGAGCAAGAGGGTAAAGTTGATACAAAAGGAAGTAATAGCAGTATATCCCTGGGAGACTCTGAGACAAGTTCTTATACATATAAGTCTTATCTGGTTGAAAATCTGATGGGAAAAATCCAGAAGACGATGAAAAGAATAGAGGAGAGTCAGTCAACTGGATTGTGGAAGTTTTCCACCTATGTATTGTCTCAGGAAGCGTCTATTAGTAAGAGTGTAGCAAATTATGTCAGAGCGTTAACGCAGGGAAAAGAGTCCTACGTGGAGTCAGCTGCAATTCAGGAATGGTCTAAGAAAGGGGGAAATGAAAAATCTGAATTTGATGAAATAAAAAAGTTTATAACACATTTTTCACATCCAGTGTTTATTACATCAAATGAAGAAGTCCTCGTAAGGGATGCCATGATGGTGACGCCTACTTCCTATGTATCAACGGACGAGTTAGCTCACGTTATGGTTCTGCCCCGCAAATCACTGCCTAATCTGCCTGTATTTGAATGTGTACCGTTTGGCCGTGAGCCGCATTCATTAACGCCAATTACAGTGGATCTGGAGCTGGGGGATGCCTATCATATGCGTAAAGTCGTTCCTTCTCAGAGAGTAGGGATATCCAAAGAGAAGTTAACGATGCACACTTTCATCACCGGTTCCACAGGCACAGGTAAATCGAACACCGTCTATCAGATATTGGATAGGGTGAAGGATAAAGACACTAAATTCCTTGTTATTGAACCAGCAAAGGGCGAGTACAAGAATGTGTTCGGTGGTTGTGATAAGGTCAGGGTTTATGGGACAAATCCGAACAAGGCTACGCTGCTCCGCCTGAATCCGTTCTCATTTCCGGAGGACATACATGTATTAGAGCATATTGATCGTCTGGTAGAGATTTTCAACGCCTGCTGGCCGATGTATGCGGCAATGCCGGCTGTGTTGAAGGATGCGATTGAACAGGCTTATATAGGAAAGGGATGGGATATGACATCCTCAGTTTGCATCCCGCGCATTTTCCCGACATTTGCGGATGTGATGGAAGCGCTGCCTGCGAGCGTATCAACAGCCTACTCTGCCGATACGAAGGGGGACTACATAGGCGCGTTGGGAACACGATTGAAATCCATGACCAATGGCATTAACAGTCAGATTTTCTGCTCGACAGTGGAATTGTCCAATAAGGAAATATTTGACGAAAACGCGATTGTAGACCTTAGCCGTGTGGGTTCTTCGGAAACCAAATCACTGCTTATGGGTATCTTGGTTTTGAAATTACAGGAATATCGGATGTCAAACGCAGATGGGGAGAACAAAGGGCTCCAGCATATCACAGTTCTGGAGGAAGCGCATCATCTCCTGCGGAAAACTTCATCGGTGCAGTCTCAGGAGAGTTCCAATCTGCAAGGCAAGTCGGTTGAAATGATTGCGAATGCGATTGCTGAGATGCGTACCTATGGAGAGGGCTTTATTATAGCGGATCAGGCGCCGGGGCTGATGGATGAGTCGGTAATTCGCAATACCAATACAAAGATTATCCTGCGGCTTCCGGATGAAGCGGATCGTCAGCTGGTAGGAAAGGCGGCAGCTCTGAATGATTTCCAGATCACAGAATTGTCGAAGTTGCCACAGGGGGTGGCCGCTGTCTATCAGAATGACTGGTTGGAAGCGGTTCTGTGTAAAGTGGACCTGTTTGAGGATAAAAAGAAATGTGAGTATAAAGGCTCGGAGTCTATAAGTGCGCTTCCTGTTTATTTTCAGATATTGTTTGGCTTTTCAGATGGGGAGGAGCTTTCTGAAGAACAGGTAGAGCAGATCAGAAAATGGGTAAATGAACAGAATGTATCAACGGAAACCAGAATACTGTGCAAACGAGGCTTGCAGGGCGAAGAACTGACAGAACGGGAGCAGGAGATTATAGCTTATAACCTTTTTGGCGGGAAAAGCTCTGCCATGACGCTGGAAAATGCGGAAACTGAAAAATCTGGAGTAGAACGTATCGAGGAAAGTCTGAAAGCGGGATATAATTTAGCCCCTGATCTGGCAAAGCACATTACCAGAATACTGCTTCGTGCCATTATGGACGAAGCGGTGACGCCAAAGCTCTGTGAACGCTATGAAAGCTATCTTATTGACGGGAGAATCGTATGATGGGATTTGAGAGAAACATGGAGATTCCCAGCCTAAATGAAGTCGGCGGGCATAGAGAGATATCCGAGGCGAGCCGCCTGCCGGAGCAGCTGGGCAGTCTCAGTGAAGCAAATCGTCTTCCTGATGAAATCGGGAGTAAAACAGGTTTGACGGAGAGCGGCAGCAGGGCTAATATGAAGGAAGCAAAGCCGTCAGTCGAAAGAATGGAGGTTCCCATAAATATCCGCTTTAAATGCCCGGAAAATCTGGATGCTAGGGAATTTTCACGGCAATTAAAGGGTCAGGAACGAGGCCTTAACGGGATGACGATGGATCGCTGGCTGGAGAACCGAAATCGGTATCTGGAAAATGGACGAGCACTGGAAAGCGTGGAAGCCCAGAAGATAGCAAGGCAGAAAGCTCTGACGTCCAGAATTGAGACGAATCAAAAGAATGGGATGTCGTATTCAGAGGCAAAGGCGGAAGCATCGAACTGGATTAAAACACAGGCAGCTTTACATAATCCTGATCAAATTGCAGGCGGAGATCCCGAAAAGGTATCCAGAATGGGAGATGCTGGCGTGAATAGCTCGATTGGGAGTCAGTGGAAGAGCGCAGAGCGTATTGGAAAACTGGACACAGTGATCAGAGAATACGCCGATGGCAAAACGCCGGAGGAACTGAGTCGGATAAAGCTTAACGTAAAACTGGAAATGGAGGCCTGATATGTTGCCGGACAAATTAAAAGAATACCTGGATAGAGGAAACGATAAGAGGCTGCTCAATGGATATATCTGCCTGCTGGATGAAGAAGAGCGGGTAACGTACACAGGCTTATTGCAGCCGCTTGTTTCCTCAGATGGGAACATGGAGGCATTTGCAGTATCCGCCTTTGGCGATTTCTTTTGCTGGGACGGGAAGTATGTTTACCTTGTAAAGCTGGTTGATAATTCGGTCAATGTAATCCTGAGTGGCTTTGATTTCTTTTTTCAAAACATTGAGGATGCAGAATACCAGAATGATTATTTCGATCTACCTTTATATGATTTTGCCAGAAAGATAGTTGGGGAACTTGCCCAGGGGGAGTGTTATGCTTTTGATCTGCTCCCGCAACTGGGAGGAGAAAAAGCGGTATCGAATATCAGGAGAGAGAGATTAACTGTGTACGTCCCATTTGTGATTTCCATGTTATCGCAGGTGGATTAAGTATAAAATGTAAAGTATCCGGCGGAGAGATTCTGCCGGATTTTTTAAAAGAAAATCGGGAAAAGGACAGAGTTTGTCCATGTCGCTGGCTATAATGGGTTCAGGACGAAAAAACAAACAGCTTCGAGGAGGGATGGCGATGAGCAATATCACAGGCAATATACTGAGCAATGACTGGATCGGCGTCACGTTTTGCTGTAAGAAGTGCGGGAAATACTTCTTCCGATACGTGTCGCGGGACGAGTATTATTTCCACTACTGGGATGAGGATTACAAAAAGGACAGGACCTGTGCGGTCTGCCGACTCCGCTGCGTGCGCGATTGGTGCAGGAGGGTAAAGAGAAAATTTTGAATGATATACCATTAGCAAAATAAAAGGTCAACCTGAACCTTGACAGGTGCCATGTCAACGATCTACATGGTGAAATCGCAATAGCGCTTGTGGTGGAAAGAAAATTATGAAACATTGGGGAAATTTTTTGATTGATGAGAAAGGGTATCCGGCAATTGATATTGTCAATGATGACAAATCTGTTATGCCTGTAATTGAACTAATTTCGTTTGATCCGGAAGATGGACTTATTAACACTTGTGTTGACAGCGGTCGTCCGGGGCAGGGTCTGCCACCATTTAGATACGAGATAAAAGGGCTGGAAAATCTCGTGACCTCATCGTCTTCAAATATTGCAAACAGAGAAGCAGTTCGATGTGCAATTGAGGATGCGCTCTGGGACAATCGTGTCATGGATGACAATCTCGATGCTGGTTTTATGGAAGAAATTCCGGTAGTTCGAGAATGGATTGATGCGTGTTTTAAGGCGTTGTTGAAGAGCAGAGGTGGAATGGTATTTATGAGGCAGGATGCAGATTTCTATACAAAACGAATTAACAGTATCAAGTCCGCTTATAACGCGACATTTTATGCGGAAAATACGACTTTGGAGCCTGCGCAGGGCGAGGGGCAGAAGGCTCTGAAGGTCGTATTGACCGACAGCGCGCCGTTTGAAGCGATGCTACATTATAAAAAGATAAAGCCGGAGAAACGCGTATGTATATTGCAGCCAGACTCAAAAGCCTTTCAGGAACCCCTGTATGAGAGGACGCCGTATAAATACTACAGAGATCTGGATACGTGCGATCTGAAGTATGGACTTGTGGGAGCGCTGCTTCGGGAGGAAGAGAAGGTTTGCCCTGATTGCGGGGAAAAGATACACTTTAAAATCAGGGACGGGAAGATGAATGACAACTGTATCTATTATTCACAGATTCCGGTCATCCTGGACAAGGATGGAATCCTGATCGCGGAGGATGACTGGGTTCGGTTTGATGTGCTCACGGCGGCGGCACCCAGACTGCACGAGGAAAAAAACTCCCTTGAGGAGTTTTGTGTTAAGGGACAGCGACTTATTGCATCCCGATTTCCTGGCATGTTTTGCTGGCATGCTTTTCATTTGATGAGTAGCTATAAAAATGGCCTGGGGGACGCAAGTGTCCGTTATGAGGCGGTATCCTGCACAGAACAGGAGCTTACAGCCCTCCTGGCAAAGCGCTTCCGGCGTATCCTGGATATAGCCAGAAGCAGGGGAGACGATGCGGTAATATTAGACAACTTTGGCGTATCAAATGGAGTTGCACCTGAGATCTGTGCGGACGCGCTGCACGATGCATTGAGCGGCGGGGATTACGATACCTCTTTTGATATGATTATCTGTGCGGTCGGTAAAGGCGTTGAAAGAGAGACTGGGGCGCCGCCTTATGAAGTGTATAAGCATCATCTGCGGCTGCCTCTATTCGATTCGCGAAAGATGATAAAGAAAACAAGCCGACGTGAGCGGACCGAGCGCGGCGGCGAAAGAGTGATCTGAAAAGAATGGCGGGTATTGTAAAATATCCGCTGTTTTTTTCAGATTGACTGAGCAAAAATGTGTTGAAAGTGTGTTGTAAAATAATTTTGATGGTGGACAGATGATGTTTATGGTATACTTTATTCTATATAGAATACGCAAATAAAGAACGAGAAGAACTTTATGAATGGGTGTTGCCTGCCATACTATCGAAGTGTAAGAGATGAAGGAGTTGAGGCAAATGCGGACAATATTTACGCAGGAAATGAAGACAGAGCTGGTGGATGGTCTGCGTCGTATTTTTGAAGATGATATTTTTCAGATCATATTATATGGCTCAGTTGCCAGAGAAACGGCAGCGATGGATAGTGATATAGACATTGCCATAATTTTATGGAGAGAACTGGATGCGCAAAGACGTGAAACGTTTATTTCCTGGGCGTCTGACATGGACATGAAGTATGAATGCGTATTCTCTATTATTGATATAGAGAAGGGACGCTTTGATGAATGGGGAGATATCCTTCCATTTTATAAAAATATCCGGAAGGAAGGGGTGACCTTATGGAAAGCCGCATAAAGGAGCTGGCGAAATACCGGATGGAAAGAGCGAGGGAAATGCTGTCTGCGTCGGAAGATAACCTGAAAGCAGATCAGGTACGGACATCATTAAATCGGTCTTATTATGCGGTGTTTCACGCGATGCGCGCGGTGAATTGCCTGGAGGGTTTTGACTCCTCGAAACATTCTGGAGTGATTTCGTTTTTTACGAAAAATTTCCTGAAAGAGGAAAGGCTGGACAGATCATTATCACAAATTATCAAGGACACCTCTTTCCTACGTGAAAAAGCAGACTATGATGATTTTTATGTTGCGAGTAGAGCTGAAGCGGAAAGACAGTTGAAGAACGCGCAAGTTTTTGTAGAGAAAGTGAGCAGGTATTTAGAGGAGAGACCACAGGAAGAGAATGGCAAAAGCGTGATTTGAAAGGGGCGGCGGGTATTGTAAAATATCCGCTGTTTTTCTGATCGGGAAAAGGGTTTCGCGGTAAATATTGAGAAGGATGAGCGGCTGATTTATGAAGAATAATATGATTGATAATCCAGAGTATATCCAGAGAGATTTTGGGGAAGCAGATAAAAAGAAAGTATTCGAGAGATTAGAGGCTATGAAAGTGACGTCTGCTGCTCACTTGGATTATGACGGCGAACTGGCAGAATATCGGGAAAAAAATATGGTCAACCGAATGGAAAGACAGAGAATCAGTGAATATTCCTGACCGATACAGCGTTTATCCACGCATTTCTCCTAAATTCATAGATACATTATTTCCGCAGAAAGGAGATGATGTATATGCCACAAATTATTGCAGTGGCGACACAAAAGGGCGGTTGCGCCAAGACGACGACTACCCTGTGCCTTGGCGTGGGACTCGCGGAAAGCGGGAGAAAAGTCCTGTTGGTGGACCTGGACGCGCAGGGCAGCCTTGGGGTCAGCCTTGGATGCGAGTTCCCGGATCGCTGTCCGGTCACGATGGCGGAATTATTTCAGATGGTAATGGAGGATACCTCCGGCAGTGTAAATACTGCTGGGGGTATTTCTGGTTATGGCGTGAATCTGAATTATATTCCGGCAAACCGGAAGCTCGCGCTGACGGAGAAACAGCTCGGGGAGATGGACGGCGGGGAACGAATGCTGAGACGTCTGCTTGAAGCCTTTGGCGAGCGCTACGATTACATTCTGCTCGATTGTCAGCCTGCGCTCGGTATGCTGACGTTGAATGCGCTGACAGCAGCGAACCAGGTGCTGATACCCGTGCAGACAGAGTACCTGTCGGCGAAGGGCGTGGAGCAGCTGTTGCAGTCTGTCATCCAGGTGCGAAAAATGGGAAATCCGGACCTCGAAATCCTCGGTATTTTGCCTGTCATGGCAAACCTGCGGACGAAAAACGCACGGAATGTGCTAAGGCTCTTACAGGAGACTTACGGGGGAATTGGAGTCCTGCCCTGTGTGATTCCTTACTCTGTGCGCCTGAAGGAAGTGAGCGTGACCAGGAAGAGCATTTACCAGCTGGACAAGCGCGGGAAAGCAGCTGCTGCGTACCGGGAACTGACGAAGATCGTCCTTAAAAAGACGGAGGGGAGGCTGCGTGATGAAGCTGACGCCGTTTGAGGAGCTGGTCAGGGGCAGCGGGGATGCGAAAGAGGTAGAATTACGCCTGATCGACGATTTCCCGAACCATCCGTTCCGTGTCACGATGGATGCAGATATGGAGCAGCTGATCGGGAGCATTCGCGAATCGGGCGTGCTGACTCCTGTGATCCTGCGGAAGAAAACGGATGGAAACTATGAGGCGATCTCAGGGCACCGCCGCTGCTTTGCCTGCCGATATCTGCACATGGAAACCATTCCTGCGGTTGTCAGGGAGATATCGGACGAGGATGCTGTGATCTGGATGGTCAACAGCAACATTCAGCGCACCAACATTCTGCCCAGTGAGAAGGCAAAGGCTTACCAGATGAAAATGGCAGCGCTGGCAAAGCAGGGCAAGCGGACAGACCTGGCCGCGCCGGAAACTTCCCGACAACTTGTCGGGAAGTGGAATCGTGAGACTGTTGAAAGAATCGGAGAAGAGGCCGGGGATAGCGGACGGCAGGTGCAGCGCTTTTTGCGACTCAACCATCTGATACCGGAACTCCTGGAGTGGGTGGATGGTGGAAAGCTGTCTTTCACGGTTGGCGTGGAACTTTCCTACTTGCAGCCGGAACAGCAGAAGCTGCTTTTACAGTACCTAGAGGCAAATCCAGCCAGGATTTCCACGGGGCTTGCGAAAAAGCTGCGGGAAATTCCGTGGGATGTGCCGTTGTCCGATGAGCAGTTGCGCGAGATATTTGGCAGAGAAACCCAAAAGCCAAGGAAGCGGCAAAAAGAGCAGGCAGACAGGATGAGCGGGGACGACCTTCGGAAATACTTTCCGAAGGATTATACCGCCGCGCAGCGGAGAGAGACGATGATCCGCTTACTGAAAAAATGGAAGGAAGGAGGCTATACCCTATGAACAAGGAAACGATCTGGAAGATTTTCCGGACAGGGGGCACGATCACCCTGGGAATTATCAAGGTCGTGGTGGACGCACTGAAGGTCGTCTTAAAAGACGAAAAAACAAACTAAAATTACGGAATGGAGGAAATAAGAAATGGCAGCAAATGTTGAAAGCATGTTTTACACGAGGACGAAGCCGTGGCATGGGCTTGGCACAAGGGTACAGGAGGCGCCGAATTCCCTGAGCGCGTTGGTGCTTGCAGGGCTTGACTGGCGGGTTATTCAGAAAGAGGTTCAGACGGCAGACGGGATGCCTGTGCCGGGCTTTAAAGCCAATGTAAGAGAGACGGACGATCAGGTACTTGGAATTGTCACAGACCGTTACAAGGTTGTCCAGAATGAAGACGCCTTCGCCTTTACAGATGAACTGTTGGGCGGGGGCGTTACCTATGAGACGGCGGGTTCCCTGCAGGGCGGCAGGAGGACATGGATACTGGCGAGGCTCCCACAGCGCTATATCATCAGTGGCGATGAGATCACGCCGTATCTGGTATTTATGAACAGTCACGATGGTACGGGTGCGATCAAAGCGGCGATGACGCCTGTGCGCGTCGTGTGTCAGAACACTTTGAACCTGGCGCTCAGTACGGCGAAACGCTCCTGGTCTACCAATCATGTCGGAAATATTCAGGGCAAGCTCGAAGATGCGAAGGATACGCTCCTCTATGCGGAAAAGTATATGTCAGAGCTGGGGAAGGATATTGATGCGCTTAACCGACAGAAGTTATCTGACCGTCAGGTGTATGAGTATATCGACACGCTTATCCCATTGCCTGCTAAGGCGACTACTGTGCAGAAGAAAAACGTGGAACGGATGCGGGAGGATTTGAAAGAACGCTATTATGCTGCACCTGATCTCAAGCATGTAGGGAAGAATGCTTACCGTTTCATCAATGCAGTATCTGATTTCACAACCCACGCGAGGCCGCTGCGGGAGCGCTCGAATTATCGGGAGAGCCTCTTTGCAAAAACCGTGGACGGCAATCCCATGCTTGATAAAGCCTATCAGATGGTTCGGGCAGCGTAAAGAGAGACCTTATTTCCGGCTTCTGGGAGCAGGGAAATGAATGCCAGAGCACATAAAAAACCCGGTTGCTTCATTACCTGCTGGTGGCTTATAATATAACTAACAGGAAGAAAGCGTCAGCACTGAAAATGCCGAAGCTAATGTCTTCGGGAAGGGATGGTTATTGTGGATAATAAGGTAACGGACACGCCTGTCATGAAGGATGATTTGATCGTCAACAGAACAGTGAAGGATAGTGTTTTCCGCAGCTTGTTTTTCGGAAAAGAAATATCTGTTCCAGTTGTATCAGGCGCTGCATCCGGAAGATAAGGAAAGCGTTGCGGATGATCTGGAATATGTAACGCTGGAACAGGTGCTTGTCCATGACATATATAACGATCTGGGCTTTCTGGTGGGAGACAGGCTTTTAGTGCTCGTCGAGGCACAGAGCACCTGGACGGTGAATATCATAGTCCGCTGTCTGATGTATATCGCCCGTACCTATCAGGACTATTTGAAAAAGAGCAGACAAAGCTTGTTTTCTGCCACGCCGGTTCATATGCCAAAGCCCGAGCTGTATGTGGTTTATACGGGGAAATCCGTTGTTGATAAGGAATTTATTTCCCTGTCAGATGAATTCTTTGGTGGAACTCAGACAGCCTTGGATGTGCGTGTGAAAGTGGTTACGGACGGGCAGGACGGGGATATTATTAACCAGTATGTAGTCTTTACGAAAGTGATCAACGATCAGGTTAGATTATATGGTCGGACGAGACAGGCGGTTGCAGAAGCCATCCGCATTTGTAAAAATCAGAATGTGTTGAAAGAATATCTGGAGAGTCGGGAAAAGGAGGTTGTTGATATTATGATTACATTGTTTGATCAAAATGAAGTATGGGAAGATTACATTGCAAGCGACAGGAGAGAACAGGCTGAGAAAACCGCTAAAAAGAATGCAGAGAATTTCTATGCCAACAATGTGTCAGTGGAGGTTATTGCGAAATCTTTGGGGTACAGTGTACAGACTATTGAAAAATGGTTAGGACTTGTGCCGCAGGTGTAAGCAGGAATGTGGCAATAACTTTGCGTCAATCAATGTATTTCTGGAAAAGAAATGATATAAGAAGTGTGTGGGAGTGTCCAGTCTGGATGCTCCCACTTTTTATGTGGAGGTGAAATTTTATGAGAGTAGTGGTAAAGACTGCAAACTTAAGCAGACAGGAATGGCTCCGATACCGGACGACAGGCATCGGTGGTTCCGATGTGTCTGTGATCGCGGGCATCAACCCGTTTAAGTCAGCGCATCAGCTCTGGCTTGAAAAGACCGGACAGGCAGAGCCGGACGAAGGCGAAAATGAATATACCCATTTTGGGACGCTGTTGGAGCCAGTGGTGCGGAAGGAGTTCATGGAGCGCACGGGTTTAAAGGTACGCCAGAAGCACATGCTTTTGCAGAGCGAGGACTACCCGTTCATGCTTTCGGATTTGGACGGCGTGATCAACGATAACGGAGAAGCCTGTATCTTTGAGGCTAAGACCGCATCGGCCTATAAGCAGGAGGTGTGGGAGGAAGGTGTCCCTGCCCCGTATATCCTGCAGGTACAGCACTATATGGCGGTTACAGGCGCAAAGCGAACCTATATCGCGGCGTTGGTAGGCGGAAACCATTTCTTTTATCACATGGTAGAACGGGATGAGGAGATGATCGGTAAGATTGTCGCGATGGAGAAATACTTCTGGGAGACGCATGTACTGGGCGGTGTGGAACCTGTTCCGGACGGCTCTGCGGCGACGACGGACTACTTCAATTCCCGGTTCCGGATATCCAATGGGGAAACGATCGTGCTGCCAGACGAGGCATTGTCCGTCTGCGAGGAGTATGAGCGCATATCCCGTCAGATGAAGGAACTAGAGACGGCAAAGAACGCCGCGGCAAACCAGCTTAAGAGCTATCTCAAAGAAGCGGAGATCGGCACGGTTGGCGACCGGAAGGTAGTCTGGAAATCCATCAGTAAGACCTCGGTGGACACGAAGCGCTTGAAATCGGAACAGCCGGGTATCTATGCGGATTATCTGACACAGAGCAGCTATCGGCGGCTCTTGGTAGCGTAGGAGGTGAGAAACGTGAACAAGATTATTCTGATCGGCAGGCTTACCGCTGATCCGGAGATAAGCTACAGCCAGAAAGAACCTCCGGTCACGATTGCCCGGTATTCTCTCGCTGTAGATAAACGAAAAAAGCGGGATGATGGTGTCAAGGCAGATTTCTTCCGCCTTGTTGCGCTTGGGCGTACGGGCGAATTTGCGGAGAAGTATCTGCGCAAGGGGATGAAGATTGCCGTAACAGGGCATGTGCAGACTGGCAGTTATGAGAACAGGGACGGCATAAAGATGCCGTTCTTTGAGGTGTTTGTTGAGGAACAGGAGTTTGCGGAGAGCAAGAAGGCAAGCGAGGCGGCCATTTCTGCCGCGCCGCAGTCATCTCAGTTACAGGCACCCTACACGGAGCAGAGGGAAGAAGGATCGAATCATGGACAAACGATAGAACAGCGGAGTTTTATGTTTATGAATCCGGAGGACTTTGATGAAGACCTTCCGTTTAATTAAGATGGTGGTGTGGAAAATGATGAGTGGAAAGGATGGTAATGCAGATGGGACAGAAAGAAATCAGACTTCTGCGTGCGAATGAGATTGAGTGCCGCGTTGGCTTTATCAGCGCAAAGGGCTTATCGCTCTTACTTTACAAGGACGCCCGCGTGGACATGAAGATTCTGGATGAAGTCTATGGCGCGAACAACTGGCAGCGCAGGCATGAGGTGATCGGCGGAAACCTGTACTGTACGGTTAGTATCTGGGACGAAGAAAAGAAGCAGTGGATTTCCAAGATGGATGTCGGCACGAAGAGCAATACTGAGAAGGAGAAGGGTGAGGCGTCAGATTCCTTCAAGCGAGCCTGTTTCTCACATGGCATTGGGCGGGAACTCTATACCGCGCCGTTTATCTGGGTGGGTGCGGGAAGAGCCAATATCCAGGCGCGTGAAAACCGCTATGTGACATCGGATAAATTCAAGGTTGCCAGTATCTCTTATAACGAGAACCGGGAGATTATGGGGCTGACGGTTATCAATCAGGAAGGGAAGGTGGTCTATAATCTGGTCGATAAGGCGGCGGCTCAGAAACAGAATA
The DNA here is from genome assembly GCA_021205385.1 of Lachnospiraceae bacterium. Classification (GTDB taxonomy): domain Bacteria; phylum Bacillota; class Clostridia; order Lachnospirales; family Lachnospiraceae; genus Hominiventricola. The sequence goes on along the minus strand of JAJPXQ010000134.1, from coordinate 1,410 downwards.
CTGCACGATCGGAAACAACGGGACCGGATATCCGGAATCAGGAAGCTGTGGACGCAGGGAAACAGGCTGCTGCCAATACGGAAGCGATCAACAGGGAGCTGGCCCGGACTGGCGTTGCGCTTGATACTATCTTACAGCGTTACGGCATATCGAACCTGGGAGACATGGATGAAGGCACATACCGAAAGGCCATGAACAGTCTGCGCCATACAAAATCGAAGGCTGCATAGTTCCGGACGATGGAAGAAGATAATGTCGGGGGCTGGAGAAGAAGGCCAGCCTCCGGCAGTTTTGAGAAGGAGGACATATTTTATGAGCCTTATCGTAAGAAAGATTTTAGTGGTATTGATCGCTGCTTTGTTGTTACTGATGATGAAAAAGGATAAATGATTGGAGACTAAGGAAATGAGCATAAAAGAAGAACGCATTGTGAAGCGGTGCGGGGAAGAGCTGAAGGGGATTCTCATCAAAGAGGTAGAGATTGAAAAAAATAATAACCAGGTCTTGCGGGGGCTTGGAATCAGCAGGCCCGGCTCCAATGTGAAGATGATGGTGTACTGGGACGATATAGAGCGCTATTACGGAAAGAATTATACCGAAGAACAGGCCCTGAAGTATATTTCTGAGATGGTGCAGGAGCATATGGATATCCCGCTGCTCTATCATAACATTCAGAATTATATTCAGGACTGGGACTGGGCAAGGCGCCTGGTCTGCAAGAAGGTTGTGAATTATGAGAAGAACCAGGAGCGTCTCGAAGGCTTTCCGCACAGGCGTTATCTTGATCTGGCTGAACTTTATTATTTGCAGTTCTCCATGCCGGACGGAAGAACGGCAGCGACGGAGGTGCCGCTTAATCTCATGGATTACTGGGGTGTTACATTGGAAGAGCTGGAACAGCATGCCAGAAAAAATATGGATACACAGGGATACTATTTGAAACTTATGGAAACAATCCTGGCGGAACATGGGGTTTCGGAACCCGGCGAGATTGTCCCGATCTATGTTTTGAGCAGTAAAAAGAACAAGCTTGGGGCTGCCGCGATCACGAATCCGGAGCTGTTGGGCAGACTCACGGAGGGGATGGAGGGCGATTTCTATATTTTACCGTCGTCTGTGCATGAGCTTCTGTTACTGCCTGTAGATAAGGCTGAAACCAATGTGCGGGGCTTGCGGGAGATCGTGCAGTGCATGAACCAGAGGACGGTGAGTGAGGGAGAGTTCCTGTCGGATAATGTGTATCGGTATAAGTCAGGGGATGCTTTGGTAGAAATCTGTGAATAAAGAAATTGTTGGCATTAAAAAGGCTGTAACTTGTCATATTACAGCCTTTTCTCCATCGAAATAGGTTGCATCTGAGGGGAGAATTTTAGTATATTATATATGAAAATTTGCCTAAAGGATGGAGGT
>JAJPXQ010000058.1 GCA_021205385.1 Lachnospiraceae bacterium | reverse complement strand
TATGGCCTGGTGGCTCAGCTGGTTAGAGCGCCGCCCTGTCACGGCGGAGGTCGTGGGTTCGAACCCCATCCGGGTCGTTGTTTTTTTTATTTTGAATAAATAAGGGATCTTAGCTCAGCTGGGAGAGCACCTGCCTTACAAGCAGGGGGTCACAGGTTCGAGCCCTGTAGGTCCCAATTATGGATGGGTTCCCGAGTGGCCAAAGGGGGCAGACTGTAAATCTGTTGCAACTTGCTTCGGTGGTTCGAATCCACCCCCATCCACTTGGAAATATAATTTAATAGCGCGGGGTGGAGCAGTCTGGAAGCTCGTCGGGCTCATAACCCGAAGGTCGTAGGTTCAAATCCTACTCCCGCAATCTGCCCAGATAGCTCAGTTGGTAGAGCAGAGGACTGAAAATCCTCGTGTCGCTGGTTCGATTCCGGCTCTGGGCATCTTTTTTTGGAGAAACGTTGATTTGGAGGCGTTTCTTCTTTTTTTGGTGTGGTAGATGACAAATCCGCAAAAAAGGAGTAAAATAAGACCATCCTAGAAAAAGGAGGGATTTACATGAAGAAACAGATTGTCACGATCAGCAGACAGTACGGAAGCGGCGGCAGGTATATTGGCAAGAAGCTGGCGGATAAGCTCGGCGTACCCTGCTACGACGAGGAGCTGATCGATATGGTGGCCAAAGAGAGCGGCTTCGCGGAGGAGTTTATCGCGGAGAAGGGCGAGCGGATGACCGGAAGCCTTCTGTTTAACATTGCGAGCAATCTTTCCTATGCCAACCATGTGTTTTCCGGAAGCGGAGCGTCGCTTCAGGACGAAATCTATTTTACACAGAGCCGGATTATCAAGGATCTGGCGGAGAAAGGGCCGTGTGTGATCGTCGGCAGATGTGCGGATTATGTTCTTCGGGAGCGTGAGGACTGCCTGAATGTATTTATTCATGCGGATGAGAAGAGCAAAATCGCACGTGCGGTTACGTATTTCGGTATCACAGAAGCTGATGCGCCGTCCGTGATTAAAAAGAAGGACAAGGCCCGCTATAATCATTACAAATTCTATACGGATCAGGAATGGGGTCTGGCCGCTAATTATGATCTGAGTCTGAACAGTGGCGAGCTGGGCATTGACGGTTGTGTGGAGATCATTGCGCATGTACTTGAAGCAATTCAGTAATACGCTGAAGAAGCGGGAGCAGTGGATATTTGCAGGAATCCTGCTCCTGCTTTTTGTTCTGTTTGCTTTCCGTCAGCAATACGGTTTTAATAAGAACGACGAAATATTTTATATCAGCACAGTCTACCGCTTTTTCCAGGGGGACGCGATGCTGATTGATGAGTGGAACAATGTGCAGATGTTTGCGTTTCTTACGTATCCTCTGTATTGTTTCGCTCAGCTTTTTATCCGCTCTAATGAGGGGATTGTCCTGATCTTCCGGATATTCTATCTGGTGTTTCAGGCTGCAGTGGCGGTATACTGCTATACCCGCATGAAGCGCTTTGGCTGGGTGCGAATATTTCCGGCGCTGTTTTATTTTATGACGACGCCATTCAATATTAACGCCCTGTCCTATAATACGCTGGCTTTCGGTTTTGTGCTGGTGACTCTGGTGACGATGGCCAGTGTGGAGGAGTGGAGGCCGCGGCATGCGTTTCTGTGCGGCATCTTTACAGCCTGCGCAGTGCTGGCGAACCCTTATGCGGTGCTGCTTTTTGTCCTGTATGGCGTGATCTGTCTGGGTGATGCAGTTCACTGCGTACGAAAAAAAGAAAATCCGGCTCCGATTCTTTCCTTGAAAAATTTTGTGTGGATGGGTCTTGGGGCATTTACCATATGTGTACTGTTCTTTGCGTTCATCTTCTCGAGGGGAAGTATCGCGGAGATTATGGAGAGTCTCAGCTATATTGTAATGGATTCAGAACGACAGAAATCCTTCTGGTGGAAGCTGGGGCGGTATTTCATTCGAATACATCGTTACTATACGGCGCAGGTCTATGTGACTGCTGCTCTGGTGATCTTGTTTCTGATCGACAGAAAAAAAAGGATTCCTTCGTGGCTGTATATTTCTCTTGAAATACTGACGACGATTCCGTATATTATATACTATGGATTTTTCTGGGAGATGGTCGGCATCAATTATATGCTGATCCCGCTGGCCTTTCCCGGTTTTATCGCGTATCTGGTGACGCGGGAGCGAGACCGGAGGCTTTTTTGGTGCTGGTACGTGCCGGGGCTGTTTTACACGCTGATTGCGCATTTTGCGACGAATACGGGTATTCTGACCGTGTCAGCCTCCTGCATGATTGCGTCGGCAGCTTCTGTTCTGCTTTTATGTGAAGCGCTGAGTGAAGAGCATGGATGGAAAAAGAGTCTTCTCTGGGTGCTGCTCGCAGTGCAGTGCGCGGCGTGTATTTACCAGAGGATCTTCTATGTCTGGGGAGACGAACACCTTGAATATCTGACGGAAACGCTGGAGGAAGGGCCTCTGAAGGGGATCCATACGACGGAAGAAAATGCGCTTCTCTACGAAGAGGTGTTGACGGATATGGAGGAACTGGAGCTGACGGGCGAGGATAAGCTGTTTGTCGTCGGTATTGCGCCATGGATGTACCTGAACACGGATGCGGAGTGTGCAGCCTATTCCACCTGGGAGACGCTGGAGACGGATGAACTGATAGCGGTCTATTATGAGCTGCATCCGGAAAAGCTGCCGACGGTGATCTACTGTTACGAGTATGATGAGAGTATTCTTGATACAGACTTCGCGCAGACATTTCTGGACATGGGTTATGGCGTACAGACCATGCGTCATGGGCTTGTGCTGACACTGCGGTAGCGGAAAGGATTGGAAATGATTGATTTTAACGTGCCTCCTTATGTGGGGTCGGAGATGAAATATGTGGAGGAGGCTGTGGCGGTGAACCACAAGATCTGCGGAGACGGCCCCTTCACGCACCGCTGCAATGCGTGGCTGGAACAGAAGACGGGGACGGCGAAGGCGCTGCTGACGACTTCCTGCACGCATGCCACGGAGATGGCGGCGCTGCTCGCGGATATCCGGGAGGGCGACGAGGTAATCATGCCCTCTTATACTTTTGTTTCCACGGCGGATGCCTTTGTTCTGCGGGGAGCGGCGCCGGTCTTTGTCGATATCCGTCCGGACACGATGAATATCGATGAGAAGAAGATCGAAGCGGCGATCACAGAGCGGACGCGTGCGATCGTCCCGGTGCATTACGCGGGCGTGTCCTGTGAGATGGATACGATCATGGATATTGCAGAGAGGTATCATCTCTATGTGATTGAGGACGCCGCGCAGGGAGTCATGAGCACCTACAAAGGGAGAGCGCTTGGCACGATCGGTGATTATGGCTGCTATTCCTTCCATGAGACAAAAAATTACAGCATGGGCGAGGGCGGCGCGCTGCTGATCCGTGACCCGGAGAATGTCGAACGGGCGGAGATCATCCGCGAGAAGGGTACGAACCGCGCGAAATTCTTCCGCGGCCAGATCGATAAATATACCTGGGTAGACGCGGGCTCCTCCTATCTTCCGGGAGATATGAATGCGGCCTATCTGCTGGCGCAGCTCGATATGGCGGATGAAATTTTCGAGGATCGCATGCACAGCTGGAATCTCTACCTTGAGCTCCTGACGCCGCTTGCGAAAGCCGGAAAGATCGAGCTTCCCTTTATCCCGGAGGGCTGCAGCCATAACGCCCATATGTTTTATATAAAGGCGAAGGATATCGGGGAGCGCAGCGCACTGATCCGTTTTCTGAAGGAACATGGTATTCAGGCGGTTTTCCATTATATTCCGCTGCACAGCGCGCCGGCGGGGCAGCGCTTCGGGCGTTTCTGCGGGGAGGATATCTATACGACGAAAGAGAGCGAGCGGCTCCTGCGTCTTCCGATGTATTACGGACTGAAGGAAGAGCAGGTACATTACATTGCAGAGACAATAGAGGAATTTTATGCGTAAGATCGTGATCATCGGGGCGAATGATTTCCAGAATCAGCTGATCCGGAAGGCGAAGGAGATGGGCTTTGAGACGCATGTCTTCGCCTGGCAGGACGGTTCCATCGGCGAGCGGACGGCGGATCATTTCTATCCGGTCAGTATCGTCGAGATCGATGAGATCATAAAAAAATGCCGGGAAATTCAGCCGGATGCGGTCGCCACGATCGCGTCGGACCTCGCGAATATCACGGTGAGCCATGTGGCTGCAGCGCTCGGACTGCCGGGCAACAGCCCGGAGTGCATCGAGCTCTCCACCAATAAATTCGCGATGCGCGGGGCTTTCCGGAGGGCAGGGCTTCCCGTCCCTGCTTTTTATCGCGTTGACCATGCGGTGGACGAGCTGTACGGGATGAAGCTTCCGCTCATTGTGAAGCCGACCGATCGCTCCGGCAGCCGTGCGATCACAAAGATCAATGATTTCGCAGAGCTTCCTGCCGCGATTGAGCATGCGGTGGAGCAGTCGTTTGAGAAGCAGGCGATTGTGGAGGAATACATCGAGGGCGACGAGTACAGCTACGAGGCCATTTCCTATCAGGGAAAGCATACAAACCTTGCCGTGACGAAGAAATTTACAACCGGTGCGCCGCATTTCATCGAGACCGGCCACCTTGAGCCGAGCGGTCTCTCTGATGCGGTGCTTGAGAAAGTTCATGAGGTCATGTTTGCCGCGCTTGACGCCCTGAAGATCACGGACGGCGCGTCTCACGGCGAATTTAAGGTCACGCCGGACGGCGAGATCCGTCTGATCGAGATCGGCTCCCGCATGGGCGGCGACTGCATCGGTTCCGATCTCGTCCCCCTCTCCACCGGGTACGATTTCATGGAGATGGTGATTGACGTCGCCTGCGGCCGCGCGCCGCGGCTCGTCCGCAAGTCAGCCCCCCGGCAGGCCCGCATCACCTTCCTCTTCACGGAGGACGACGTTGCAGAGATGAAACGCTACGCCGCTGCGCACCCCAACGAAATCTATCGCATCAGTGAGCTGGACATGTCTCATGCGGGTTCCGTTACCGACAGCTCGACGCGGATCGGATACTACATTACCACTTTGTAGAAGCGGAGTCAGCCAATAAGGAGAAATATGTTATATTCAGTAATTATACCGTGTTATAATTCGTCCCAGACAATTGAACATGTTGTCTCGATGACCCGTGAGGAGATGGTGCGTCTCGGGCGGAGCGATGTCGAGTTCGTTCTGGTCAATGACTGTTCGCCGGACGGGGGGAAGACGCTCGCCGTTCTGAAGGAGATGGCAGCGCAGTACCCGGATGTGAAGGTCGTCAGCCTTGCGAAGAATTCCGGCCAGCACAACGCTCTGATGGCCGCGCTGCGCTTCGTGAAGGGCGAAGTGATCATCGGGATGGACGACGATGGACAGACACACCCGTCGCAGCTCGGAAAGATGTTTGAGACCTTTGATCAGGGATATGATCTGGTCTATGGGTATTATCCAAACAAAAAACACAGCTTTCTGCGAAATCTGGGCAGCCGCTTCAACGATCTGACCGTTAATGCGATGATTCAGAAGCCGAAGGATGTACGCACGTCCAGCTATTTTATTGTGCGGCGCTTTGTGCGGGATTATGCGGTGCAGTATACCGGCCCCTACACCTATCTTCTTGGGCTTTTCATGCGCTGCACGAAAAATATTGCCAGCGTACCGATCCAGCACTTTGAGCGTGAGGTGGGCGAGTCGAACTATACGCTGAAATCGCTGATCGGCCTCTGGTCGGATATCATCGGATTCTCTGTGATTCCGCTGCGCGTGGCGTCCTTCACCGGCTTTTTCTTTGCCGCGGTCGGTATCATCTTTGCGATTACGATCGTGATCCGGAAGCTGGTCGATCCGACGCTGTCGATGGGCTGGCCCTCGCTGATGTGCGCGATCACCTTCTTCTTCGGCCTGACCTTCCTCTTCCTGGGGATGATCGGGGAATATGTCGGACGGCTGTTCCTGAGCATGAACAAGGAGCCGCAGTACGTGATTCGTGAGACCTATAATATAGAGGAGACGGAGGGTGCAGAAGATGACTGAGCAGTCGGGCCGGAGCCGTATGAAAATCTATGTTCTGCTCGCGCTGTCCCTGGTGATCCAGAGTCTGAGTTCGGTCTTCATCAAGTATGCCGGCACCTTTGAGACCTTTTCGCGGGAGTTCATTTTCTACTATCTCGTCGCGGTCGCCTGTCTCGGTGTGTTTGCGATCATGTGGCAGCTTCTCCTGGAGATGGTGCCGCTGTCGACGGCGTATCTGCGGAAGGGGATTCTGTACATCCTGATCCTGATCTGGTCGGTTATCCTTTTTAAGGAGCAGGTGACATGGAACAATGTGATCGGGAGCATCATTATTATCGTGGGGATCAGTTTGCATGGAATGGATGAACATTAGCTATGTGCTGGCTTTTCTGGCGGTGTTCGTGGCATCGGTGTCACAGATACTGCTGAAGCAGTCGGCGCAGAGAGAACATAAAAATATCATTTTTAAATTTCTGAACTGGCGTGTGATCCTGGGCTATGCGCTGCTGCTCGGGACGACGGTCATCAATGTATTTGCCTATCGGGGGATCGAGTTGAAGGTGACGCCGATGATCGAGTCGACCGGCATCATCTGGGTGACGATTCTGGCGGTCTTTTTCCTCGGGGAACGCCCAAACCGGCGCGCACTGATCTCGATCGCCGTGACCATCCTGGGGATTATAATATTTTCATTATGAGCGAGCTACTGGAGAAATTAAAAAGTTACGCGGATTCCGATCATCTTCCGATGCACATGCCCGGACATAAGAGGCGTATGGGGGATCTGGGGAATCCGTTTTTCATCGACATCACGGAGATCGACGGCTTCGACGACCTGCATCACGCAGAGGGGATTCTGAGGGACGCGCAGCAGCGGGCGGCGCGGCTGTACGGCTCGGAGGAGACGCATTATCTGGTGAATGGCAGTACCGCTGGTATCCTCGCGGCGGTGTCCGGCTGTGTTCCGGCGGGCGGGACGATTCTGACGGCGCGGAACTGTCATCAGTCGGTTATCCACGTTGCGCTGCTCCGCGGCCTGAATACGGAGTATATTTATCCACAATCTACGTCGGAAATGGGGATAAGTGGGCCGATTTTGGCTGACAATGTGGATAAAGCGCTGCGGGAGAGGCCGGATATCCGGGCGGTGCTGCTCACGTCGCCGACCTACGACGGGATCGTTTCGGATGTAGAGGCGATCGCGGGAGCAGTGCACGCGCATGGAGTGCCGCTGATCGTGGACGAGGCGCACGGCGCGCATTTTCCGTTTTCCGGTTACTTTCCACGGGACGCTGTGAGCTGTGGCGCGGATGTGGTTGTGATGAGCCTGCACAAGACGCTGCCGTCTCTTACGCAGACCGCGCTGATTCATCTGAATGGAACGCTTATCGATCGGGAGAAAATACGATTTTTCCTGCGGGTGTACCAGACGAGCAGTCCGTCCTATGTGCTGATGGCGGGGATGGACGAGTGTATCGACTGGATCGGCGAAAACCGTGCAGAGTTTGACCGCTTCGGGGAGCGGCTCACGCGGCTTCGCACGGATCTGGGAAGCATGAAACATCTGAAGCTTCTGGAATTTCCCGGCATGGACCGTTCGCGCATCCTGGTGTCGGGGGCGCGCGCCGGACTTCGTGGAAAAGAGCTGGCCCGGCAGCTGCGGGAGGATTATCGTATCGAAGCGGAGATGGCGGGTATTTCCTATGTGTGTGCCCTGACCTCGGTCGCGGATCGGGAGGAGGATCTGCGGCGACTTAGGGATGCATTTTTATGGATGGACGCCGGAACAGAGTGCACGGATATGAAAGAACCGGATCCAGTCCCGGCTGTCTTACCGAAGCCGCGTCGGTTTTGTCCCATGCAGACGGCCTTTGATGCGGATGCGGAGTGGATTCCGCTTACGGAGGCGCGCGGCAGGGTCAGCGCCGGATTTGTCGTGCCGTATCCGCCTGGAATCGCGCTGTTGACGCCGGGCGAGGAGATCAACGAGGCGATTTTAGGGAGTCTTGCCGTCCTGCCGCAGGCCGGATGTGAGCTGCGCGGTGTAGAAAACGGCAGGCTTCGTGTGATAAAGGGAGAGCGTGTATGGGAAAAATCTTCTGTCTGATGGGGAAGAGCTCGTCGGGAAAGGATACGATTTATAAGAGGCTTCTGGCGGATGAAGAGCTCGGACTGCGCCGCATTGTCCCCTACACGACCCGTCCGATTCGCGAGGGGGAGACAGAAGGGGTCGAGTATCATTTTGTGGACGAGGCGGAGCTTGCGAGTCTGCAGGCAGCGGGGCTCGTCGTGGAGCTGCGTTCTTATAATACGGTGCATGGCATCTGGAAGTATTTTACAGTCTGTGATGAGGAGCTGGATACGGATCGCTTTTCCTATGCGCTGATCGGGACGCCAGAATCCTGGCATGCGATGAAGGAGTATTTCGGGCCGGAGCGGATGACGGCGATCTATGTGGAGGTGGATGACGGAGAGCGGCTTGCCCGTGCGCTCGCGCGGGAGAAGAGTCAGGCGACGCCGCATTATGCGGAGATGTGCCGCAGATTTCTGGCAGATCAGGAAGATTTTTCTGAGGAGAAGCTTGAAAAAGAGGGAATTACCGCGCGTTTTCAGAATGCGGATCTGGAGCAGTGCCTTGGCGAGATAAAACTTTTCATTCAAAAATGCCTTGCTGTGTGATACAATGAGAACGAATGCGGAGGTGAGAGAATGGCCGGATTTGCAGATGTGATCGGGCATGAGCAGACAATCGCTCATATGAAGCGCGCAATAGAACTGAATAAGGTTTCTCACGCCTATATTATCAACGGGGAGCGCGGCTCGGGCAAGAAGCTTCTGGCCGGAATCTTTGCGCAGACGCTGCAGTGTGAAGCGCACGGGACGGAGCCCTGTATGCAGTGCCGCTCCTGCCGCCAGGCGCTCTCGCTGAATCAGCCGGATATCATCCGCGTGACGCATGAGAAGCAGGGGACGATCAGCGTGGAGGATGTCCGTGGACAGCTGAACGGGGATATCCAGATCAGGCCCTACAGCAGTCCTTATAAAATCTATATTGTGGATGAGGCGGAGAAGCTGACGCCGCAGGCGCAGAACGCTTTGCTGAAGACGATCGAGGAGCCTCCGTCCTATGCGGTGATCCTGTTGCTCACGACAAATACCGGCATGCTGCTGCCGACGATCCTGTCCCGCTGTGTGGTGCTGGATCTGAAACCGGTACCGGATGAGCGTGTCCGGCATTATCTGATGGAGCAGCTGGAGATTCCCGATTATCAGGCGGAAGTCTGCACTGCTTTTGCGCAGGGAAATGTGGGCAAGGCCAGGAGGCTTGCGCTGTCTGACAGTTTTACGGAGATGCTCGACCACGCACTCCATCTCGTGAAAAATATCGGGGAGATGGAACTGAACGATCTGATCGAGGATCTGAGGAAAATCAGCACTTATAAGATGGAGATTGACGATTATCTCGACATTCTGATGGTCTGGTACCGGGATGTGCTCCTGTTCAAGGCGACGCGTGACGCGGACGGTCTGATCTTCCGGCAGGAGCTGAGCGCGATCCGCGAGCGGGCACAGAAAAGTTCCTATGAGGGACTGGAGCTGATTCTGAAATCTCTCGACAAGGCGAAGCAGCGGCTGAATGCGAATGTAAATTTTGATATGGTTATGGAGCTTCTGCTTCTCACCATGAAGGAGAACTGAGATGACAAATATAACGGGCGTGCGTTTCCGGCACGCGGGAAAGGTATACTATTTTTCTCCGGGAGATCTGGAGATTCAAAGAGGAGATCACGTGATCGTGGAAACCGCGCGCGGGCTTGAGTACGGCGAAGTGGTGATCGGCAGAAAGGAAGTCGAGGATGATCGCGTGATTCAGCCGTTGAAGCCGGTGCTGCGTCTGGCGACGCCCCATGACGACAAGCTGGCCGAGGAGAATCGTGCGAAGGAGAAAGAGGCTTATAAGATCTGCCAGGAGAAGATTCACAAACACGAGCTTGAAATGAAGCTTGTGGATGTGGAGTACACCTTTGACGGCAATAAGATCCTGTTCTATTTCACGGCGGACGGGCGGATTGATTTTCGTGAGCTGGTGAAGGATCTGGCGAGCGTGTTCCGTACACGCATTGAGCTGCGTCAGATCGGAGTGCGCGATGAGACGAAGATCCTTGGCGGGATCGGCATCTGCGGCAGGCCGCTCTGCTGTTATGCGCATCAGTCAGACTTTATTCCGGTGTCGATCAAGATGGCAAAGGAGCAGAACCTTTCGCTGAATCCGTCCAAGATTTCCGGTGTTTGCGGAAGGCTCATGTGCTGCCTTAAGTACGAGCAGGAGACTTACGAGGATCTGAACAGCCGTCTGCCCGGCATTGGTGATTATGTGACTGCCGCCGACGGCAGCCAGGGAGAGGTGAGTTCCGTCAATGTGCTGCGTCAGACCGTAAAAGTTGTCGTGACGCTGGAAAAAGACGAGAAGGAGGTTCGCGAGTACCCGGTGGCCGAGCTGAAGTTCCGGCCGCGCCGCAAGAAGGAGAAGGGCAACCGAAATAAAGAAAAGGTTGCTGAAGAGAAGAATCTGAAGGAAACGGAAGCGCCCGACAGTCAGGAGAAGCCGGAACGCCGCGGCAAAGCGGATCGTGCGCAGAAACAGGATCGTCGGGAAAAGCCGGAGCGGAAGGAAAAATCGGAGCGCCGCGACCGCAGGCCGAACCAGGAGCGCCGCAGAGGGAAAGCGAAACCACATGATAAGAAAAGTGAGACCGTATGACAGATAAGGCAGGGACACTGTACTTGTGCGCGACTCCGATCGGAAATCTCGAGGATATGAGCTTCCGGGTTCTGTGCACCCTGAAGGAGGCGGATCTGATCGCGGCGGAGGATACACGAAACAGTATCAAATTGCTGAATCATTTTGACATTCACACGCCGATGACCAGCTATCATGAGTATAATAAAATCGAGAAGGGCCGTTTGCTGGTAAAACGGCTTCTGGAAGGGCAGAATATCGCGCTGATTACGGACGCGGGGACTCCCGGGATCTCGGATCCCGGCGAGGAGCTGGTGCGGATGTGCCATGAGGCGGGCGTATGCGTGACTTCCCTGCCGGGAGCCTGTGCCTGCGTGACGGCTCTTACACTGTCCGGACTTTCCACGAGACGTTTCTGCTTTGAGGGATTTCTCCCGACGGATAAGAAGGAGCGCCGTGAGGTGCTGGAGGAGCTCGCGCAGGAGACGCGGACGATCATCCTGTATGAGGCGCCGCACAGACTGGTGAAAACCCTGACGGAACTGCGGGAGATCCTGGGAGACCGGAAACTGACGCTCTGTAAGGAGCTTACCAAAAAGCATGAGACGGCCTTTCAGACGACGCTGGATGGGGCACTTCTGTATTATGAAGGGAATGAGCCGCGCGGCGAGTATGTGCTCGTGCTGGAAGGACGCTCCCGCCGGCAGATGCAGGAAGAAAGACAGGAGGCCATGCGGGAGAGACCGCTCGCGGAGCACATGCGATTCTATGAGGAGCAGGGCATGGACCGCAGGGAGGCAATGCGGCAGGTCGCGAAGGACCGCGGCGTGTCGAAGAGAGATATTTATCAGGCTTTGCTGGAAAATGAGGGACAGTAGATGGAGACAATACTGAGACCGGGCGAACGCCTGGACGATTTACAGCGGAACGGCTATCGGATCATACAGGATCCGGGGCGGTTCTGTTTTGGTATGGACGCCGTTTTGCTGTCCGGCTTCGCGCGGGTGAGGCGCGGTGAGCGTGTGATTGATCTCGGCACTGGTACCGGGATTATTCCGATCCTGCTGGCGGCGCGGACGGAAGGAGCGCAGTTTATCGGACTGGAAATTCAGAAAGGAAGCGCAGATATGGCGAGGCGCAGCGTGCGTCTGAATGATCTGGAAGAGCGTATCCAGATTGTAGATGGCGATATCCGCGAGGCAGACTGCATCTTCGGGGCGGCATGTTGTCAGGTCGTGGTATCCAATCCGCCCTATATGATCGCGGAGCATGGCCTTCTGAATGAGGACGGGCCGCTCGCGATCGCGCGGCATGAGCTGCTCTGCACGCTGGAGGATGTGGTAGCACAGGCCGCGCGGCTTCTGAAGCCGGGCGGACGCTTTTATCTGGTGCACCGGCCTTTCCGTCTTGCGCAGATCATGACGACCTTAAGCGCGCACCGGCTGGAGCCGAAGCGGATACGGCTGGTCTATCCTTATATTGATAAGGAACCCAATATGGTCCTGATCGAGGCAGTGGATGGCGGCAGGCCGGGGCTCACCGTGGAGAAGCCGTTGATCGTTTACCGGGAGCAGGGGAAATATACGGACGAGATCTATGAAATTTATGGGAAAGAACTGCCGGGGAGGAACAAAGTGTGAAAGAGATTGCAAAAATATATACTGACTTTCCGGAGAAGTTCGGGATTCCGCGGCAGAGCGGCCTTGTGGAGGGACTGACGGGACGGCTTGTCTTTGAACCGGCGTACCGCAATCCCGATGCGCTGCGCGGGCTGGAGCAGTTTTCCCATATCTGGCTTCTGTGGAAATTTTCACAGACAGAGCGGGAGAAGTGGACGGCGACCGTGAGACCGCCGCGGCTTGGAGGAAAGGAGCATGTGGGCGTTTTCGCTTCGCGCTCGCCCTATCGGCCGAATGATATCGGACTTTCGTCGGTGCGTCTGCTTGAGATTCGCATGGATGAAAAGGACGGCCCGGTACTGTTCGTGGACGGCGTGGATATGGCGAACGGCACGCCGGTCTACGATATCAAGCCCTATATTCCGCTCTGCGACTGTCACCCGGAGGCCTCCGGTGGCTATACAGACCGAACGCGGGAGCATGCGCTCAAGGTAGACTTCCCGCGGGAGCTCCTGGAACGCTACCCGGAGGAGAAGAGAGACGCGGTGATCGGAGTACTCGCGCAGGATCCACGCCCCGCCTATGTGATGGACCCGGAGCGAATTTATGGCCTGTCCTTCGCGGGATATGATGTGAAATTTCGTGTGGAGGGGGACAGGCTGACGGTTGTAGATCTGCTGAAAATGAAGGAAAAGGCATGAAGAACGGAAAACTCCCGTAAAATGTACAGATACATTTTTATGGGAGTTCTTTTTATGAATGTACTTTGGGCGGGAATGATGCTGGTTGCAGTGGCATATGGAGCCTTTCACGGGACGATTCCCGAGGTGACGCAGGCGGCGCTCGATTCCTCGAAGGAGGCGGTGACGCTTTGTGTCACAATGCTCGGGATTCTTTCTTTCTGGATGGGGCTGATGCAGATCGGGACGGCGTCGGGACTGGTCAGCCGTCTGACGAAAGCTGCGCGACCGGCACTGCGCTGGCTCTTCCCGGATATTCCGGAAGACCATCCGGCGATGGAGCACATTGCGTTGAACTGTATCGCAAATGTGCTGGGTCTTGGCTGGGCGGCGACGGGGGAAGGCTTGAAGGCAATGGAGCAGTTAAAGAGGCTGGAGGCGGAACGCCGAACCGTTCCGGCCGGGACCGCGAGCAGAGAGATGTGCACTTTCCTGGTTCTGAATATTTCGTCGCTGCAGCTGATTCCGGTCAATGTCATTGCCTACCGAAGTCAGTACGGGAGTGTGAATCCGGCGGTCATCGTTGGTCCGGCGATTGCCGCGACCGCGTTGAGCACAGCGGTCGGGGTGGTCTTCTGCAGGCTGATGCGGAGGATGTCGGGCTGAAAGCTGCTCAGGGGGTATTCTGGGCAGCTTTCGGCTCGTAGGGATTGACATGAATCATGACGTGTTTGATGTTGTCGAAGCTGCGCTCCAGCCCGTCGTGCACGTTCTCGGCGATCGCGTGCGCGCGCTGCAGCGGGAGCGTGCCGTCCACGGCGATCTCCACATCAATATAGACTTTTTCGCCGAACATTCTGGTCTGCAGAAGGTCGATGTCCCTGACGCCGTCCTGTTTCTTAATAAATTCCCGGACGGCCTCCGTGTAATTCTCATCGCAGGCGCAGTCCGTCATCTTCCGGATCGCATCCCGGAAAATATCTACCGCTGTCTTTAAAATGAAAACGCAGATCACGACGCTCGCCACCGCGTCGAGAACCGGGATACCGGCGCGCGCGCCCGCGATACCGATCAGGGAGCCGATCGAAGAGAAGGCGTCGGAGCGGTGATGCCAGGCGTCGGCCATAAATGCAGAGGAATTCAGCTTTCGTGCGCAGGCTCTTGTGTAGCGGAACATGGCCTCCTTTGAGACGATGGAGACGACCGCGGCAATGAGCGGGAGCAGGCCGGGGATTGCAAGTGAATCATAATTTCCGGCAAAGATCGTGTCCAGCCCGGTCTTACCGATCCCGAGACCCGTCACAAAGAGAATTACCGCCAGAATTTCCGAGGCGACACATTCGAAGCGGTCGTGTCCATAGGGGTGGTCCGCGTCTTTTTCGCGTTTTGAGAGTTTTACGCCGATCAGCGCAATGAAGGTTGCCAGGACATCCGAGAGCGAGTGTACCGCGTCGGAGATCATGGCTCCGGAATTTCCCAGCAAACCGGCGATCAGTTTGAATGCGGACAGCAGTACATTGCCCGCGATGCCGATTGTCGAGACTCTGGCCATCAGTTTCTTTTCTTCTTTCATAATCGGAAAATCCTCCATTCCTTTTGCCCGGGTTTCCATATGTCAGGGTATAAAAAGACACCTGGAAACGATAGTAAGTCCTACTTTACTACTGTCCCGCAGATGTCGCTTACCTGCTGCCCTTACGCGAGCCCGGCACTCAGGAATGGCCTGATGCCTGATCAGTTTGTACTGTAGATGATTGCAGTGCAAATTGTTGTGTTCTCTGTATAGTATGCGATTGCCGCCGGATTGTCAAGACTTAAAATTCTGAACTGGTGAATAATTTTACATAAATTTTACTTTGAGGGGCAGATAGATTTTACATGGGGAGAGTACGATTCTCGTAGCCGGAAGGGAGTAGAGGAGAATCATGAAAGATACCATGGAAATTATATTCGGACTATTAGGCGGGCTGGCCATATTCATCTACGGGATGAACCTGATGAGTGAGTGTCTGCAGAAGGCGGCCGGCGAGAAAATGAAGAGCATTCTGGGAATGCTGACGAGGAACCGGGTGATGGGCGTGCTCGCCGGCGCGCTGGTGACGGCCGTACTGCAGAGCAGCAGCGCGACGACGGTCATGGCAATCGGCTTTGTCAGTGCGGGACTGATGACGCTGCCGCAGGCGATTTCCATTATCTTCGGTGCCAATATCGGTACGACGATTACGGCACAGATTATCGCGTTCAAGATCACAGATTATATAGAAGTATTTATTTTTGTCGGGTTTATTATCTCGTTTGTCTGTAAAAATGAGAGAGTCAAGAATATCGGGCGGACGATTTTCGCCTTTGGCCTTCTCTTCCTCGGTATCGAAACGATGGGCAACGTGATGAAGCCGCTCGCCTCGAGCCCGGTGTTTACCAACATGATTGCGCAGGTGGCGAATATGCCGCTCCTGGGCGTCGCGGTCGGTACATTGATGACGTTGGTCGTGCAGAGCAGCTCGGCTACGATCGCGGTGCTGCAGAATTTTGCCTCACAGGCGGGACCGGACGGCGTGACGAGTATCCTGGGTCTTACCGGCGCGATCCCGATCCTGCTCGGCGACAACATTGGTAC
Source organism: Lachnospiraceae bacterium (assembly GCA_021205385.1). Classification (GTDB taxonomy): domain Bacteria; phylum Bacillota; class Clostridia; order Lachnospirales; family Lachnospiraceae; genus Hominiventricola. The sequence goes on along the minus strand of JAJPXQ010000058.1, from coordinate 4,731 downwards.
GACGATCACGGCGCTTCTGGCTTCCGTTGGACAATCGAAGGACGCGAAGCGGACCGCGGTCGCGCACTCTCTGTTCAATATATCCGGTGCACTTTTGTTCATCTGGTTTGTGAAGCCCTATGCAGCGCTGATTCAGGCGATTTCTCCGTCGGGCGCAGAGATAGACGTGATTTCAAGACAGATTGCCAATGCGCACACAATCTTCAATATCACAATGACGCTCATCTGGATCGGGCTTCTTGGCTTCATGGTGAAGCTCGTCATGAAGATCATACCGGATGGAAAGGCGGAGAAATTCAATCCGTCGCGGCCGATCTATCTGGATCGCAATGTCATCACGCAGCCGGCGGCGGCGCTTCGCCTCGTGGCGCAGGAGGTGCTGCGCTGCGGCGATATGGTGAAGAGCATGCTGCTTGACCTGACCGGCACGCTCGGAAATGAGGAAGCCCGGGTGCTTGAGAATGTCAGGGCGAATGGAGAGGCACTGGACTCCCTGCAGACGGAGATCAACGATTATCTTTCCGAACTCTTCTCCTCCGGCTCGCTGACGGAACAGCAGGCGGCGCAGACAGCCCGGCTCCTGTGCGTGCTCAGCGACGTGGAGCGGATGGGGGATCTGTCCGCGGAGATGGCAGACGCGGTGCTGGAAAATATGGAGCATAAATATGGATTTTCAAAGGAAGCAACTGGAGAGCTGAAGGACTCTCTGGGACAGATTGAGCAGATGTATGAGGGAGCGATGGGCGCCATGATCAGGGGGGATCGCGAGATGCTCAGTCATCTTCTGAAAGATAATGAAAAGATCCTGAATCTGGACGTCGTGATGCGTGAACGGCATATGCAGCGTGTGCGCGAGGGTCTGTGCAAAAAGGAGCTGACCGTTCCCTTCACAAGAGTCCTCAACTGCATCGACCGCATGGGAAACAGCTGCGTCAACCTTGCGGAGGGTGCGCTCAGTCAGATGAGCTTCACCTATTTTATGGTGGAAGAGAAGTGACGGAAGCCGTATTCTAAAAGCTTGAATTATCCGCCTTCCTGTGTTACTCTGATTTCAGAAAAAGGAGGGCACGGATCAGATGAAAAATGACAGAAGTTCCATCGCGTTTTCCGGCGTTCGTCTCTCCAGGACGATGATGATTATGCTCGGTTTTCTGGGTATTATTCTGGCTGGAGCGCTGCTTCTGATGCTGCCTTTTGCGTCCAGAACGGGGGAGGAGACCTCGTTTCTGGGCGCTCTTTTTACCTCGGTATCGGCGACCTGTGTGACAGGGCTTGTTGTCTATGACACCTGGACGCACTGGACGCTGTTCGGGCAGCTGGTTCTGCTCGTGCAGATTCAGATCGGCGGACTTGGGTTTATTACGATCGGCTCCTTTGCCATGATGGCGCTGGGAAGAAGGATAGGCCTGAAAGGGCGGGAACTGATTCACGAGAGCCTCAACACCCTGCAGCTTCGCGGAACGGTGAAGCTTGTGCGCAGGATTATTATCGGAACGCTGTGCTTTGAGGGGATCGGCGCGGCGCTGCTCGCGCTCCGCTTCGCGCCGGAGTTTGGACTCCTGCGCGGCATTTATTATGGTATTTTTCATGCAGTCTCTGCGTTCTGCAATGCGGGCTTTGACCTGATGGGATGTCAGGAGGCTTATTCATCCTTTACCGCTTATGCCGGCGACCCGTTCGTCGTGTTTGTGCTGAGTGCGCTGATCATCATCGGGGGCATCGGCTTTCTCGTGTGGGAGGATCTTCTGCTCAACCGCTGGCACTGGCGGCGTTATCGGCTGCAGACAAAGATTGTCCTGACGGCGACGGCGGCGCTGCTTGTGGGAGGCACGCTGCTGTTTCTGCTGACGGAAAGGAATGGCCTGTTCGCGGATATGGGAGCAGGAGCGCGGTTTCTTGCGGCCTTCTTCGCGGCGGTCACGCCCCGCACAGCCGGGTTTAATACCATTGACCTGTCGGCGATGTCGAGTGCGGGTAAGGTGCTGACGATGCTGCTTATGTTCGTCGGCGGGAGCCCCGGCTCCACAGCCGGCGGTATCAAGACGACGACGCTGGTCGTGGTCCTGCTCCATATCAGGGCCTACCTCCTCCGTGAAAGGGACTGCGCAGTGTTCCGGCGCAGGCTGGAGGAGGACGATGTAAAACGCGCAAGCGTTGTGATCTTTATCAATTTTTCACTTGCGCTCTTCGCGGTGATGGTGCTGCTGACCGGGCAGGATCTGCCGCTCGCAGACGTTCTGCTGGAGGCTTTCTCTGCGATTGGCACGGTAGGTATGTCGACCGGCCTGACGCGTGAGCTGAACGCCCTGTCGCGGATCACGATCATGATACTGATGTTTCTCGGGAGGGTTGGCAGTCTGTCCTTTGCCATGTCCTTCACGGAGCGAAGACATACGGGTGAGATTCGTTACCCGGAGGAAGATATCGTTGTGGGTTAAGTCAGAGGAGGGGAATGCATGAAGAAGTCATTTTTGATCATCGGGCTGGGCGATTTCGGGAGTTATCTCTGCCGCGACCTGGCGAAGATGAAGAATGAAATTATGATTGTCGACAGGGACGAGCGGGCGCTGGAGGATCTGCTCGACGTGGCGACGAGCAGTCTGATCGCGGACTGCACGCGCGAGAGCGTGCTGAAAAAGATAGGCGTCGGGAATTTCGATGTCTGTTTCGTGTGCATCAGCCATGATTTTCAGAGCAATCTTGAGGTTACGAGTCTTCTGAAAGAGCTTGGCGCGCAGTATGTGGTCAGCCAGGCGGCCAATGACGCACATGTGAAGTTTCTGCTGAAGATCGGCGCTGACGAGGTCATCCATCCAAACCGGGATTCGGCAAAGCGCGCAGCGGTGAAGTACAACAGTGAGCACGTGTTCGACTATGTCGATCTGAAGGATGGTTACTCGGTCTATGAAATCACGCCGCTGCCGGAATGGCTTGGCAGGAGTATTCTCGATTCCGATATCCGGGCGAGATATGATGTCTATATCGTCGCAGTGATACACGCCGCAGGCGGCACAGAATTCATGCCGGGTCCGCAGACCGTGATCGGGAGTGATGACCATCTCATGGTGCTGACAAATGAGGAGACCATGGAAAATCTGCTCCGCAAACTGTGAGGAGCTACTTGAAAAGGCGCCGGTTCTTACGCTTCCGGCTTTTGTAACGGCGTCGGTCCGGATTTCCGAACTGGCGTCGTTCCTGTCTCTTCTGCTTCCATTTTGAGAAGAAGCGGAAGCTTATATTGTATTCCTTTTTGATTTTTCGCAGCAGCAGAATCAGGATCAGCAGGAACAGCAGAATGGCGGCTATGAGTCCCACGATACGCAGATCGATGCGGATCAGCCGCTGTGTAGTATTGGTCCCGGATTCCGTCGTTTCATCCGCATTCAGACTGCCAAATTCAAACTCCTGCAGGCTGCTTCCCGTCAGATAGAGTTCGGTGGAGCCGACGGTCTGGTTGGCATAGGTGTAGCTCAGAGTCGCGATCACGTCGTCTTCCTGGTCTTCGAGGAAGGTAAGGCTTGCATCCGCATCGGAAAGGGACACGGTGACCGGGAGAACGGCGTAGCCCTCCGAATCCATCTCGATAATTGGTGAAGAAGTCCCGAAGATGGACGCGCCGGTGTCAAAAAGATCACTCTGTCCAATCGTGAAGTTCGTCTCATTCTCTGAAATATTTACTTTCTGAAAATATTCTGTGGCGTAATCGAGCAGATTCGCAGTATCGGTATAGACCGGGACGCCGGTCTCGCTGGTTCCCAGTGTCTGCATCGTGACGACGATCAGATCCATGCCGTTTCGGGTGGCGCAGGTGACGAGCGTGTTCTGGGCGGCAACCGTATAACCGGTCTTTCCCGCGAAGACGGTGTCGTCCAGATATCTGGTCGAAGTATTGCCGGAGATCATGTAATGATGGTTGTTCATTACAAGTTCTTCCTCTTTTTTATTCGTTGCCCGCAGCGTATAGCGCGCGGTGCCGCTGATCTTGCGAAACTCCTCGTACTTGATAGCCTCCTGTGTGATCAGCGCCATGTCGTGCGAGGTCGTGTAGTGCTCTTCGTCAGGCAGTCCGTTTGCGTTTGTAAAGTGCGTGCCGGTGCAGCCGAGCTCCGCGGCGCGTTCGTTCATAAGCTCCACAAACGCATCGATGGAGCCGGAGACCTGCTCGGCGATTGCGTTTGCGCACTCATTTGCAGATTCCAGCATGATCGCGTAGAGGCATTCCTCCACCGTCAGAATCTCGCCCTCGTCGCGTGCGATACTGCTGCTCCCCGCCTCGACCGTGTAGACCGCGGTGTGTGAGAAGGTGACCTCCTCGTCGAGCTCCAGATTCTCAAGAGCGAGCAGGACGGTCATGATCTTCGTGATGCTGGCAGGGTAGTGCTGTTCATCGATGGATTTCGCATAGAGAATCACGCCGGTGGAAGCTTCCATCACAATGGCGGATTCCGCGTAGACCTGCGGTCCGGCAGGCCAGTTCTCCCAGGAATCGGATTCGATTGTTTTAGTGTATCGCGCCTGGACATCTGCATCGGTGTCAGCGGTTGCGCTGACGTTCAGCGTGCAGACTGTGCTTAAGGCGAGCGCCAGAGCCATAAATTTCGCTGCATATCTATATAAACGTGACATAACGTTTCCTCCAACTTCTTAAGTATAATGGATTTTCAGGTGCCGTGCAAGGGTACGGCAGAAAAGTTCACAAACAGCAGAAAAGTAGACAAGTTTTGCTTGAGA
>JAJPXQ010000042.1 GCA_021205385.1 Lachnospiraceae bacterium | reverse complement strand
GGCTCTTCTCTGAATCATGGGGAGAATGAGTAAGAAATAACGTAGAATCAAGGCCTCCGGGGGTGTTTCAATCCCATATGGCTTAAAAAAGCGCAAGCTACCGCCAACCTATCGCGGGAAAGGCTGAAAAAAATGAAGATTATGAGACTATTACAATCGAATACATGTTTGTCAGGAGGCGAGGGACGGGGCCGGGAAGGCCCTATTAAATTGGCTTTTTTTGAGGGTATTCCACCTTCTTTCTAAGCACTTTCCATGTGGAAAGAGATGATAAAGCGGGCTGCTCAAAGTGCAGCCCGCAGACAACTGAATACAGAAATATTGGCTTAACCGCAGATGCATATATTATGAAGCCTTATCATCTGTGCCGGAGATCTTATCATGGATCTCATCGACAGGTGAGCGTACAAGCTGGATCGGCCCGCAGATAAGAAGCAGCCGCTTGCGGAAGTTCTCGAAGCTGTGGACTCCGAAGGAGATACGCTTGAATACCTTGATCTTGTTGTTTATGCCTTCGCATACACCGCTTGAATGGTGGTACTTCCATCCGTTCTGAATGTAGCCGCGCCAATGGCGCAGGGTGGAGGATGCCGACCGGATCTCCGGAACTTCCGAAGAAGCGGTGCGATCCAGCCAGTTGCCAAACTCCATACGCTGGATGGCATAAGACTTCTCGTCAACAATTACGAGAAACTCCTGAAGCCGGTCATACATCTCACTGATGTCCGGGAAAAGCTCCAGGATCTGCCCCAGGCGTTCCTGACGTTCATCCTGCTTAATGCCCCAGAGTTTTGCCTTGTTGGCTTCTTTGGTCTTGAGGATATAAGCGGAATTCTTGAGGAGCCTGTAGTTCTCCTCAGAAGCAGCAGATTTTTGTTTACTAAGTTCATGCTGGATGCGGCGCCGGATCTGATCCATGGCTATGTTTACGCGGTTGACTACGTGGAAGAGATCGATGCAGATGAGGGCGTTAGGGAAGCATTCCTTAGCAACATACATGAACCCGGAATGCATATCACAGCAGAAGAACTTTACTTTCCTGCGTTCCTCAAGGGGAAACTTCTTGAAATAGTCGATCAGATATTTGCCATTAATAACAGGGAGGACATCGATCAGGACACCGGAGTTTCCGTCAGTGAGATTACAGAGAAACTTGTGCTTATCCCATCGGCCTGTTTCCGGATTCCATACGCCTGCATTCCCCTTGAATTCATCTACACAGAGGACTTCCGGCAGGCTTTCGGGACGGCCGATTGAGATCATGTTTAGGACATCGTTCACGATGGCCGGGGTTATATGTTCTCTTCTGGCAATGTCGCGGATAGAGACCATATCAGTCAGTTGAAGGCAAATGTCCGTCAGGAGCGCATTTGTCATCTGGAACTGGTCGCTGATCCAGTCAACGGATTCGTAGTATGTTGCATGGCAGTCATTGCAGAAATAACGGCGGTGCTTATAGGTGATGAAGACGGAACGGTTTGCGGCAGGCAGATGCCGGACAGTCCGTGTTTTTCCGGATTCTTTGATCCAGCAGTGGCTGGATCCGCATTTCGGGCATATCCTTCCCTGCGGTGTGAATTCAACGGTAAGGTCAATCCGTTCATGTCCGGGGTGTTCCACGCTCGATATGATCTTCACGTCGGGCGGAAGCTCGTAGAGACGGTTGGCGCTGATATGTCTGGCCATATGTATGAACCTCCTGGTTATGAATGAGTGATCAGAAAATATCTGGTCACGGGTTTATGCTGTGCCCTTCAAAAGGCCAGTCCTCTTCAGGAGGGAGTGTGATCCCGTTATCTTTCAGTACGGTTTCGAGCTGGTGCACACGGTTATAGAGCCAGGCGGTTTCGAGCCAGCTGTTATGGGTGAACTCAGCGGCCTCTTCTTCGGCAACCCTGAGGTTCTGGTACTTATCCCAGAGCCTGCATTTTTCAGGGTTATCGTATAGATGGCACTTGACGAGCACATGGTGAGGCGGCAGCAGTTTTGCACCAGAAGGGGCAACCGCATTCTGCTGCTGGAAGCGGCCGCCAGATAATTCCCCTGAATCATCACCGCCTGAGAAGGGCAGAAGGTCCGCGTATTCATCCGCGAGGACATCATAAGTATCATGATTGTCGGGTTGTGCTGATGTATCCTGCCGCACCTCAGCAGGATATTTAGTGTGGTGTGTGGCATCAGGATCTGGTTTGTCCCGCACAGGGACGGTGGAAGCTAAATTTTTTTTAGCCATTGTAAATATCCTCCTTTGTATTTTGGATGGTTTGTTCCGGCCCCGCTGTCTGCAACGGTATGCAGACAGAAAAGAGGCTTTACATCATAGATCTCTGTATACGAAAAATATAAATACCGAGTCTATGGCTCCGGATTATAAGAATCCGTAAGAGAGAAGTCAATTAAACTGAAGAAAAATATAATAAATGATATATGATGTTTCAGAAAGAACGATTAAAAATGGAAGAAAGTTCTGTAAATAAGAATTATCCAAAAAACAAAACAGGTGAAGGCCATATAAAAAATGATGAAGAAAATATAAAACCCGAACGGGAACGCATAAGACAGCTTCGCGAAAGTCTTGGTCTCAGACGGACAGAGTTTGGCGCAAAGATCGGATATACTTATCAACAGATAGTCCGGGTCGAAGAAGGGCTTACACCGGTCAGTGACGAGGTCCGCGGCAGGATCTGCCGGGAATACAGGGTGAGCGGGGAATGGCTGCAGAATGGCGATGACGATGGAATTCCGCCAGAGGAGAACAGTCTGGCGAGGCGAAAAAGACTAAGACAGGCATACAAAGAAAGTGGCCTGTCACAGAGGGAATTCAGCAGACAGACACATACTTCGCTGTCGATGTTAAGTGATGTGATGACCGGAAAACGGCAGCTGACAATCCGGTATGCAAAAAAGATAGAGGAGGCGCTTGGGATAGGAGCGGACTGGATCCTGTACGGGGATGAGTCTGCAAAGGACTGTCCGTGCACAGATGCCATGATTAAATTTATAAAGAAACATCCGGAAATCCGGACAGAGATCTATGAAAAAATGAAAGAAGAGAAAGTCTCAGGGACATAGGCAGTAATCATAAGCTTGTGCAGATCAGCTTTTTGAGGAGGCCGGGGTGCGGGGCTGGCCCCACCGGACAGAAACTATTGTGGACAGCGAGAACATAGCGGAACGCTTTTCACGCGTACAATCGTTTAAGGCGGTACGGAACAGAAGAAATGAGATCAGCTTTCCGTATCGGCCCGGATTCCTGACGCGGGAAAACAAGCCGGTCAATGCGGACCGTGAAATACCGGAGCGCATCTTTATGTGCGAGGATATGCGCGAAAGCCGCTTGACAGGCGCAGAGTGAAGCGCAGACTGGCAAAGATTTTAGAAAAGTTACAAAAATATTGAATCTGCACAACTCCCCAGGATAGATAGAAGAACTTCTGTTTAATGTGGGGAGAGACCTTTAATCCCCGTATTATCTGGCAGGTTTTGAAACTCCCCAGATAATCGAGGAGAACTTGAAGCTGAAGTGGGGAGTCCCCAGACTATCTTGTAGAATCCCCACGGTAAAATGGAGAACC
>JAJPXQ010000162.1 GCA_021205385.1 Lachnospiraceae bacterium | reverse complement strand
AGCGACGACCGAAGCGAAGCGTAGACCTGCGGCCTGCTGTTCTGAATAGTTACAACATTTCAAACAAAGGAGAACTCCCATGCCTGCAAATGCAACGTCCGCGCGTACCTATTTCGCGATTGACCTGAAATCCTATTTCGCCAGCTGTGAAGCCGCAAACCGTCAGTTGAACCCACTGACAACCAACCTGGTAGTAGCCGACGCTTCGCGAACAGAAAAAACCATCTGCCTGGCTGTCTCTCCTTCCCTTAAGGCGCATGGCATTCCCGGAAGGGCAAGACTCTTTGAAGTCATACAAAGAGTAAAAGAAGTCAATGCCGACCGACTTGCCAGACTCCGCCGTATCAGCCATAATCCGGACGCACAGTTCACGATGGCTTCCTGGGACGCAGAAGCACTGGAAAAAGACCCCTGGCTGGAGCTCTCCTATATCATAGCTCCGCCCCGGATGAAACTGTATGTCGAGACTTCTGCGCAGATTTACCGTATTTACCTGAAATATGTCGCTCCTGAAGATATTTTTTCCTATTCCATTGACGAAGTTTTCATCGATGCGACTGCCTATCTCTCCACCTACCGGATGACCGCGCATGAACTGGCGATGACTATGATTCGGGAAGTGCTTTACTCCACCGGCATCACAGCCACGGCCGGCATCGGAACAAACCTGTACCTCGCCAAAATTGCCATGGACATCGTAGCAAAACACGTTCCGGCCGACAAAGACGGGGTACGGATTGCAATGCTTGACGAGTACAGTTACCGGACAAACCTGTGGGATCATCGGCCGCTGACGGATTTCTGGCGGGTCGGTGGGGCGACCGCGAGAAAGCTGGAAAAACACTATCTCTACACGATGGGAGAGGTTGCAAGGGCAAGCCTGGACGACCCGGAATGGTTTTATCAGACATTTGGCATTGACGCAGAAATTCTTCTCGATCATGCCTGGGGGATAGAGCCGGTCACGATGGCGCATATCAAAAACTACAAAACAGACAATAACAGCATCTCGGAAGGACAGGTGCTCTCTGAGCCCTATCCATATGCCCAGGCCCGGATCATTGTCCGCGAGATGGCGGACAGCCTGGTTCTGCAGCTGGTAGAAAAAGAACTGGTAACAGACCAGCTGACTCTGGATATTTCTTATGACCGCGAAAACGTTGACAAAGGATTCTATTGCGGAGAGAGCAAGACAGATCATTATGGGCGTCTTGTTCCAAAACCGGCTCACGGCAGCTGCCGCCTTGCCGCTCCGACAAACCTCAGTTCCGTCATCCTTGACGCCGCAGTCGGCATTTTTGACAAGATTGCCGATCGAAGCCTGACCGTCCGCAAACTCACCATCGCCGCCGGTCACGTAGTCCCGGATGAGGGTGTCTTCCAGCTGGATCTGTTTACCGATGTGGAAAAGCAGGAAAAAGAAAAGAAGTTACAGGCGGCCGTCGCCTCCATTAAGCGGCGCTACGGAAAAAATGCCATCCTGAAAGGCACGAATTTTGAGGAGGGCGCAACCATGCGGGAGCGTAACGGACAGATCGGAGGCCACAAAGCGTAAAACCAGTCTGGAAACGGATCGGCTGTTTGCATAATATATAGGATTAAAACACTATTGGAAAAGAGCAAATTCAATCATGACCTCTTCAGAGAAAAAATACAAAGACATTATAAAGAAAAGCTGGCCCGCAGACCCGGCTATTTACCGCAGGCACCCGAAAATGCCTCTTACGGAGCGGGCAAAGATTTTTGCGCCCTTTGCGGCCCTGCGCGGGCACAGCGACCGATTGGGGGAAGAAGCGGGAAAACTTCTGCTCACGACACGCGTTGAGTTATCGGATGAAGAAGCAGAAATTCTCTCCGGCAAACTTGCGCAGATAAAAAACGGGATGAATGTGACAGTCGTTTATTTCAAAGCGGAGCATTCCGATAACGATATAGGATACTATGTCTCCCTCTCTGGTAAGGTAACCGGTTTTGATCCATCCTATCAGGATCTGCGCATCGCCACCGGCATCCAGGGGGAAAAAGGCGAAATCATCCGGGAAATCCATTTTAGTGACCTGGCTGATATACAGGGCGACGAGATTATAGATGCTTCCGCCTTTGACTCCATTTGTTAAATTATTTTATTCTGTTTCGTCAATCGTATTCCGTGACCCGCCTGGCATTCTGCGCCGCATGAGACGGATTCTGCTACAGGATTTCAATTCCTGCCCCGCGGCAGGCTTTCAATGTTTCCTCGTCCCAGATACCGGCCTGTACCTCGCCGACATGGGCTTTTTTCAGCAGAAGCATGCAGATTCGTGACTGACCAATGCCGCCTCCAATCGTCAGCGGAAGCTTATTTTCCAGAAGCATCTGATGGAAAGGAAGACTTCTTCTCTCGTCACATCCGGCCTTCGTAAGCTGTTCATCGAGCGACTTTGCATCTACTCGAATGCCCATTGAGGAAACCTCCAGCGCACACTGCAGAGGTTCATGCCAGAAGAGCAGATCACCATTCAATTTCCAGTCGTCGTAGTCCGGAGCTCGCCCATCGTGGCGAACGCCCGATTTCAGCAGATCGCCGATCTGCATAATAAAAATCGTCTTTTTTTCTCGCGCGTAAGCGTTCTCGCGTTCCTTGGGCGTCATGTCCGGATAAAGATCTTCCAGTTCCTGAGACGTAATAAAAGTAATCTCTCGGCACAGTTCTGTGTCGAGCTGCTCATAGCGGTACTTTACCTCATCCAGCGTATTGCAAATGGACTCCACGATGCGCTTCACCGTCATTTTCAGATAATCAAAATTCCGATCTTCAGCTGTAATAATTTTCTCCCAATCCCACTGATCTACATAGGCAGAATGGAGATTGTCAAGTTCCTCATCCCGGCGAATGGCATTCATGTCACAGAGCAGGCCGTTTCCAACGTGAAAATCATAGCGATAAAGCGCCATCCGCTTCCACTTTGCAAGAGAATGAACCACCTGGACACGCACCCCGGCATCCGGTATTTCAAAAGAAACCGGTCGTTCTACGCCGTTCAGATCGTCATTCAGACCGGTAGCCGGATCCACAAACAGCGGCGCCGTCACACGCTTCAGCTTCAACGCCATGCAAAGCTTGCTCTGCATCAGATTCTTAATCATGCCAATCGCTTCCTGCGTTTCATAATTGTTCAGGCAGGATTGGTAGTTCTCTGGTATTATGATTTGGCTCATTTTTCAGGTTCCCCTTTCTCTTTACAGAATTACGGAAGTCGCTCCGCTGCATTTTCTACCAGTATTATACATAGATTTTCAGGTAAGTCAAACATCTTAACTGCAGTTTTGCTAACTATTCAGAATTGCAAGCGAAAAAAAAGATCCAAGAAAATCCTGAACCTTTTCACAAGCGCGAGACGGGATTCGAACCCGCGACCCCTGCCTTGGCAAGGCAGTACTCCACCACTGAGCCACTCGCGCATCTTCTATTTTCTGTTCGGCTCTGTATCTCTGTCCGTCGAACAATGCATACTATACTACATCTTTTCCGTTCTGTCAACACTATTTTTTAAATTTTTTAAATTTTTGAATTTTTCAAAATTTATATACAATTATAACAAATTGGAGAAATTGAAATCTCTACTGTATAA
>JAJPXQ010000062.1 GCA_021205385.1 Lachnospiraceae bacterium | reverse complement strand
TAACTGGCCTACAACGCATACATTTACTGATTCTATGATTTAGAAGAAAATTCTATTGATGTTTTGTTTTTTGGGAGTAGTCATTGCGTAAGTTCTTTTTCTCCCCTAGAGTTATATGAAACATACGGTATTCGTTCGTATAATTTGGGAAGTGAGCAACAAAACCTGTTAATTTCCTACTATTGGCTGAAAGAAGCGCTTAGGTTTCAATCGCCGCTGGTAGTTGTATTAGACACTTATATATTATTCACTTATAATTCGGGTGAGGCATTAAATTCATCAGAAGCTACACAAAGAAAGGCCATTGATTATATGAAATGGTCGAGTGTGAAGCGAGAAGCTATCGCCGCCATATGTAAAAACGACGAGACTCAGACACTACTCAGTTATTATTTGACGAATATACGATTTCATACAAGATGGGAAAGCTTGAATGAAGATGATTTCAAATATGGATTTACTAATGCACATCAAGCCCTCATGGGCTATTCGGCTCTTAATTCTTATTGTGATAATACAAACTATGAGCCGTTCGAGAGCAACAGCAGTACAGAAGTAATGGAACCCGTTGAAGTGATGCAGGAGTATCTTGATAAGATCGTTCAGTTGTGTAACGAGAACAACATTGATCTTATTCTTGTGAAAACGCCGAGCACTGCCGCTAATATAAAGAAGTATAATTATCTCAATCAGTATGCAACAGAGCATAATATTCAATACATAGATTTTAATGAAAAAGCAGTATATTCTGAAATGGGTTACAACTTTGCAACAGATAATCATGATGGCGGTCATTTGAACATTTGGGGTGCTCGAAAAGTTAGCAACTATATTGGGGACGTATTGGTAAATCAATATAACATCAATACGGGTGAGAGTGCCCAGCATGAACAATTACTAGAATACTATGCAGAAATAAAAAAAGGATGTGAATTAAGAACTGTTACAGACTTTTATGAATATCTGGATTGGATAAACGATCCGCAGTACGTTGTGTTTATTTCTATTAAGGACGAGGGAACAGCCGCGTTAGATGATGAGTTAAAAGAAAAACTTGCAGCATTGGGAGCAACAGTGGATTTCAATGATGCATACAGGTATAGCTATTATGCTGTCATAAATGGAGATGCTGACGATGAGGAAATCAAAGATGATGAACTGTCGTCTAATGGAACGATACGAAATGGTGTTGTTATGTATGAAATATCCAGCGCAGGATATGAAAATGGGAACAAATCTTCAATCATTATTGATGGAACAGAATATTCAAAGAATTTAAGAGGAATGAACATAGTTGTATACAGTCTCATTACCCACAAGGTAATTGACGCTGTATGTTTTGACACATGTGAAGGATTGGTGGCCACCAGATAAAATTATTTAGGAGAGAACAAGGGAGATTGTAAAGCAGATTTTCTGATGGATTTTCGAGCTGTTGCATCAGTAAATTTTTCTTGAACAGTTTTGGGATTCATGTTATAGTAAGCATAAGGAAAGACACCTGCGCTAACAGGTGTCCCCCCAAGAGCTACCGATAGACGGTTAGCCGCAAATCAAAAAACGACATTAGAAATGGCCGCTTAGTTTGCTAGACTGGGGCGGTCATTTCTGTGTCTTATTATTATCTTTACCTATAGAGTATCCTATTTCAAAGCAGGTCAGGCCAAAGCCCAACACAGCAATGAGTCCCAATAAAATATCCATCGGCTCAGCCCTCCTTTCCTCGGATTCCCTTGCGGGTTTCTATGTAATCAGAGGGTCACAGTCCCTCTGTCGAGGGCTAACCGCCTACCATCCTGGTAAGCTCCTGTCCATTATCCTATCACAGATCGACAGCGATTTCTACACAAAAATATATTTTTTGCGGAGGCCGCAGCTTCCGTTTCCAGACCGAGTGCAGAACTGTACTCGGTTATTTTTTTGCCCAAAATCAAGAGAGGAGATGTTGCTTATGGGAAGAAGAAAAATACCGCAGACCAGAGAGGAAATAAAAGCGGAGATTGACCTGACGGAGAATCAGATCCGGCAGATGGAAAACAGGGAGAAACTTTACGTGAACGCTTACAGCAGAGAGGAGCGAAAGATCAGGACGCGGCGGCTTTGCATAGAGGCGGGGATTCTGGAACACTTTGTACCGGAGCTGAAAGAAATGGAGGAGCGCGACGCGGAGGATTTCATTCGGATAGCAGTCACCAGCACAGAAGCACAGGCATTTTTACGAAAGCGAGGATTGAGAAGTGAAGAAAATGAGGTTGTACCAGAAAGCCGAAAACACTGATTTATTACTGAAAGCGCACTTATACGTCACCTGCGGTGACCGTGCGTCCTCCGGAGGCTCCTACCGATACCGCTGCCGCGTTATCTGCGGAGGGCTGGCACCTTCGGTGCGGGAAATGGTAAGTCATCAAAAGGAAGACCTACCATATTTCTTTTTTAATCCACCGCCGCCGCGTATCTGGTTGATTTTCGCCGCGGCAGTTCTGCTTTTGATCGCGCGGCGGGGGAGGTGAGGACGTGGCAATCTATCATTGTTCGATTAAGATCATCGGGCGCGGCGGCAGCCGGAACCACGGACACAGCGCCGTGGAATCCGCGGCTTACCGGAGCGGGACAAAACTGGAGAATGAATGGAGTGGGCAGACCGCGGACTATTCCAGAAAGAAGGGCGTTGTCTATTCAGAGATCATGCTTCCGGCAAACGCGCCGGATTCTTTTCTGGACAGGGAGACGCTCTGGAACTCTGTCGAGATGAGCGAGAAGCGGCGCGACGCGCAGCTTGCCAGGGACATTGAAGTGTCGCTCCCGAAGGAGCTGACGCTCAGCGAACACAAAGAGATCATGCACGATTTCTGCCAGCAGTTCGTTGATGCGGGGATGTGTGTGGACATGAATATCCACGACAAGGGCGACGGCAATCCTCACTGTCACATCATGTTGACCATGCGAGGACTGGACGAGAATGGAAAGTGGCTACCCAAAAGCCATCAGGAGTTTGAACTGGATGAAAACGGGGAGCGCATTCGGCAGGCGAACGGTAGATGGAAGTCGCGGAAAGTGAATACTGTGGACTGGAGCAATCCGGAGAATGCAGAAAGGTGGCGGGCGTCGTGGGCGGAGACAGTCAACCGCCATCTGGAACAGAACGGCATCGAGGAGCGCATCGACCACCGCAGCAACGCGGCGCGCGGCATGGAAGAAATTCCTAGCATCCACATGGGACCCGCGGCGTGCGCGATGGAGAAGAAAGGCATCCGCACAGAGCGTGGCGACATCAACCGACAGATCAGGGCGGCGAACCGAATCATCAAAGACATCCGCGCAAAGATCGGAGAACTGAAGCTCTGGCTCTCTGCCCTCTCTGACGCTATGAAAGAAATCGTGGAGGAAGCAAAGGCTCCGAATCTCGCCGACCTGCTGATGCAGTATATCGAGACAGAACAGCGGCGCGTCCAGAAATATTCCGGCGCTTTTCTCTTAAAGTACCACGTTTCCATTTATGAAGGTGTACAGAAATCCATCGAGGAATTGAGCGCGAAAGGCATTCATACCCTGGACGATCTGGAGGCGGCGCTCGCGGAGATAAAAGATAAATCTTTTACACTGAATCGGAGCGTGAAAGGGAAAGAAACGCGTATGAAAG
>JAJPXQ010000101.1 GCA_021205385.1 Lachnospiraceae bacterium | reverse complement strand
CATGACTTATCGATCGAAGGCGGAGCCTTGAGAATCCTGACGCCGCGTGTTAGAATAGCGGGAGAAATGTTATGGGAGGTGCAGGCTTGAAGGTATTGCACATTGGAAGAAAAGAAAATATGGAACGTAACACGGTGAAGACAGACTTCACCGCGAGCGTGCAGGTGGTGAGCCTGCCGATGGGGCTTTCGGCGGATGAATATCTGGAGGCTTGCCCGGATGCGGAGGTTATCGTCGCGGATGCGATCGCGCCGGTGCCGGGAGAGCTGATCCGGGGTCTGTCACAGCTTCAGATGATTCACTCCGAGGGCGTCGCCTACAACCGGATTGACATCGGGACTGCGCGGGACTGCGGCGTATACGTCTGCAACTGCGCGGGCATGAACGCCTCCGCGGTCGCGGAGCAGACCGTACTGCTGATGATGGGTCTTCTGAAGAATGTGATCGCGGGCGATAAGGCGGTGCGCGCGGGGCAGCAGATTCAGATGAAGGAAGGCTATATGACGCGCGGTGATTTAAAGGAGCTGCGGGATTGTCGCGTCGGCCTCGTCGGCTTCGGCGATATCGGAAAATGCACGGCCAGGCTGCTCGCCGCCTACGGCGCACAGACTTTTTATTATAAGCGGACGCCGCTGGGCGAGGAGGAGGAGCGGGAGTACGGCGCAGCCTGTCTTGCGATGGATGAGCTGCTCGCGACCTGCGATATCGTGAGCCTCCACCTGCCGGTGACGCCGCAGACGGAGCAGATGTGCGACGCTGCCTTCTTCGCAAAGATGAAACCAGGCGCTTACTTTGTCAATACCTCCCGCGGCGAGCTCGTGGACGACGAGGCGCTGATCGGGGCGCTGCGCAGCGGACATGTGGCGATGGCAGGTCTCGACACGCTCGATCACGAGCCGGTCGCGCAGGACCATGTGCTTGTGCAGCAGCCGCAGGAGATCGCGGACAAGATTCTGTTCAGCCCGCATATCGGCGGCATCACAGCGCCTAGTTTCCGCCGCGGTTATGCGATGATCTGGGAGAATATCGAGAGAATCGCACGGGGCGAATGCCCGAAGAATGTGAGATAAGAGGGAGCAGGCTATGTTTATCATCGCAGGCCTGGGCAATCCGGGCGGCAGATACGAAAAGACAAGACATAATACCGGATTTCGGGTCATCGACCAGCTGGCCGGTAAATATCATATAGAGATGAAGCTGAACCGGCACCGTGCGATTGTCGGGACAGGTCTCATCGAGGGCGTGAAGGTCATGCTGGTGAAGCCGCAGACTTATATGAACGCGAGCGGAGAGAGCATCGGGGAGATCGTGGATTTCTACAAGGTGGACCCGGAGACGGAGCTGCTCGTGATTTTTGACGACGTCTCGCTCGAACCGGGACAGATCCGCATCCGCAAAAAAGGCAGCGCGGGCGGACACAATGGTGTCAAAAATATCATTGCGCATCTCGGAACGCAGGTCTTTCCCCGGATCAAGGTCGGCGTCGGCGAGAAGCCGGCGGGCTGGGATCTGGCGGACTATGTGCTGGGCACGTTTCCGAAGGAGGACGAAGAGCGCATGGAGGAGGCCTGCGAGCGGGCGACGCGGGCGGCGGCGCTGCTTCTGACGGACGGACCGGACAGGGCGATGAACGATTTTAACCAGAGGTGAGGCATGGATACCTTTTATGAGCCGCTTCTGGAGCTGGAAGCCTTTACGCGGGTGAGGTACGCGCTCGCGAAGGAGGAAGGTCTGCAGCTGATCACCGGCTGCGTGGATTCCCAGAAGACGCATCTTATTTACAGTCTGGGCCGGGACTGGCCCGTGAAGCTGATCTTAACCTACAGTGAACGGAAAGCGAAGGAAATCTACGAGGAGTACCAGACACTGGATGAAGAAGTGTTTTATTGTCCTCCGAAGGATTTTCTCTTTTCGCATGTCGATATTCAGGGAAAGGAGCTGCTGCGCCAGCGTGTTCTGGCCGTGAGCCGTCTGCTGGAGCGCGGAGAGTGCGTGATCGTGACAACGCTTGACGCCTGCATGGCGCCGATGCCACCGCTTGCAGATCTCCGGCAGAGTATTCTGACCATTGGGACGGGCAGCGTGATTGATACCACGGCGATGAAGACGAAGCTCGTGCGGATGGGTTACGAGCGCACGGGTCAGGTCGAAATGCCCGGACAGTTCGCGGTGCGCGGCGGGATCATCGATATTTATCCGCTGACGGAGGAGTATCCGCTGCGGATTGAGCTCTGGGACGACGAGGTGGATTCGATTCGCAGCTTCGACGTGGAGAGTCAGCGTTCGATTGAGAAAATCGAGGAGTTGACGCTGTATCCTGCCGCGGAGTTTGAGGCAGATGGAAAGTCACAGAAGGGCGTGAGCCTGCTGGATTATCTGAAGGAATTCCGCGCGCTGGTATTCCTCGACGAGGCGAACCGCCTGCTGAAGAGTGCGGAGGCAGTCGAGAAGGAATATATCCAGAATTATGAGAACCGTGCGGAAAAGGGAGAGGTCCGTGCAGACGAAGTCCCCGAGATGATTCCCTGCACAGAGGTGATTGCCCGGTTGAACCGTCTGCGTGGCGCGGCACTCGGCACGCTGGAGACGCTCGAGAGGCGGATCGAGGTGCGCAGCCGCTTCAGTATGGATACGCGCCAGACGCAGTCCTATAACCAGCACTTTGAGCTGCTTGTGCAGGATCTGAAGCGCTGGAAAAGGGAAAAATACCGGGTAGTGCTGCTCTGTGCCTCGCGCACGCGTGGGCGGCGGCTGGCTCAGGAGCTGCTGGATGAGGGCTTAAGCGCCTTCTACAGCGAGGAGACGGAGCGTGTCGTGCAGCCCTGCGAGATCATGGTCACGCATGGGAATATCCGGCGCGGATATGAATATCCGCTGATTCGCTTCGCGGTAGTCGCCGAGACGGATGTATTTGGCCGTGAGAAGAAGAAAGTAAGACGGCGGCAGCGCAGCTACGAGGGACGCGCGATCGGGAGTTTTTCCGATCTGTCTGTGGGCGATTATGTAGTGCATGAGAACCACGGACTGGGTATCTATCGCGGCATTGAGAAGATCACAGTAGACCATGTGGTGAAGGATTACATGAAAATCGAGTACAGCAAGGGCTCTTTTCTCTACATCCTCGCTACACAGTTCGATGCGATCCAGAAATATGGCAGTTCCGACAGCGAGAAGGCCCCAAAACTGAATTCACTGGGAGGCTCAGACTGGAAGAAGACGAGCACCCGCGTCCGCGGCGCAGTGGAGGAGGTCGCGAAGGATCTGGTTGAGCTCTACGCGACCAGACAGTCCCAGAAAGGCTATGTATACGGGCCGGACACGATCTGGCAGAAGGAGTTTGAAGAGCTCTTTCCCTATGAGGAGACGGAGGATCAGCAGCGCGCGATCGAGGAGACCAAGGCGGATATGCAGAGCGAGCGGATCATGGACCGGCTGATCTGCGGCGACGTGGGCTACGGCAAGACGGAGGTTGCGCTGCGCGCCGCGTTCAAGGCCGTGCAGGAGAGCCGTCAGGTCGTCTTTCTCGTGCCGACGACGATCCTCGCCCAGCAGCATTACAATACCTTTTTGCAGCGGATGAAGAATTTCCCGGTGCGGGTCGAGCTGCTGTGCCGTTTCCGCACGCAGGCGGAGCAGAAAAAGACGGTTGCCGATCTGAAAAAGGGCCTTGTGGACATCGTAATCGGTACCCATCGTGTGCTTTCAAAGGATGTCGCGTATAAGGATCTCGGACTTCTGATCATCGACGAGGAGCAGCGCTTCGGTGTGGCGGATAAGGAGAAGATTAAGAAGCTGCGGACCAATGTGGATGTCCTGTCACTGTCGGCAACGCCGATTCCGCGGACGCTGCACATGAGTCTCGCGGGAATTCGCGATATGAGCGTCCTGGAGGAGCCGCCCATGGATCGCGTGCCGGTGCAGACCTATGTGTGCGAGTACGACGAGGAGATGGTGCGCGCGGCGATTCACAGGGAACTTGCGCGCGGAGGACAGGTTTACTATGTCTACAATCGCGTGGATACGATCGCGGATGTGGCGGCGCGGATCCAGCAGCTTGTGCCGGAGGCCAATGTGGCCTGGGCGCACGGCAGGATGAAGGAGGACAGCCTGGAGCGGATCATGTACAGCTTCATCCAGGGGGAGATCGATGTGCTGGTGTCCACGACGATTATTGAGACCGGCATGGATATTCCCAATGTCAATACGATCATCATCCAGGATGCAGACCGGATGGGGCTTTCCCAGCTCTATCAGCTGCGCGGACGCGTCGGACGGTCGAACCGCACGGCCTACGCCTTCCTTCTATATAAAAGGGATAAGATGCTCAAAGAAGTGGCGGAGAAACGTCTGCACGCGATCCGTGAGTATTCCGATCTCGGCAGCGGTTTTAAGGTCGCGATGCGCGACATGGAGATCCGCGGCGTTGGCACACTGCTCGGCGAACGGCAGCACGGGCATATGCAGGCCGTGGGCTACAGCTTGTACTGCAAGATGCTGAATGAGGCCGTGCTGCGCCTGAAAGGCGATAAACGGGTCATGGAAGAAGATTTTGAGACGGTGGTCGATATTCAGATTGACGCTTTTATTCCGGACAGTTATATTCAAAATGAAGCTCTGAAGCTGGATATTTACCGGAGAATCGCGACCGTGGAGAACGAGGAGCAGAAGGAAGAAATGCTCGAGGAGCTGATCGATCGCTTTGGCGAACCGCCGACTGCAGTGTTGAATCTGCTCGGGATTACGGTCCTGCGCGGGACGGCGCATGAACTTTATATCCGGGACATCAAGGCGAGACCGGATCAGATCACCTTCACCATGTACGAGCGGGCGCGCATCCAGGTCACACGGATTCCGGAACTGATTGAGCGGATGGAAGGCTGCATGAGTTTTCGCCATACCGATCCGCCGCAGTTTATCTTCGGTCTGCAGGGCAGGCAAAGAAAATTCTCAGGCACACTTCTCCAGATTACCGGACAGATTCTGGAAGAGATGAAGATTCTGCGGGAAATGCAGTGAAAGATTCGTGAAGATTTGTCAAAAGAGTTGCTTTGAAGAAAAAAAAAGATTATAATCATATAGATTTTAACAGGAGGAAATAAGATGAAGAAGAAAACAGCGTGTCTTACTGCGCTTTTGCTGGCGGCGTCGATGATGCTTGGCGGCTGCTCAGGTTCGACGATTGATTATACTGCGGAGGCGGCCAGCGTGGATGGTGTGTCCATCCCGCTCGCGGAACTTAATTTTTACCTGCGTTATCAGCAGGTAGAGATGCAGTACATGTATGCTTCCTATTTTGGCGATGATTTCATGAACCAGGATCTGACAGGAACCGGTTCCGTATATGGAGAGACGGTTCGCGATTCAGTGCTGGAGATGCTGGAAGATTTTTACGTGATTGAGGCAAATGCAGAGGAGCTGGGCGTCTCGCTGGACGAGGATGACGAAAGCACAGTGTCCGACGCGGCGCTGGCTTTCCTCGCGGCCAATGACAGCGACACTCTGTCGCTGATGTCTGCGGATGAGGAGACCGTGACGCATGTGCTCGAGCTGATCCGTCTGCAGGTGAAGGTGTACAATTATCTGGCGACGACGATCGACACGGAGGTGGATGAAGAGGAGGCCGCTCAGAAGCGCATTACTTATGTAAGCTCTTCGACGGCGGGGACGACCGATGACGATGGAAATACCGTGGATCTGACTGACGAGGAACTCGAAGCGATCCGCACGGAGCTGGAGACGATCCGGGATGAAGCGGAGGAGAGCGGTGATCTGAGCACGGCCGCGGAGGATCATGAGCTGAGCGCGACTACGACGACCTACGGAGCGAGCGACGAAACGCTGGATGAGGATCTGAAGGCCGCGGCGGACGAGCTGTCCGACGGTGAATTTTCCGATGTCGTGGAGGGCGACGGCTATTATTATCTCGTCTATATGGAAAGCACCTACGATGAGGATGCGACGCAGACGGAGATCGAGAGCATTCTCGAAGAGCGCGAGCAGGCAGCCTATGACGACTGGCTTGACGCGCTGCTGGAAGAGGCGGAGATCGTGGTAAATGACAGCGTTGTGGCGCAGCTTGACTTTGAGCGGATCTTCACGGTGAAGACGGAGGAGGAAGAGACCTCTGAGGAGGAGACTGAGGCAGAGACTGCTGAGGATACAGAAGACGAGAACGCAGAGGAAGCCGCGGAGGAAGACACTGCCGTGGAGGAGACCGAGGCAGAAGAGTCCGAAGAGTAACGGACAGAAGGGAGCTTCTAAAAAATGAGCGTGACACAGAATCTGACACTGATGACGGATCTGTATGAGCTGACGATGATGCAGGGATATTTTAAGAATCCCGTGCAGGAGACGGCGATCTTTGATGCGTTTTACCGCACAAATCCGTGTGGGAATGGCTATGCGATTGCGGCGGGACTGGATCAGGTGATTGATTATATCAAAAACCTGCATTTTTCCCCGGAGGATATCGAGTATCTGAGAAGTCTTTCTATTTTTGATGAGGATTTCCTTCAATATCTTGGAGAATTCCGATTCAGCGGCGATATTTATGCGATCCCGGAAGGAACGGTGGTCTTTCCCAGGGAGCCGCTGATCAAGGTGATTGCACCGATCATGGAGGCGCAGCTTGTGGAGACGGCGATCCTGACGATTATCAATCATCAGAGTCTGATCGCGACCAAGGCGGCCAGAGTTGTGAACGCGGCCAGAGGCGACGGGATCATGGAGTTCGGGCTTCGCCGCGCGCAGGGACCGGACGCCGGAGTCTACGGAGCGCGGGCGGCGATGATCGGAGGCTGTATCGGTACCTCCAATGTGCTGACCGGCCAGCTCTTTGACGTGCCGGTGCTGGGTACGCATGCGCACAGCTGGATCATGAGCTTCCCGGATGAGTATACTGCTTTCCGGACCTACGCGGAGCTCTATCCGAATGCCTGTACGCTGCTGGTGGACACCTATGACACGCTGAAATCCGGCGTGCCGAATGCGATCCGTGTATTCAAGGAGATGCGCCGCGCGAAGAAGCTGAACGGTCGTTACGGCATCCGCATCGACAGCGGCGATCTGGCTTATCTCTCCAAGGAAGCCCGTAAGATGCTGGACGCGGCCGGTTTCCACAATGCGATTATTTCAGCGTCGAGTGATCTCGATGAATATCTGATCGACAGCCTGAAGACGCAGGGCGCGAAGATCACGTCCTGGGGCGTTGGTACGAATCTGATTACCTCAAAAGACTGTCCGGCCTTCGGCGGCGTCTACAAACTTGCCGCGGTGAAGGAGGGAGATGGGGAGTTCATCCCGAAGATCAAGCTCTCGGAGAACAGTGAGAAGATCACAAATCCCGGAAATAAGGCGGTCTATCGCATCTATGAGAAGGCGAACGGAAAGCTGAAGGCCGATGTGATCAGTCTGGTGGACGATGTGTTCGATGAGTCGAAAGACCTGACGATCTTTGATCCGAAGGAGACCTGGAAGAAGACGAAGCTCAAAGGCGGCAGCTATACAGTGCGTGAGCTTATGGTCAAGGTCTTCGACAAGGGCGAATGTGTCTATGATTCTCCTTCTGTCATGGACATCCGGGAATACTGCATCGGAGAGCAGAATACGCTCTGGGATGAGACGAAGCGTCTTGTGAACCCGCATAAGGTCTATGTGGATCTCTCCGATCGCCTGTTTGAGATGAAACGGAGCCTGCTCGATCAGATGGGCGTCAAAGAAGAATAGTCAGAGAATAGCATCCATACGGGTGCTATTTTTTTTATCCCCCACATAAGATAGAGAGGATATGAGGCGGCTAAGCATAAAGCCGGCCCGGGTGGGGGAATCTATGAACGAGAGAGATCTGCAGGTATTGGAACAATATTCGTTTGCGGTAAATGATGCGAAGCGTGTCCGGGGAGCCTGGCTTCTGGATACTGATGCGGGACCAAAGCTGCTGCGCGAGTGTTCCGTGAGCGCGGGCCGGCTTGCCAGGGAGCAGCGTCTGCTTGTACATCTTCGCGAACAGGGATTTTCGGTAGATCAGCTGGAGCCGGACAGCGAGGGAAACCTGCTTTCTGTTTATCATGAACATTTTCACTATATGGTGAAAGAACTCCCGGAAGGGCGGGAGTGCGACACCAGAAATGAGAGCGAGATCCTGCGTGCGGTTTCGCTGCTGGCCCGGCTGCACCTTGCCATGCGCTGCCCGGAGCCTGCTAATACAGAGGAACCTCTGTTTTCGGGACGCGGCGCACTGGAGGAGATGCAGCGTCACAATCGGGAACTCCGGAAGATTTATGCGTTTATGAAGAAGAAAAATCGAAAAAATGAGTTTGAGACGATCTGCCTGTCCTGTTTTTCCGGGGTGCTTGAAGAGGCGGAGCGCGCCGAAAAGCAGCTCTGTGACTGTGGATATGGGAAATTGCGCGCGCAGGCGCTTGCGGGAGGACATTTCTGTCACGGAGAGTACACGCACCACAACATTCTCATAAGCGGGGAGAAGATGACAGTCGTTAATTTTGAAAAATTTGCGATGAATGTACAGATGGATGATCTCAGTTTTTTTATGCGGAAAATTCTGGAAAAACAGGACTATGACTTAAGGCTTGGCAGGAAGATGCTGGAGGCCTATGAATATGAGAAACCTCTGTCAGCATCGGAGCGGGCGTACTTAAGCGTCTGCCTTGGCTATCCGGAGAAGTTCCGCAAGCTCGTGAACTATTATTACAACACGAACAAAGCCTGGATACCGGGCAGGCATGTGGAAAAACTGGAAAAATTCCTGTCACAGCAGGAAAAAAGGATTTCCTTTTCCCGGGAAATGGGCTATACTGGATTTAACATTTAGTCTTACGGAGGTATGAAATATTATGGGCTACAGGGAGATTTACGACGAGTGGCTGCGGAATCCTTATTTTGATGAGGACACGAAGGCAGAACTGCGCGCGATCGCGGACGATGAGAATGAGATCAAGGAACGATTCTACAAGGATCTGGAATTCGGCACCGCCGGCCTGCGCGGCATCATCGGCGCGGGTATCAACCGCATGAACATCTACGTGGTGCGCCGGGCTACGCAGGGGCTTGCGAATTACATCCTGAAACAGGGAAAGGAGAACGCGAGCGTGGTGATTGCCTATGATTCCCGTCATATGTCGCCGGAATTCTCAGAGGAGGCGGCGCTGACGCTGGCGGCAAATGGTATCAAGGCTTATCGCTTTGAGTCGCTGCGCCCGACGCCGGAGCTGTCCTTCGCAGTGCGCGAGCTCGGCTGTATCGCGGGTCTCAATATTACAGCAAGCCACAATCCGCCGGAATACAATGGCTATAAAGTCTACTGGGAGGACGGCGCGCAGTTCACGCCGCCGCATGACAAGGGCGTGACGGCGGAGGTGCTGGCGATTACCGATCTGTCGACCGTGAAGACGATGAGCCACGAGGACGCGGTCGCTGCGGGCCTTTATGAGACGATTGGCAAGGAGATCGACGACAAATTCATCGGCCATGTCAAGGCGCAGGTCGTAAATCAGGACGCGATTGACAGGATGCAGAAGGATATCCGCATTGTCTATACGCCGCTGCACGGCACGGGAAATATCCCGGCGAGGCGCGCTCTTAAGGAGCTTGGTTTTGAGAATGTGTATGTCGTGCCGGAGCAGGAGCTTCCGGACGGCGATTTCCCGACGGTCAGCTATCCGAATCCGGAGGCAGCGGAGGCCTTCGCGCTGGGACTTGCGCAGGCAAAGAAGATCAACGCGGATCTCGTGCTCGCGACTGACCCGGATGCGGACAGGCTTGGCGTCTATGTAAAGGATACAAAATCCGGCGAATACATACCGCTCACCGGCAATATGTCCGGTTCTCTTCTCTGTGACTATGTGCTGAGTCAGAAGCAGGCGGCGGGGAAGATCCCGGCGGACGGTCAGGTCGTCAAGTCGATCGTCTCCACGAACCTGATCGACGCAGTGGCGGCGAATTATGGCTGTGAGCTGGTGGAGGTGCTGACCGGCTTTAAGTTCATCGGACAGCAGATCCTGAAGAATGAGCAGACAGGGAAGGGCACTTACCTCTTCGGCATGGAGGAGTCCTACGGCTGCCTGATCGGTACCTACGCGCGCGACAAGGACGCGATCTCTGCGACGGTTGCGCTGTGCGAGGCGGCCTGCTATTATAAGCAGAAGGGCATGACGCTCTGGGATGCGATGCTCGCGATGTACGAGAAATATGGCTACTACAAGGACTTCGTGAAATCGATCGAGCTGAAGGGCATCGAGGGTCTTGCAAAGATTCAGGAGATTCTTGAGACGCTCCGGAACAATACGCCGGAAGTTGTTGGCGGATATAAGGTACTCTCCGCGCGCGACTACAAGCTGGACACAATCCGGGATATGAAGACCGGTGAGGTCCGGCCGACCGGACTTCCGCAGTCGAACGTGCTCTATTATGACCTGGAGGATGGTGCGTGGCTCTGCGTGAGACCTTCCGGTACAGAGCCGAAGGTGAAGTTCTACTGCGGCGTGAAAGGCAGTTCCCTTGCGGACGCCGACGAGAAGAGCGCAGCGCTCGGCGACGCAGTTCTGGCCATGATACAGCCGATGCTGTAAGAAGTCCGAAAAAGGCCTGAAAACAGGGACTTTTGGCTTGACAAACAACAGGAAAACGAGTATAACTGGGATATGCAGTATTTAAATCATTGAAAAAGCCGAGGAGGAAATAAAAATCATGAACAAGGCAGAATTGATTGCAGCAGTTGCGCAGAGCGCTGAATTATCCAAGAAGGATGCCGAGAAGGCGGTAAAGGCAGTTATCGATGTGATTACCGAAGAGCTTAAGCAGGGCGGCAAGGTACAGGTCGTTGGATTCGGTACTTTTGAGGTGGCCGAGAGAGCTGCGAGAGAGGGAAGAAATCCGCATACTGGTGAGCCGATGCCGATCGCGGCTTCCAAGGCTCCGAAGTTCAAAGCCGGAAAGGCCTTAAAGGACGCCCTGAACTAAAGAAAAGGGATCGTTTATGAGGCTGGACAAGTTTCTGAAGGTCTCCCGCCTGATCAAGAGGCGGACCGTTGCAAATGAAGCCTGCGACGCGGGACGCGTTCTGGTGAATGGAAAAGTGGCGAAGGCATCCCTGAATGTGAAGGAAGGCGATGTGATCGAGATCCATTTCGGCACACGGACGGTGAAGGCAGAAGTGCTGGATGTACAGGAGACCGTCAGAAAAGAGGAAGCAAAAGAGCTCTATCGTTATTTATAAGGCATAAGAAGAAGGACCTCCCCATATATTTTAAGAGAATATACGGGAGGTCCTTTTTATGATGAAAATGGAAGGCGCGCAGGAACGCCCTCAGATCAAGGGCGCGCATAAGCTGGCGTTGATGAACCGGCGGACGGGCAGTATCACGGGCGTGTCCGACGTCATTTCCTTTGATATATCGGAAGTGCTGCTTGAAACGGACATGGGGATGCTGAAGATCACAGGAGCCGATCTGCATGTGAATCGCCTGTCGCTTGAGAAGGGTGAGATTGACCTGGAGGGCAGGATTGACAGCGTCCAGTACGCAGAGGTCTCCGATTTTAAGAAAGGCGGTGAGACACTTCTGAACCGCCTGTTCCGCTGATATGAGCAGTGCGATTCTGGATGAACTGCGCTTCTTCGCTCTGGCAGTACTTCGCGGTGCGTTGATTCTGGCTGTTTACGATGTAATCCGTATATTCCGGCGCG
Organism: Lachnospiraceae bacterium; assembly: GCA_021205385.1. GTDB lineage: Bacteria > Bacillota > Clostridia > Lachnospirales > Lachnospiraceae > Hominiventricola. The sequence continues at coordinate 9,531 of JAJPXQ010000101.1, read as the reverse complement.
TGATATTCCATGGGGTGTGGGCGGTGGCACTGGAAGATCTGTTTTACTGGATCGCAACCGCTCTTCTGATCTTCGAGCTGTTATACCGTGAAAATGACGGTGCGGTGCGGGGTTACGCGCTTTTTGCGATCGCTGCCGGGATGTTGTTCTATCATCAGACGGTGAGCGCCTGGATCGTGGAACATATCGCGGGTATTCTGCGGCTGATCTTCGGCATTTTATTTGCACCGTTTCAGTTTTTGCTGAGAAAACTCAGAAAATTTCTGAAGTTGACGGGAAGATTTCACAAAAAGAAATTGAAAAATCATCTCAAAGAGTGTATAGTTATTTTATTATCGAAATGAGTGGAAGGGAAGTGCGGACGCGTGGCAGCCAGAACAAAGGCGAAAGCTAAAAGCAGACGGATCCGGGAGCGCAATAGAAATCTGGGCGCCTGGGTTATTCTGCTGATTGTTTTGCTGGTTCTTGGTGTGAGCACGGTGGGCTGCATGCAGCTTCGGCAGAAGAATAAGATGTATCAGGCCAGAGAAGAAGCTCTTGAGGAGTCCCTTGCCGAGGAGGAGGAGCGGACGGAAGAGCTGGAAGAGTTTGAAGCCTACACGCAGACGAAGAAATACGTGGAGGAGGTCGCGAAGGATAAGCTTGGCCTCGTCTATGAGGATGAGATTATTTTTAAAGCAGAATAAAAAGCGTATGAAAATGAGAGCAGAGGGCTTCCGGATTCGGGAGCCTTTTTCATGTCGAAAACTTTTTTTCTCGAGCCGATTCTAAATGACAAAGATTGCACCCGGCTTCTTTTTATAATCCGTCTTGCCGATGGGACATGCATGGGCGGTGAAACAGAAATGGCGGAGGTGTGAGTTCATGGAATGGAGCAAGTATGTGCTGGCGTTACTGGTGGGAGGCTGCTTCCTGATCCTTTTTGGAAAAAAGGGTGATGGCAGAGACAAGTGGATACTGGGAGGGGCGGCGGGCGCTTCTCTGGCAGCGATGGAGCTGATTGTGGAATATATGCTGCTGCGGCCTTTCTGGGAACGGGCGCTCAGCGTGATGCGGGGCGGCGCCGTGTTCTCCGCGATCGTGCTGCTGGGCTATGTGCGCGAGTGGCTGGGAACGCGCGGCAGCAGAACAGAGGAGCGCGAAGCGGTCCATCCGATCCGGCAGTGGATAGAGGAGTGTCAGGAAAGTTTTGATCAGCTTTCGCGGAGTTTCTCTCTGGAACCGCAGCCGGCGGAAGGGCTGGACCGCGGGGAAAAACTCCTGCAGAACCGCCTGCAGGAAAGTCGTCTGGCTGCGGCCGGGCAGATTCATGAAATGAGTCAGATCCTGACCGGGGCCATGGAGCGGATCTATGGAACCCGGGAGGATGAAGAGCTGGAGCAGGAGATTGGAAAACGTCTGCGGCTTGTAGGTGTGCAGGTGCAGAAGGTATTTTTCTACGGGCCGAGAGGGAGGAAGCGGCAGGTCTATGTGACAATGCAGACGAGACGAAAGATCTGCGTGCCGGTCCGGAAAGTGGCCGACGTTCTCACGGAACTGCTGGACTGCGAGATGATGGCGGCGCGCGACAGCCGCACGTTTGTCGGACAGGAGCGGATCACGGTACTGTTTGTGGAGGGGACTGCATACAATGTGCTTTATGGGGTTCAGAAATCGGTACGGCAGGGAGAGTCCGTGTCCGGCGATAATTTTTCCGTGTTCTGGCTGCCGGAAGGGAAATTTTACGCGGGACTCTCCGACGGGATGGGCTCCGGAATCCGGGCCTGCTCGCAGAGCGAGACCGTGCTTGACCTGCTCGAACAGTTCCTCGAAGCCGGATTTTCCAAAGAGACCGCGATCCGGATGATCAATTCGTCGATCGTGCTGCAGCCGGATACGCGGGTGCTTTCGACCGTAGACCTGGCTTCGATCGATCTTTATTCCGGCGTGTGTGAGTTCCTGAAAATAGGATCGGCGCCAAGCTTTCTGAAGAAAGAAAACAGCGTGGAGTGTATCCGCAGCGCCAGTCTCCCGGCCGGCGCGATGGGACAGCTTACGTTTGAGCCCTGCCGTATCCGCATGTATGACGGAAATCTGCTCTTTCTGGTGACGGACGGCGTGCTGAGCGCGCTGCCGGCGGGAGAAGAGGAAAGGACGCTGCGTGAACTGATTGCAAGGCTGCCGGTGGGGACGCCTTCCCAGACGGCGCAGCGTCTGCTCGAACAGGTGCGTTCCTATGGGGAGGGGACGGACGATATGACTGTGCTCGTTGCGGGGATCTGGAAAAGATAGATTGCAATTTTGCAGGATTTTCCTTATGATGAATACTATGAAGGAAAAAGTATTCTCATATCTGGAAAAATGGAAAATGCTGCCTGAGGGGACGGATGTGCTCGTTGGTTTTTCAGGAGGCCCGGACTCCGCGGCGCTGCTGGCTCTGCTCCATGAATACGGGAGGCTGCACGGAAACCGGGTTCTGGCGGTTCACGTACACCATGGCATCCGGGGAGAAAGTGCGGACCGGGATCTCGCGTTCTGCGAGGACTTCTGCAGGGAGCGGGAGATTCCCTTCCGTGCATATCGCCGTGATGTGCCGGGACTGGCGGAGTCGGAAGCCTTGAGCCTTGAAGAGGCGGGGCGAAAGGCCCGCTATGAAGTGTTCCGGCAGTGTATGGAAGAAGGGTATGGCATGCGGACGGCGCTCGCGCATCATCAGAATGACCAGGCGGAGACGATGCTGTTCCGACTGATGCGCGGCACAGGGCTGAAGGGACTTGGCGGCATGAGACCGGTGAACCTGCCGTATATTCGTCCCCTGCTCTGCGCCGGACGGACGGAGATTCTGCGCTGGCTTAAGCAGGAAGCGATTCCCTGGGTGGAAGACGAGAGCAATGAGGATCTGTCCTATGAGAGAAATCGTATCCGTCACCAATTGCTTGCCCCGATGGAGGAGATCCGGCCCGGCAGCACGGCGCGTATGGCAGCTGCGGCGGAGCGCTTCCGGGAGGACGAAGATTTCCTGGAACTGGAGACGGAGCGTGCCCGGGAAAGCTGTGTCGATGAGACGGAGTGGGGCTGTGATATCATGTTTACTCCCTTCGTAGAGCTTCATTCGGCGATTCAGAAGAGACTGGTGCTGCGCTGTATAGAGAGACTGAAGGGAGACGCCCGTGATCTCACGGCAGTTCACGCGGAGCAGGTCTGTGCGCTCGTGACGGGAAGGCGAGGCAGCAGGATTACGTTGCCGGGAGGCATTTACGCGGAACTGGGTTACGGGGAGATTTCTCTGCGAAAGGTGAAGAAAAAAACACAGGTTCCTGCACCGATTCCTGTCATGCAGGATGATTCTGTGCCCTGTGAGAGGCATGAATTTCTGGGAGAGACCTTCTTCTTTTCTCTGGAAACAGCGGGAAAAAATGAGAAAATTCCCACAAATTGCTATACGAAGTGGTTTGATTATGATAAAATCAAGGAAGGAGCAGTCCTTCGTACCAGGCGTCCGGGGGACTATCTGGCAAACGGGAAAGGCTCTCACAAGAAGCTGAAGGATTATCTGATCGACTGTAAGGTGCCGCGCGAAGAACGTGATAAATGTATTCTGCTGGCGGACGGCAGTCATGTGATCTGGGCAGTTGGGCTGCGTATCAGCGAAGACTATAAGGTGAGCAGCCGGACGGAGAGAATTCTGAAGGTACGAAGAGAAGAACGCGGAGGAATGAGCGATGGAAAAGCATCATGTGGAAACCATGTTGTCGGAGCAGGAGATTGACGCGCGGATTCAGGAGCTGGGCAGGGAGATCAGCTGTGATTATGCGGGAAAGACGATTCACCTGATCTGTATTCTGAAGGGGAGCGTATACTTCACCTGTGAGCTGGCGAAGCGCATCACGATACCGGTCACAATGGATTTCATGCAGTGTTCGAGCTATGGCGCCGCCACGAAGTCCAGCGGCGTTGTGAAGCTGGATAAAGATCTTGACGAGCCGATTACCGACCGGCATGTGCTGATTATTGAAGACATCATCGATTCCGGGCGGACGCTGAACCACCTGAAAAAGCTGCTCGCCCAGAGAAACCCGGCCAGTTTGAAAATATGTACCCTGCTTGACAAGCCGGACCGACGCGTGGTCGATGTGGATGTGGAATATGTAGGATTTCAGATCGAGGATAAATTTGTAGTGGGTTATGGACTGGATTACGATCAACAGTACAGGAACCTGCCATATATAGGTGTGGTAAACTTTGACTGACAGGAGGATAAAGGCAGTTTGAACAGACAACAATGGAAAGGAATCGGCACTTATCTGCTGTTTTTCCTGATAATCTGCGCCGTGCTGGTCTTCTTTGAAAACCAGATGGACGAGAGCACGGCTTACACTTACCAGCAGTTTGAAAAGGTCATGGAGGACGGGGAGATCGTCAGCGCGGTGATTACGCCGAATCAGGAGACGCCCACAGGCACCGTGACCTACGTCCTGACGGATGGCTCCACGAAGACGACGGAAGTGCTGAATACGGAGACGATTGAGGCGCGCTTTTCTGAGCTTGATATTGCCTATGATATTGGAGAGGTGAAGCAGTCAGGCTTTTTTGAGACTTATGGTTTTTCGCTGATTCTCTGCGCGATCCTGATTTTCTATGTGGTCATGACCATGGGCAGAAATGGCGGCAGCAGCAATGCGCGAATGATGGACTTCGGCAAGAGTCATGCGCAGATGGCAAATGGCGGCGATACGCAGGTCGGTTTCCGCGATGTGGCAGGTCTGGAGGAGGAGAAAGGCGAACTCGAGGAGATCGTCGATTTTCTGCGTAATCCTGCGCGTTACACTGCGGTTGGCGCGCGCATCCCGAAAGGCGTGCTCCTGGTAGGAGCTCCCGGCACCGGCAAGACGCTGATCGCGAAGGCGGTGGCCGGAGAGGCCGGTGTGCCGTTCTTCAGCATCTCCGGTTCTGATTTTGTGGAGATGTTCGTGGGTGTCGGCGCTTCCCGCGTGCGCGACCTGTTTCAGAATGCAAAGAAGAACGCCCCCTGTATCGTGTTCATCGATGAGATTGATGCGGTCGCCAGGCGCCGCGGCACCGGTATGGGCGGCGGACATGACGAGCGGGAGCAGACGCTGAACCAGCTTCTCGTGGAGATGGACGGTTTCGGAGTCAATGAAGGTATTATTGTCATGGCCGCGACGAACCGGGTAGACATCCTTGACCCGGCGATCATGCGTCCCGGGCGTTTTGACCGGAAGATCGGTGTGAGCCGTCCGGATGTGAAGGGCCGCGAGGATATCCTGAAGGTACATGCAAAGAACAAACCGCTCGGCGACGATGTGGATCTTCACCAGATCGCGCAGACGACGGCGGGTTTCACCGGGGCCGATCTGGAGAATCTGCTGAACGAAGCCGCGATCGTGGCGGCGAGAGAGGGGCGCGCCTTTATTGTGCAGGCTGATATTCAGAAGGCCTTTATCAAGGTGGGAATCGGCTCAGAGAAGAAGAGCCGCGTGATGTCCGAGAAGGAGAAGCGTATCACGGCTTACCATGAAGCGGGACATGCGATTCTGTTCCACCTGCTTCCCGATGTGGGACCGGTCTATACGGTGTCCATTATTCCGACCGGCATGGGCGCTGCAGGCTATACGATGCCGCTTCCGGAGAAGGACGAGATGTTTGAGACGCGCGGCAGAATGCTGCAGAATATCATTGTCGATCTTGGCGGTCGCGTGGCGGAGGAGCTTGTCTTTGACGATATTACGACTGGCGCGTCTCAGGATATCAAGCAGGCGACCTCGCTTGCAAAGTCCATGGTGACGAAGTACGGCATGTCCGAAAAGCTCGGCCTGATCCGCTACGGCGACGATGAGGAGGAGGTCTTCATCGGCCGCGATCTGGCTCATGCGAGGGGCTATGGCGAACAGGTGGCCGGTGAGATTGACCAGGAGGTCAAACGCATTATTGACGAGTGCTACAGCAAGGCAAAGAAGATGATTACAGAGCACCGCGGGGTGCTGGACGCCTGTGCGGAGCTTCTGCTTGAGAAAGAAAAGATTGGACGCGAGGAGTTCGAAGGGCTTTTTTGTGCAGAATAGACAAATTTGAAGCCTCATTTTTGTGAAGTTTGTGTAGACTTCAATTGGAGTTTATGTTATTATATCACTCGTAAACCCCCAATACATTTTTAGTTTTTGCTACACCCCATAAGAAACAAGAAATACCTTCTCCTAAAAAAGACAGCTTACCCCGCTGTCTTTTTTACTGTAAAGATTTGTAAAGGGTTTCTGTCTGTGATAAACTGTTTACAAAGAATGAATTTGGAGGGTATATTTCATGGATAACGCAAAAGATACTATTGTAAACGGGAAAGCGATTCTTGGCATTGAACTGGGTTCTACGCGGATTAAGGGGGTTTTGATCGACGAACAGAACGCGCCGATCGCGTCCGGAGCGTATGACTGGGAAAACCAGCTCGAGAATGGCGTCTGGACTTATTCGCTCGATGATGTCTGGAAAGGGCTCACCGCCTGCTATCAGGATCTGGCAAAAGATGTAAAGGAGCGCTACGGCATACCGGTCGAGCGTCTTGGAGCGATTGGCTTCAGCGCGATGATGCATGGCTACCTGGCCTTTGACAGGGACGGAAAGCAGCTGGCGCCGTTCCGCACCTGGAGAAATACGATCACGCAGGAGGCCTCGGAGAAGCTCTCGGAGCTCTTTGGTTTTCATATTCCGCAGAGATGGAGCATCGCGCATCTGTATCAGGCCATGCTGAACAGGGAGCCGCATGTGAAAGATGTGGATTTCCTTACGACGCTGGACGGCTATGTTCACTGGCAGCTGACCGGGGAAAAGGTGCTGGGCGTCGGCAGCGCGTCCGGTATGTTCCCGATCGATTCTGCGACAAAGAATTATGACGCTACTATGATACAGAAATTTGATAGACTGGCTTCGTCGGAGGGGTATTCCTGGAAGATCGGGGATCTGCTGCCGAAGGTATTGCTGGCCGGGGATTCTGCCGGTGTGCTGAGCGAGGAGGGTGCGAGAATACTGGATCCGACGGGAACGCTCCGGAGCGGCTGCCCGGTCTGCCCGCCGGAAGGAGACGCAGGGACGGGCATGGCGGCGACCAACAGTGTGAAACTGCGCACGGGCAATGTTTCCGCAGGCACCTCTGTATTCGCGATGATCGTGCTGGAAAAGCCGCTTAAGCGGGCACACGAGGAGATCGACATGGTGACAACGCCGGCCGGAGATGCGGTGGCGATGGTGCACTGCAACAACTGCACGTCGGATCTGAATGCCTGGGTCAATATTTTCCGGGAGTTTGCGCAGAGCTTTGGCGTGGAGGCGGATACGGACAGGCTGTACGGTACTCTGTACAATAAAGCGCTGGAAGGCGACAGGGACTGCGGAGGTCTTCTGTCTTACAATTATTATTCCGGTGAGCATATCACGGGCTTTGAAGAGGGACGTCCATTGTTTGTCCGCACGCCGGACAGCCGGTTTACGCTGGCAAATTTCATGCGCACGAACCTGTATTCTTCCCTTGGCGCATTGAAAGTGGGACTGGATATCCTCCAGAAGGAGGAAGATGTCGCAGTCGACAGGATTACCGGGCATGGCGGTCTGTTTAAGACAAAGGGCGTCGGACAGAAGATCCTTGCCGCGGCCATGAATGCCACCGTATCGGTCATGGAGACCGCAGGTGAGGGCGGTGCATGGGGGATTGCTCTTCTGGCCTCTTACATGCTCCGCAGGGAGACCGATGAGACGCTGGAGGATTATCTCCAGAATAAGGTCTTCGGCGGTGATGAAGGTGTGAAGATGGATCCGGATCCGGAGGATGTGAAGGGGTTCGAGACATTCATGAGCCTCTACCGCGCAGGCCTGCCGATTGAGAGAGCCGCCGTGGACTCGATGAAGATGTAGCGATCGCGAAGAAACCAGGGGGTGCGGCATGGAGATATGCGGTACCCCTTTTCTGTATAAGCCCGCCTGATTGGGGGAAAGATAGTGAGTGGAGGAGATATGGATGGAAAAGCTGAAAGCGGTAGTGCTGTATCCCTGTGACAATGCACAGCGGGTAATGATGGAGGAAACGACAAAGGATCGCTGTGAGCTCCTGTTTGTCCCGCCGGATATGAGCTGTGAGGAGCGGCTGCCGATTCTTGAACAGGCAGACGTGATTTTCGGAGAGCCCGAGATCAGTGAGATTCTGCAATGTCCGAAGCTCCGCTGGGTACAGATGAGCTGGGCGGGGACCGACAAATATACAAGAACCGAAGGATTTCCGCGCGGCAGGGTACAGCTGACCAGCGCGAAGGGCTGTTACAGTGTGGTGATCGCAGAATACATTCTCGCCGTATTGCTGGAGCTTTGCAGAAATCTGAAACAGTATGCCGAAAATCAGGGAAGGCAGCAGTGGAAGAAACTGGGAACGACCACCCTGCTTTATGGGAAGCGCGCGTTGATTCTCGGGGCGGGAGATATCGGCACAGCTACCGCCGGACGGCTGCGGCCATTCGAAGTCTATGTGACCGGTATGCGTCGGACGGAGCGGAATTATCCGGACTGCTTTGACCGGATGATTACCTTGGAAGAGCTGGATCAGGAGCTGCCGCAGGCAGACATCGTCATTGCCAGCCTTCCGGGTACGGCACAGACGGAAGGACTGCTGGATGGCAGGAGACTTCGCCTGATGAAGGAAGACGCACTCCTTGTCAACGTGGGGCGCGGCAGCCTGATTGATACAGATGCGCTGGTGAAGGTGCTGGAGGAAGGACATCTGGGCGGAGTGGCGCTGGATGTGGTAGCGCCGGAGCCGCTTCCGGAGGATCATCCGCTCTGGAAGTTTGAACGCGTCGTGATCACACCGCATGTCGCAGGCCAGAGTTTTGGCCTGTGCAAGGATACGGAGAATCGGATTATACAGTTGAGCTGCCGGAATCTGGAACGCTATCTGGACGGGAAGAAGCTTGAAAATCTGGTTGATTTTGACACTGGCTACAGTTCCCTGTAGTTTATTCTGAGGAGGGATGTAAAAAATGGCAGGGCGAAGATTTTTATTTATCATGATGCTGGCGTTGATGCTGGCGGCGCTTGGCGGCTGCTCTTCCGGCGGAGGTACGTCGTCTGACAGCCAGACAGAATCCGCAGGCTCGGCGCAGACCGGGGAGGAAGCACGCTCGGTTCTGGTAGGAACGATCAGCGGAATCACAGACGGCGTCTTCACCGTCACGGATCAGGATGGCATCCCTTATGATTTTTACTTTGAGGGAGAGGCGCCGGACGGTCTGGAGGATGTCACGGAGGGCGCATATGTGAAGGTTGTCTACACCGGGGATCTGTCCGAGACAGATGGTTTTGACGGTGAGGTTGTGTCGGTGGAGGAGCAGTAGGAAGCATTCTCACAAAAAAATGAGAAAACCCGAAAAAAGGGCTTGCTTTTTTCCGGGTTTTCTCATATAATAACATTCGTTGAACACATAGGGCTATCGCCAAACGGTAAGGCAACGGACTCTGACTCCGTCATTTCCAGGTTCGAATCCTGGTAGCCCTGCT
>JAJPXQ010000089.1 GCA_021205385.1 Lachnospiraceae bacterium | reverse complement strand
CAGCATTGCGTAACCTTTCATGTTGTAGCCTCCTTTTCTTGATGATTTTACAATAGAAGTTTCCATGAATGATTGTTAAAAATTTATCATTCATTGTGAATATTATAACATTACAGGCAGATGACTGTCAACCCATTAAATGTGCAAATATTTTCAAGCTTTTCATACGACGATAAAAGAGGTATAATGGAATGAAAGTTTCCGGAAAGGGGAATTTATACAGATGAAAGAAGAAGTCAGAAAGGTCAAACTTGCGTCGCCGCGAATGGCGGCCAGCGCGGGAGATACCCGGAATCTGGCGCTGCGGATGATGAAGGAGGCGCTGGATGAGGAACGGGAGGCGATCTTTGCCGCGAACCGGGCAGATTTGAAGCAGGCGGAAGCGGACGCTGTGGCGGCTCCGATCCTGAAACGGCTGAAATTTGATGAAGGAAAGCTGCGGGACGTAAGTTCAGGCATTCAGGATCTGATTGCGATGGAGGATCCGCTGTTTCAGACGCAGCTTTGGCGGGAGCTGGACGAGGGGCTGGTTCTGAAGCGTGTCTCCTGCCCGATCGGCGTGATCGGCGTGATTTTTGAAGCGAGGCCGGATGCGCTGGTGCAGATTTCCGCTCTGTGTATAAAGAGTGGAAACTGTGTGATTTTAAAAGGCGGCAGCGAGGCCCGCAGGACCAACAAAAAGTTATTTGAGGTCATCAGCGCGGCCGTGCAGAAGGCGGGCCTGCCGGAAAACTGCATGATGCAGCTGGAGGATCGGTCGGAGATCCGGGAACTGCTCGACTGCCATGGTCTGGTGGATCTTCTGATTCCCCGCGGCTCCAATGCTTTTGTGCAGTACATTATGGATAATACGAAGATACCGGTGATGGGGCACGCAGACGGCATCTGCCATATTTATGTGGATAAGGACGCGGATATCGGGAAGGCGGTTCCGATCATTGTCGACGCGAAGACGCAATATGTCTCTGCCTGCAATGCAGTGGAGACACTGCTGGTGCACCGGGATATCGCACGGGAGTTTCTGCCGGAGCTGAAGGCTACGCTGGATGAAAAGGGAGTTGAGGTCCGGGGCACGGAGGAGGTTGTGGCGATTATCCCCTGCAGCGCCGCGACAGCTGCCGACGATTCCACGGAGTATCTGGATTATATCCTTTCTGTAAAGCTCGTGGAAGACGTGCAGGAGGCCATTGATCATATCAATTATTTCGGTTCTCACCACACGGACAGCATCGTGACGGAAAATCAGGAGACGGCGGAGCTGTTTATGAATCTGGTGGATTCTGCGGGCGTTTATCAGAACTGCTCCACCCGGTTTGCGGACGGTTATCGCTACGGTTTTGGCGCCGAGGTGGGCATCAGCACCGGAAAGATACACGCCAGAGGGCCGGTCGGCCTGGAGGGACTGCTCAGCTACAAGTACCGGCTGTACGGAAACGGACAGATTGTGGGAGATTATGCGTCCGGGAAGAAACAGTTTCATTTCCGGGATATAAAATAAAACAGTGCAGGAAGTCTTACATCAGGAGGAACAAAAATGCTTGAATTACAGGATATATGCTTTCAGGCGAGCGACGACCCGAAGGAAAAGGGCATCCTGAAGCATATCAATCTGAAAATTGACGACGGTTTTGTGGCGATCACAGGACCGAACGGAGGAGGAAAATCCACGATGGCGAAGGTCATCGCGGGCATTATCACGCCGACGTCCGGCAGGGTTCTGCTTGACGGAGAGGATATCACAGAGCTCTCGATCACGGAGCGCGCCAAAAAGGGGATCAGCTTCGCATTCCAGCAGCCGGTCCGTTTCAAGGGGCTCACGGTGCGCGATCTCATTGATCTGGCTCACGGGGAGCCGCTGTCGCTCAACGACGCCTGCAAATATCTGTCAGAGGTGGGACTCTGCGCGAAAGATTATATCAACCGCGAGGTCAATGCCTCTCTGTCAGGCGGAGAACTGAAGCGCATCGAGATCGCGATGGTGATTGCGCGGGGCACGAAACTGTCGATTTTCGACGAGCCGGAGGCAGGGATAGATCTCTGGAGTTTCAATAATCTGATCCGGGTGTTTGAAGCGCTGCGAACCAATATCGACGGCTCGATCCTGATCATTTCCCATCAGGAACGGATCCTGAATATCGCGGACCGGATTATCGTCCTGGCGGACGGAGAGGTGCGCGCGGAAGGCGCACGGGAAGAGATTCTTCCGCAGCTTCTGACGGACGGACAGGCCTGCAGTACGCTGCTTAATAAGGTTGTTTAGGAGGTGGAAGAGATGGATCAGCTTCAAATGCATATGCTGCAGATGGTGGCCGACCTCCACAGCGTTCCGGAGGGAGCCTACAATATTCGTGACAATGGGGCGCTCGCGGGGAGAAATACGACCGCGAATATTGACATTGTGTCGAAAAAGAATAAACCAGGCATCGACATCATCGTAAAGCCGGGCACGAAAAATGAAAGCGTGCATATTCCGGTCATCGTCAGCCAGAGCGGACTCAAAGATCTGGTATACAATGATTTCTATATCGGGGAGGACGCCGATGTGACGATTGTGGCGGGCTGCGGGATTCACTGCGGCGGCTCGCAGGATACGGAGCATGACGGGATTCATGAGTTCCATATCGGGAAGAACGCGAGGGTGCGTTATGTCGAGAAGCACTATGGAGAGGGTGAGGGCACAGGCGGACGGATTCTCAATCCGACCACGATCGTTCACATTGAGGAGAACGGCTACATGGAGATGGAGACGACACAGATCAAGGGCGTCGACTCCACGATCCGGGATACTTCTGCAGATCTGAAGGATGGCGCGACACTGATTATCAAGGAAAAGATCATGACCCATGAGAAGCAGTATGCCGAGACGAATTTCGAGGTGGATTTAAATGGGGTGGACTCGCATGCGGATGTGGTGTCCCGCTCGGTGGCGAAGGGCAGCTCCAGTCAGGTCTTCAATTCGAAGATTCGCGGCAACAATGCCTGCTATGGACATACGGAGTGCGATGCGATCCTGATGGATGAGGGACATGTGAATGCGGTGCCATCCCTCGAGGCGAATCATCTGGATGCGAGCCTGATTCATGAGGCCGCCATCGGAAAGATTGCAGGGGAACAGATTATCAAGCTGATGACACTCGGACTGACGGAGGCTGAGGCAGAGGAGCAGATCGTCAACGGATTTCTGAAGTAGAGGTATCAGTATGCCAAACAGGGAAAGCCTGAAGGACAGCGTATACAACCGGATCATGGAGGATATTTTCTGCTTTGAGTACCAGGCAGGCGATATTCTGAACGAAAAGGCGCTCATGGAGAAATATGGCTGCAGCAAGACTCCGGTGCGGGAGGCGTTGCTCTCACTCTGCGACGATCAGGTTCTGAAAAGCATACCGCGCTATGGCTACGAGATCATCCGCCTGACTACGGAGGATATCAACGAGATGATTCAGTTCCGCTTTCTGCTGGAGGGCGGGATGCTGCGCTACAATTATGAGCGGCTTTCCGAGACACATTTTCGGAAGCTGGATGAGATCAATGCGCTGATCCGTGAGAATTCCGGTGACGTGTGGGCGCACTGGCAGTACAATGCGCAGTTTCACCAGACGCTGATCGGGTTCTGCGGCAATGAGTATGCGCTTGAAGTGCTGACCCGCTGTATGAACCGGCTGAAGCGTGCCTATGCACAGTTTTACTGGGGAAAGTGGGCGCAGAGCGTGCCGCCGGTTGACGACACGCGGCACCATATTGACATACTGAATGCCCTGAAGGCGGGGAATCCCGAAGAGGCGCAGCGCTCTCTGGCGCTGGACCTGAACGATTTTGGCGGCCTGAAGGTATCGCTGCCGGTATGACTGGAGACGGAATGATTAAGAAGATAACGCTGCTTTTCAGCGTACTGTTGCTTGTCGGTATCGCCTTCTTTTTCCCGCGGGAGAGGGAAACGGAGCCGGAGACACTGGTGAGCGGATCGTACGCAGGCGAAGTACGCCAGGCGCAAAAGCTTTATAAGAATCTCAGTCAGACGCTGGATTTCTCCAGGGTGCAGCTGTGCTTTAAGGGAGAGTTGCTCTCCTGCGATGAGGAAAGCCTGACCTGGTATCTGCCGGTGGATATGGACAGCGACGGCTGGGAAGGCGGGAGCTTCACGAGTATGGACGGGGAGATCTCCATTCTCCCGCTGGAGGATTATACGACTTATGAAAAGTCAGAGATCGTGGCCTCGGGCCAGCCGATCCCTTTTCTGGCCTTCAGTGAGCCGGAGGGGTCCTGTATCGTGGTGCAGGTCGTATTTACCGGCCTTTCTGTCGTGCGCATCGAGACGGACGCAGATCTTGACGTAGATACGGTATTTGCGGGGAGCATTGTCTTTTACGAGGCCTGCGGGCAGGCGGACTGGACATACTCCTCGGTTTTTGAGGCTCACGAGCGGGGGCAGACCAGCCGGGCCTATCCGAAAAAGGGCTACCGGGTGAATCTGGTCTCAGTCACATCTGCCGGCATCAGCAATAAAAACAAAATGTCCGTCCTGGGCATGCGCAGCTCCGACAGCTGGATTTTTTACGCAATCTACAGCGACGGCACAAAGGTGCGGGATAAGTTTAATATTGAGCTGTGGAACCGCTTCGGCGCAGAGGATACCTCCTATGATGCGCATTTTGGGACGAATATGGAGTATGTGGAGCTCGTCGTCAACGGCGAGTACCGCGGATTATACGGAATCATGGAGCCGGTGGACAGCACGCAGCTTCAGATCTCCGATCAGGAATATCTCTATAAACGCACTTTTTCCCGGGCGCTCTCCACGGAATTGCTCGACAGCTATACGACGGAGGAGTATCTGACCGTTCTCGGCACAGAGCTGAAAGGTTCGGATGACGCCGGAACCGAATATGACTGGCGCTGTTTCCGATCTTATGTGGAGCTCGAGGAGGAAACCGATGACGAGGCTTTTGCAGGCAGAGCGGAGACTCTGCTTGATATGGATAATATGACGGACATCTGGATTTTTGTTCAGATGATCTACGGTGAGGACAATATTTACAAGAACATGTTCTACGCGTTCAAAAAGGAGACTGGCGGCTATCGCATGTATCAGGTGCCCTGGGATCTCGATCTGACCTGGGGGAATGTGTATACGGATGACGCGGAGCAGCTCTACGTCACATCTGCGCCGGAGCTTGCCACGGAAAAGCTCAGCTGGCCTTTTGCTGATCGCCTGATTGCACTCGACGCGGGCGGCATACAGGAAAAGATTTCTGAAAAATGGGAGGAGCTGCGCGGGACGGTTCTGTCCGATGAAAATATGGAAACGCTGCTGGAGGAATGTATCCACGAGGTACAGGATTCCGGCGCATTTGCGCGCGATGCGGCGAGGTGGCCGGACAGTGCGCATGACGGCGACTACGATACATTGAGGGAGTATGTGGAGACGCGTCTGGATTTTCTGGATGCAGAAATAAAAAATATGGATGATTGGATACAGGAATGAAACAATAATAATATAAAAATAGAAGGAGAGACGAATGCAGAAAAAGATCTTTGATCCATCACTCCCGGAAAATCGTTATCGGCATGAGTTTAAATACATCTGCTCTTACGCGCAGCTCCGGGTGATCGAGGCAAGGCTGAACGGGCTGATTGCCCATGATTCTCACGCAGGGCCGGATGGCGTCTACAACATCAGAAGCCTGTATTTTGACGATTATCAGGATCGTTGTATGCAGGAAAATGAGGCGGGCACAGATCCGCGTGAGAAGTTTCGTATCCGTATTTACAATCACAGTCCGGAGCGCATTTCACTTGAACTGAAGCGGAAAGAGCGCGGAAAGACGCAGAAGCTCCAGTGTCCGCTCACGGAGGAGCAGTGCAGGGCTCTGATGGCGGGAGAACTTCCGGAAATATCGAAGGACTCGCCGCCGCTTTTGCGTAAGCTGGGACTCGAGATGCGCACGAGGCTGATGAGGCCGAAGGTAATCGTGGAGTATAAGCGCACGCCCTATGTATATCCGCTGGGCAATGTGCGGATCACGCTGGACGAGAATATAAGTTCATCGGGGAGAATCGACCTGTTTCTTACGGATCAGATTCCGCTCAGACCGATTATGCCGATGGGACAGCATATCCTCGAGGTCAAGTATGACGAATATCTGCCGGATTACATTTACCGGACGGTGCAGCTGGAAAACCTGCAGCAGACGGCTTATTCCAAGTATTATCTGTGCAGGCGGTACGGAATTTAGAAAATAAGATGGATAAAGGAGAATACATATGGTAGGATTTTCAGATATTTTTAAAAACTCATTTCTGGAAGGATTCACGAGCATGGATATCACGACCGCGAAGATCGCGGCGACACTTTTCATGACTGCCCTGCTCGGTCTCTATATTTTTGCGATCTACCGGCTGGTGACCAGGAAGGTCTTCTATTCCAAGAATTTTGCGATCTCCCTGACGGCGATGGCTCTGATCACAGCGGCTATCATTCTGGCAATGCAGTCCAATCTGGTCATATCTCTTGGTATGGTCGGCGCGCTGTCCATTGTCCGTTTCCGTACCGCGATCAAGGATCCGATGGATCTGGTTTTTCTGTTCTGGTCGATCAGCGTCGGCATTATCTGCGGCGCGAGCCTTTATGAAGTGGCGTTGATCACATCTGTCGTGGTGACGGTGTTCATCCTGGTGCTGGACATGCTTCCGGTGGCAAAAGTACCGGCGATGCTTGTAGTGAACAGCTCCGTGATGGATTCTGAGAAGGAGATTCTGGAGGTTGTCACACGCTACACGAAATCATACAGGGTGAAGTCCAGAAATCTTTCCAAAGATCGACTGGACATGGTGATAGAGCTTCGCGTGAAGGACGAGAGCGCTCTCGTGTCTGAGGTCGCGGCGCTGGACGGCATGATCAGCGCATCCCTGATCGCACATGATGGAGAGGTTACCTTTTAAATATGAAATCTGACTATGCAAAACGCGGCTATCATTACGCGAAAAGCTATGGTGTAGGAAAATTATATTTTAAGGCGCGGGAGAGGCTGGAGAGAAACAGCCTGGAAAAGGATTATCAGGACTGGCTGTTTGCGGGACGGCCGTCTGCCCGGGAGAAGGAACTGCAGAGGGGACATCGGTTTCCGTACAGTCCTCTGATCAGCGTGGTGGTGCCCCTTTACCGTACTCCGGAGATGTTTCTGCGGGAGATGGTGGAATCGGTGCTGGGGCAGACTTATGGAAATCTGGAACTCTGTCTTGCAGACGGCAGCGGTGACGACAGCCTGGAGTCGGTATTGAGCGGCTATATGAACCAGGATTCCCGCATTCGTTACAGGCGCCTCCCGGAAAACCTCGGGATCTCCGGTAATACCAATGCTGCGCTTGGTATGGCGACGGGTGAATATGTCGCATTGCTGGATCATGACGACGTTCTGGAAGAGCATGCGCTTTTTGAAGTGGCAGAGCTGCTGCAGAGCGATCCCCGGCCGGAGCTGATCTACACGGACGAGGATAAGCTGAGCCCGGACTCCGGAACGTTCTTTCAGCCGCATTTTAAACCGGATTACAACCCGGAGCTGCTGCGCAGCAACAATTATATCTGTCATTTTCTTGTCGTAAAGAGAGAGCTGACAGAGCGCGTCGGCGGTTTCAGGGGGGAGTTTGACGGCGCACAGGATTATGATTTTGTCCTGCGCTGCGTGGAACAGACAGAGAAGATCGGGCATATCCCGCAGATCCTGTATCACTGGCGCTGCAGCGAGGGCTCGACGGCCGGAGACGCACAGAATAAGTCCTATGCGGCTGAGGCGGGGAGACGGGCTCTGGAGGCGCATCTTAAGCGCTGCGGCGAGGACGCGCGGGTGGATTGCATGGAAAATGCGGGATTTTACCGCATTCACTATACGCTTTGCTCGGTGCCGAAGGTCTGCATTGTGCTGCTGGGGGCGCCGGATATCGGAAAGCTGAGAAAATTCCTGAAGGCAATCTCGAAGCGACGGACTTATACGAATTTTGAGATGCTGATGCTTCTGGACATGCCGAAGAAAAATAAGACTGTTTTAAATTTTATCAAAGAATATAGACAAATTCCGATTAAAGTAGTATATTGTACTGGTGCGTGTAACAAATCTGTAACATTTACCAGCCTTGCCGAAAAGCTGGAAAGTGAGTACCTGCTGTTTCTGGACAGCCGGATCGGTACGACCGGCGCGGATTACATGGAGTTGCTTCTCGGAAATGCGCAGAGAAAAGGCGTCGGCGCAGTGGGAGGCAGAGTATATGACAGCAGTCTGCGGCTGCGATACGGAGCCCGGATTATCGGATTGAACGGTCAGGCAGGCGTCGCCTTTGAAGGCCTGAAGGCCGGCTACACCGGCTATTTCCACAAGGCGGTTTTGCAGCAGAATTATCATGCATTGTCCGGTCAGGCCATGATGGTGAGAAGGGACAACTTCCTGAAGGTCGGCGGATTTTCTGAAGATGTGGAGGAGCGGATGCGGGATGTGGATCTGTGTCTGAAGCTGGAGCGACTCGGTCTTCGGAATGTATATGAGCCGGGAGCAGTATTTATTCTGCAGAAGGGCCGGGCGCCCAGACGCAGGAATGTAAGACCGGCAGCGCAGTTCTCCAGAAAATGGAAAGAATTCCTGAAAGAACCGGATGGATATTATAACCCGAATCTCTCGTTGAAGGATACGGATTTCCGGATAGGGGAAATTTATTAGGGAGAGAACGGAAAATGCCGGATGTAACGATTGTGATTCCCAATTATAACGGAATGGCGGTGCTGGATACGTGCCTTCACTCTGTTCTGAACCAGAAGGGCGTGAGCGCCCAGGTGATTGTGGTGGATAACGGTTCCACCGATGGGAGTCAGGACTATATAAGCCGGAAATTCCCGGAGTGCGAGCTGGTTTCCCTGGATCAGAACTATGGTTTCAGCCGTGCGGTGAACGAGGGGGTCCGGCGGGCAAAGAGCAAATATGTGATTCTGCTGAATAATGATACGGAGGCAGAGCCGGATTTTGCGGCGAGACTGTTTGCCACGATCCGCAGGCATAAAAGGTGCTTCTCCTGTCAGGCCTGTATGCTCCAGTATCAGGACAGAGCGCTTCTGGACAGCGCGGGTGATCTCTACTGTGCGCTGGGCTGGGCTTTTTCCAGGGGAAAAGGAAAGCCCGCAGACGCCTGGCCGAAGGGAGGAAAGATTTTTTCTTCCTGTGCGGGAGCAGCTATTTACCGCAGGAGCGTCATTGAGAAGCTGGGAGGCTTCGACGAAGCACATTTTGTCTATCTTGAGGATGTAGATATCTGCTGGCGCGCCAGACTCATGGGATATGAAAACCGCTATGAGCCCCGCGCAAAAGTGTACCACATGGGCAGCGCCTCGAGCGGATCCCGCCACAACAGCTTCAAGGTGGGATATGCGGCGGGAAACAGTATTTATATCATATACAAGAATATGCCATTACCGCAGATCCTGCTGAACATGCCGTTTTTGCTGGCAGGATATCTGATAAAATATCTGTATTTTGTAAAGAAGGGCTTTGGCAGGGATTACCTGAGAGGTCTGAAGAGGGGAATCGCCCTGTGCAGAGCAAACCGTGACCGGCGCTTTTCCTTCCGCGCGGAGCACATTCCGGTGTGCGCGCGGCTCCAGCTGGAGCTGTGGAGAAATATTCTGCGCCTGCCCTCATAGGCGGGAACAAAGGAGGAACAACGGGTGAGTATTTATGATTAAGGATAATCAGCGTTATTTCAATCGGCTGCAGGTTGTGGTCGACGCCCTGGTCATCTGTGTATCGTATGTGCTGTCCTGGGTCTTCAAATTCCTCGTGCTGCGGGATCCGCGGGGCTTAAGCTTCCAGCAGTACATGCTGACGCTGGTTGGCATCGTCCCGCTGTATCTGGTACTGTATCTGGCCTTCAATCTGTACACGCCGAAGCGCGTACAGGGGCGCAGGCTGGAAGGCGGCAACATCGTAAAAGCGAATACGGTTGGTCTGCTGCTTATCATGGGCGTGTTTTTCCTGCTGCGCGACTACAACGACTACGCGACGGAATACTCCAGGTCGATGCTGTTCTACTTCTATGTGATCAACATCGTGCTGGAAACGTTTGTGAGAAATCTGATCCGGCTTTTCCTGCGGCATCTGCGACGGAGCGGCTTCAATCTGCGTCATATTATTTTCGTGGGGTACAGCAGCGCGGCGGAGGAGTTCATCGACCGGATTTTCGTTAATCCGCAATGGGGCTACCGGGTATACGGCATTCTGGATGACAACCGGGAGATCGGATACACTTATAAGGGAGTGCAGGTAATAGGCACAACCGAGGAGCTGGGCGAGATCCTGGAGAATAACCGGCTGGATGAGATCGCGATCACGATGGCGCTGCGGGAGTATTACAAGCTGAAACGTATTGTTGCGACCTGTGAGAAATCCGGTGTACACACAAAATTCGTCCCGGATTATAACGAGATTATCCCGACCAGACCTTATACGGAGGATCTGCAGGGACTTCCGGTAATCAATATCCGCCATGTGCCGCTCACGAACACCTTCAATATGGTCTGCAAGCGTGCCATGGATATCGTGGGTGCTGTTGTTGCAATTGTTGTTTTTTCGCCAATTATGCTGGTTACGGCGATTCTGGTCAAGTCGACATCCAGAGGGCCGCTGATATATAAACAGGAGCGTGTAGGGCTCCATAACCAGACCTTTCAGATGTATAAGTTCCGTTCAATGGAAGTGCAGTCTGTGAGCAGTGAGAAACGGGCATGGACCGTTCGGGACGATCCCAGAGTGACGAAAGTCGGAAGGATTATCCGCCGGACCAGCATTGATGAGCTGCCGCAGCTGTTCAATGTCCTGAAGGGCGATATGAGCCTGGTGGGACCCAGGCCGGAACGCCCGCTTTTTGTGGAAAAATTCCGCGAAGAGATTCCGCGCTACATGATCAAACACCAGGTTCGCCCTGGAATGACCGGCTGGGCGCAGGTAAACGGATACCGGGGAGATACATCGATCAAAAAGAGAATTGAATACGACTTGTATTATATTGAGAACTGGACGATAGGGCTGGACATCCGGATTCTGATCCAGACCTTCTTCAAGGGGTTTGTCAATAAGAATGCTTATTAAACAGGCGTAGAAAGGATGAATCATGGCAAAAGAGACTGTGAAAAAAACAAGCTCCAAAAAGAGCGCTTCACGCAGGACGGAAACGTCCTCAGGAAAACATGCCTCCACAGGCAGAAAAGGAGCCTCCCAGAAGAAGAAGGGAAAGAAGAAAAGGAGACTGGTCATCTTTGGCGTGGAGCTTGTAGCCATCCTTGTGCTGATAATCGGTTTCTGGGTGGTCAGTAAGCTGGATACCCTGCAGAGACCGGATGTAGATACAGAGGAGATCCAGGTCAACGAGACGATTCAGGAGTCGACAGTACAGACGATGTCCGGTTACACGACGATCGCACTGTTTGGACTCGACACCCGTCAGGCAGGGCAGCTGGGCAGCGGAAACCGCAGTGATACGATCATCATCGCCAGTATTAACAACGATACAAAGGAGGTAAAGCTGGTCAGCGTCTATCGCGATACGTATCTGAATCTTGCGAACGGCAAGTATAACAAATGTAATGGCGCCTATTCGGCCGGCGGCCCGGAGCAGGCCATCAGCATGCTGAATATGAACCTCGATCTGGACATTCAGTATTATGTCAGCGTGGACTTCCTGGGTCTGACGAAGACGGTTGATTATCTGGGCGGCGTCGATATTGAAGTGGATGAGGCGGAACTCGAGCATCTGAACAACTACATCGTCGAGACTTCGGAGGTCACCGGGATTGAGACGACGGCTCTCACCTCAGCCGGTCTGCAGACCCTGGACGGCGTGCAGGCGACATCCTACTGCCGGATCCGCTACACGGCGGGCGATGACTTTAAGAGAACAGAACGCCAGCGCGAGGTGATCCTGCAGCTTGTCAGCAAGGCGAAGGAGACGGATATTTCGACGATTAATGAGATTATCAATGCCGTCTTCCCGCTGGTAGCCACGAACTATACGAATGAAGAGCTTATTGCGATGGCGCCGGAGCTGCTCACCTATGACATTGTGGATACGACAGGTTTCCCATTCGATAAGGTTTCATCCACGATCAGCGGAAAGGGTTCCTGTGTCGTACCGGTTGATCTGGAGGAGAATGTGAAACAGCTGCATGAATATCTGTTCAACAACTCCGACTATGAACCCTCCGATGAGGTGAAGGAGATCGCGGCGCAGATCACGGCGGACACCGGATATTAAACGACGGACAGGCGAGGGGGTATGGATACTTTCCTCGCCTTTTACATAGGAATGGATTATAAGGAGGAGAAACCATGTGCGGAATCGTTGGATATATCGGAACGGAGCAGGCTGCGCCCATCTTGCTGGACGGCCTGGAAAAGCTGGAATACCGGGGCTATGACTCGGCGGGGCTTGCGGTCTATGATGGAGAAGAGATCCACGTGATGAAATCGGTCGGCCGGCTGCAGGTGCTGCACGAACTGTCTCATGGCGGCGAGAAACTGCCGGGGACGCTTGGAATCGGTCATACGCGCTGGGCGACGCACGGATCGCCGAGTGATGAGAATGCGCATCCCCATTTTAATAAGGATAAATCGATTGTGGTTGTCCACAATGGAATCATAGAGAACTATATAAAGCTCCGTAAGCTGCTGCTCGCCAGAGGCTATGAGTTTGTATCCGAGACGGACACCGAAGTGATTGCGCATCTGCTCGACTATTATTATAAGGGGGATCCGCTGGAGGCGGTGCTGAAGGTCATGCAGCGCGTGGAGGGCTCCTATGCGTTTGGCATTCTGTTCCGTGAGCATCCGGATGAACTCTATGCCGTCCGCAAGGACAGTCCGCTCATTGTCGGTAAGTGCGGCCATGGGAATATCATCGCTTCCGACGTGCCGGCTGTCCTGAAATATACGCGTGACGTCTATTTCATTCAGAATGAGGAAGTTGCGAAGCTCACAAAGGATGAGATTCATTTCTACAATATTGACTGCGAAGAGCTTGAAAAGGAGTCCACGCGGATCGAGTGGGATGTTAACGCGGCAGAAAAGGGCGGTTATGCGCACTTTATGTTCAAGGAGATCCATGAGCAGCCGAAGGCGGTGCGCGACACCATCAGTCCGCGGATCCGCGATGGAAAGATCGTTATCGAGGAGCTCGGGATGAATGAGGAGGAGCTTGCTGCGATACGCAAGATCTATATCGTGGCCTGCGGTTCCGCTTATCATGTGGGCGTGGCCGGGAAATATGTGATCGAGGGTATGGTACGTATTCCGGTGGAGGTCGATCTGGCGAGTGAGTTCCGTTACCGCAGGCCGATCCTTGATGAGAATACCCTGGTCGTTGTCATAAGCCAGTCAGGTGAGACGGCGGACTCTCTGGCGGCACTCCGGGAGGCGAAGCGACATCCGGGCGTCACGGTGCTCGGCATTGTCAATGTGGTCGGCAGCTCGATCGCCCGCGAGGCAGATCATGTCATGTATACCTGGGCAGGACCGGAGATCGCCGTCGCGACGACGAAGGCTTACAGTACGCAGCTGGTGGCACTCTACCTGCTGGCCATGCGCCTTGCGGATGTCCGGGGTACCATTGGCGGGGAGGAGATGGCTGACCTGATTCGTGATCTGCAGAAACTGCCGGATCAGATTGAGATGGTACTGGCGAACAAGGAGCGTCTGCAGCGCTTTGCAAACCGCTACGCGGCGGCGAAGAGCGTATTTTTCATTGGAAGGGGTATTGATTACGCGATCTCTCTGGAGGGTTCTCTGAAGCTTAAGGAGATTTCGTATATTCACTCGGAAGCCTATGCGGCAGGTGAGCTCAAACACGGTACGATTTCTCTGATCGAGGAGGGCACGCTTGTGGCCGCGATCATGACGCAGGAGGATCTCTACAAGAAAACACTCAGTAATGTCGTGGAAGTGAAGAGCCGGGGTGCCTTTGTGATGGCAGTGACCAATCTGGGGCACACCGATTGTGAAAAGACAGCGGATTACGTGATTTACATACCGAAGACAAACCCGTACTTCACGGACTCGCTGGCGGTGATTCCGCTGCAGATATTCGCCTACTATGTAGCGCTTGCGAAGGGCTGTGACGTCGATAAGCCGCGGAACCTTGCGAAATCTGTGACGGTGGAATAGAAAAATGGCGCAGTGGAGAGTAGATGTGCTGATCCCCGTATACCGACCGGGAGCTCAGCTTGAAAAACTGCTCGACCGGCTGAAGGCGCAGAAGTATCCGATTCACCGGATTATCCTGATGAACACGGAGAAAGCGTACTTCCCGGCGGGCCTGGATGAAAAATATGAAAATGTGGAAGTCCATCACCTGAAAAAGGAGGACTTCGACCATGGCGGCACGCGGGATCAGGGGTTTCGGCTGTCGGAAGCGGATATCGTCGTCTGCATGACGCAGGACGCGCTGCCTGCGGATACAAGGCTGATAGAGGAGCTTTTGCGTCCCTTTGCGGATTCCACCGTGTGGGCGGCCTACGCGCGTCAGCTTCCGCGAAAGGAATGCCGGGAGGTGGAGCGCTATACCAGGAGCTTCAATTATCCGGCGGAAAGTCGCCTGAAGGGCCTTTCTGACCTGGATGAGCTTGGCATTAAGACTTTCTTCTGCTCTAACGTATGTGCAGCCTGGCGGCGGGATAAATACCTGGAATTCGGCGGCTTCACGAAGCAAACCATTTTTAATGAGGATATGATATTTGCAGGGAAACTTGTGCAGGCCGGCGGACGAATTGCCTATTGCGCGGATGCGCGTGTGTATCATTCCCACAACTACAGCGCGCTGCAGCAGCTCCACCGGAACTTTGACCTCGCAGTATCCCAGACAATGCATCCGGAGGTGTTCGGCGGTCTGCGCTCCGAGTCGGAGGGGATCCGGCTTGTAAAGAAGAGTCTGCGTTATTGTGTGCAGATCGGGAAACCGTGGCTGACAGCACAGGTACTGGCGCAGAGTGCGGGAAAATTTCTCGGATACCGGATGGGGCAGCATTATGAGAGGCTGCCGCGCCGCGTGATTCTCTGGTGCACGATGAATCCGACATTTTGGGAAAAGGAGAACGGATGAGAAAGTATTGGGCGCTGTTTATGGTGATGATGATAAGCACTGGCCTGCTGACCGGCTGCGGGACGAGCGCACAGCAGCGGGAGCAGCAGACTGCGCTGCGCGCGGAGGGAATGTCTCTGGCCGCGTCCGGCGATTATGAGGCGGCGATCGATGCATATGACGAGGCGCTCCGCCTGGCGGACATGCATGCGGGAAGTCTGGAACTTGATATCGCGGCTTACAAGGCGGCGGCGCTCTACCGCAGCGGTGAGCTCACGGAGGCGATCGAACTCTGCAGCGCGATCCTTGACCTGAAGAAGAGCGCCGAGATCTACCTGACCCGGGGCCTTCTGTACCGGGAAGCGGGAGATCAGGAAGCCGCGAACGCGGATTTTACCGCAGCGATGGATATGACCTCCCAAAAGGATCTGGTCATGCTCGGACGACTTTCTTATTATATGGAAGACTACACGTCAGCGAAGTCTTATCTCGAGGAGGCTACGGCGGATGGAGATCCGGAGGGACTCTACTGGCAGGCCGAACTGTACTGGGAGATGGGTAATAAGGACTATGCGCTGACGCTTTATCAGAGCTATCTGACAACGGATGAAGCAGAACACCCGGATGCCTATGCAAAGGTTGCCTCCTATCAGACGGAACAGAAGCAGTACGAGGAAGCGCTCGCGACGATTGAGGCAGGAATTGCCCTCGGCGACAGCGATGTGCTGCAGCAGCTGCTCGCGATGCGCATCGCGGTCTATGAGTATCAGAGTGACTGGGAGACGGCGAAATCGCTGATGGAGAGCTATCTGGAGTCGTATCCGGACGACGAGGATGCCCTGCGCGAGTATGAGTTTTTGCGGACGCGATGACTTTTCATAAAATATTCATAATTAGCACTTGACAAAGCACCCCTCGGGGTGCTATTTTAGTTTACAGGAAATGTTAGCACTCTCAAATGTTGAGTGCTAACAGGAAGAGAGGAGGAAGCTTACATGGAACTGGACGAGAGAAAGAAAAAGATTCTGAACGCGATCATCCGGACTTACATGGAGACCGGCGAACCGGTGGGGTCGAGGACGATTGCGAAGTACTCAGACCTGAAGCTCTCCTCCGCTACCATCCGTAATGAGATGTCGGACCTCGAGGAGATGGGTTACATCGTTCAGCCGCATACGTCGGCGGGACGGATTCCCACGGACAAGGGCTACCGGCTGTACGTAGATCACCTGATGGAGGAAAAGGACAAGGAGGTCACGGATCTCAAAGAGCTGATGTTTGAACGGACGGATCGTCTCGAGCAGGTGCTCAAGCAGGTCGTGAAGGTGCTCGCGAATGATACGAACTACACGACGATGATCTCCACGCCGCAGTACCATCAGAACAAGCTCAAGTTCATTCAGCTCTCGCGCGTGGATGAGAAGCAGCTCCTGGCGGTCATCATGGCCGAGGGCAATGTGATCCGCAACAAACTGATTCCGATCTGCGAGGAGCTGGATGAGGAGACCATCCTGAAGCTCAACATTCTGCTGAACACGATGCTGAACGGAAAGACGATCGAGGAGATCAATCTCCAGATGATTTCCAGTATGAAAGAGCAGGCCGGCATCCATAGTAATATTATCAGTGATGTTGTGGACGCAGTCGCCGAGGTCATTCACTCAGATGAGGGCATGGAGATTTACACCGGCGGCGCTACCAATATTTTCCGTTATCCGGAGCTGACGGAGAACGGAAGGGCCGGGGAGTTGATTCAGACGCTGGAGGAAAAGCACAATCTGGTGGATCTGGTCAATGAGACGCTCAACAATGAGGATAAGGGCATCCAGGTATATATCGGGAGTGAATCTCCGGTCAAGAGTATGAAGGACTGCAGCGTCGTGACGGCGACTTACGAGCTCGGCGAAGGGCTGCAGGGCACGATCGGGATCATTGGACCGAAGAGGATGGACTACGAAGATGTCATGGGAAAGCTGAAATCCATGATGGATCAGCTGGATGAGGTTTTTCATAAGGAATAGAAGAAAGGCGGAATGACTGTGGACGAGAAGAAAGAGATGGAGCAGGAGCCTTCAGAGGAGGAAATCCTGGCGGAGGAGCAGGTCCCTGAGGAGGAAAAGCCCCCGGCAGAGGAAGTCCCCGGGGAGGGAGCGCCGGGTGAGGAAGCATCCGAGGAGGAGACAGCGGACGGCGAAGCCGCCACGGAGGGAACTCCGGCAGAGGAATCCGCAGATACAGCGGAGGAGGCCTCGGAGAAAAAGAGCTTCTTTGGCAGAAAGAAGGAAAAGAAGGATAAGCGCGATGAACAGATCGCGGATCTGACCGATAAGCTGAAGCGTCAGCTGGCGGAGTTCGAGAACTTCCGCAACAGGACGGACAAAGAAAAGTCCCAGATGTACTCCATCGGAGCGAGCAGTGTGCTCGAGAAGATTCTTCCGGTGCTCGATAGCTTTGAGAGAGGCCTGAAGACGATTCCGGAGGAACAGAAGGAAGACCCGCTGGCAAGTGGAATGGAGATGATTTACAAGCAGCTGGTGACAGCGCTGACTGATCTGGGTGTGACGCCGATCGAGGCGGTCGGACAGGAATTTGATCCGAATCTCCACAACGCGGTGATGCATGTGGATGACGAGGAGCTTGGCGAGAATGTGGTCGCCGAGGAGTTTCAGAAGGGTTATAAATACAGAGATGCAGTGCTCCGGCACAGCATGGTAAAAGTAGCCAACTAATCAAACTTTATTATATTATAGGAGGGAATTTAAAATGAGCAAAATAATCGGAATTGATCTGGGAACAACAAACTCTTGTGTAGCAGTTATGGAGGGCGGCAAGCCCACCGTTATCGCGAATACGGAAGGCGCGCGGACGACACCGTCGATCGTGGCCTTCACGAAGACCGGCGAGCGTCTGGTCGGAGAGCCGGCGAAGCGCCAGGCCGTCACGAACTCGGAGAAGACGATCTCCTCGATTAAGAGAAGCATGGGCACCGATACCAAGGTGACGATCGACGATAAGAAGTATTCTCCGCAGGAGATCTCCGCGATGATCCTGCAGAAGCTGAAAGCGGACGCCGAGAACTATCTGGGCGAAAAGGTGACGGAGGCGGTCATTACCGTACCGGCTTACTTCAACGATGCGCAGAGACAGGCGACGAAGGACGCGGGCAAGATCGCGGGTCTGGACGTTAAGCGTATTATCAATGAGCCGACGGCGGCGGCGCTTGCCTACGGCCTTGACAATGAGAAAGAACAGAAGATCATGGTCTATGACCTCGGCGGCGGCACCTTCGATGTCTCGATCATCGAGATCGGCGATGGCGTGATCGAGGTGCTGGCGACCGCCGGTGACAACCGTCTGGGCGGCGACGATTTCGACCAGAAGGTGACCGACTGGATGATCTCTGAATTTAAGAAGCAGAATGGCGTGGATCTGGGCGCTGACAAGATGGCGCTGCAGAGACTGAAAGAGGCCGCAGAGAAGGCGAAGAAGGAACTTTCCACTGCGACGACGACGAACATCAACCTGCCCTTCATCAGCATGAACGCCAGCGGTCCGCTGCACTTTGACATGAATCTGACGAGAGCGAAGTTTGATGAGCTGACTCACGATCTTGTGGAGCGCACGGCGGCTCCGGTGCAGGCGGCCCTGCGCGATGCAGGTATCAGCCCCTCCGAGCTTGGCAAGGTGCTGCTGGTCGGCGGTTCCACGCGTGTACCGGCGGTGCAGGATAAGGTAAAGCAGCTGACCGGTCATGAGCCGAGCAAATCCCTGAACCCGGATGAGTGCGTCGCACTCGGCGCTTCCATCCAGGGCGGCAAGCTGGCCGGCGATGCGGGCGCAGGCGACATCCTTCTGCTGGATGTAACGCCGCTGTCCCTGTCCATCGAGACGATGGGCGGCATCGCGACGAGGCTGATTGAGAGAAATACGACGATCCCGACGAAGAAGAGCCAGATCTTCTCGACGGCGGCCGACAACCAGACGGCTGTGGATATCAACGTGGTACAGGGCGAGAGACAGTTCGCGAAGGACAACAAGTCCCTCGGACAGTTCCGCCTGGACGGCATCCCGCCCGCACGCCGCGGTGTACCGCAGATCGAGGTGACCTTCGACATCGATGCAAACGGCATCGTGAACGTCTCCGCGAAGGATCTGGGCACCGGTAAGGAGCAGCATATCACGATCACAGCCGGCTCGAATATGTCCGATTCCGATATCGAAAAGGCAGTGAAAGAGGCTGCGGAGTTCGAGGCGCAGGATAAGAAGCGCAAAGAGGCGATCGATGCGCGCAACGACGCCGACGCGATGGTCTTCCAGACGGAGAAGGCGCTCGAGGAGGCCGGATCGAGTCTGGACGCTTCCGAGAAGGCGGAGGTCGAGGCGAAGATCGCTTCTCTGAAGGAAGTTGTAGACCGCACGGCAAATCAGACAGACATCTCCGACGCAGATATCGATGCGCTTAAATCCGGCAGAGAGGATCTGATGAATGCGGCGCAGAAGCTCTTCCAGAAGATGTATGAGCAGGCGGCGCAGGCGAATGGCGGCGCACAGGGCGCGGGCCCGGATATGGGCAGCCAGGGCAGTTATGATGCGGGCGGCCAGGCCGGAGGAGCGGATGATGTCGTGGATGGCGACTACCGCGAGGTATAACGAGCGAAAAGATTACGAAGAAATAAGGAAGCAGGCGCGCCCTGAGGCACGTCTGCGTTCCTGTGTGGGAGGCGAGGTTTATGGCTGAGGAAAAAAGAGATTATTATGAAGTCCTGGGCGTGGACCGGAATGCGGATGAGGCGACCTTAAAGAGCGCCTACCGAAAGCTGGCGAAGAAATACCATCCGGATATGAATCCTGGAGATAAAGAGGCGGAGAAGAAGTTCAAAGAGGCCTCGGAGGCCTATGCGGTCTTAAGCGATGCGGAGAAGCGCCGGCAATACGATCAGTTCGGCCATGCCGCCTTCGAGCAGGGTGGGGCCGGCGGCTACGGCGGCTTCGACTTCAGCGGAATGGACATGAACGATATCTTCGGAGATATTTTCGGAGATCTCTTCGGTGGTGGCGGCGGGCGCAGCCGTGGGTCGAGGAACGGCCCGATGCGCGGGGCTGACCTGCGCGCGAGTGTGCATATTACTTTCGAGGAGGCTGTGACCGGCTGCGAGAAACAGATCGATATCACATTGAAGGACGAGTGCGACAGCTGCCACGGAACCGGTGCGAAGCCCGGCACATCGCCGGAGACCTGTCCGAAGTGCCAGGGCAGAGGCCAGGTAGTCTATCAGCAGCAGTCCCTGTTCGGTACGGTGCAGAACGTACGTACCTGTCCGGACTGCGGCGGCAGTGGAAAGATTATCAAGGAAAAGTGTCCGAAGTGCTACGGCAGCGGCTACACATCGAGTCGCAAGAAGATTTCCGTGAACATTCCGGCTGGTATCGACAATGGGCAGAGCATCCGCATCCGTGAGAAGGGCGAGCCCGGCGTGAACGGCGGCCCGAGGGGCGATCTGCTGGTCGAGGTGATCGTATCGCGGAATCCGGCGTTCCAGAGACAGGGGACCGATATCTACTCAACCGTGCCGATCAGCTTTCCGCTGGCGGCGCTCGGCGGAACGATCCGCATCAAAACGGTGGACGGCGAGGTCGAGTACGATGTGAAGGCCGGCACGCAGACCGACACGAGGGTGCGTCTGCGCGGCAAGGGCATGCCCTCCCTGAGAAATAAAAACGTGCGCGGCGACCACTATGTGACCTTTGTGGTCGAGGTTCCGACGAATCTGAGCCACGCGGCGAAAGAGGCACTGCGCGCCTATGACCTGGAGAATGGCAATACGCTGAACCAGGCGGGCGATGGCGCGTCGAAGTCGAAGAAAAAGGGCTTCATGGGCAAGCTGAAAGAGAACCTGGAAGATTTATAAAGTGTGGGAATGGCCCGCGGTCAGCAGGATCGGCTGCCGACGCGGGCTGTTTTTATGTGACAGGACAGCGATTTGGTGATACACTGGAGACATCAGTTCAGAGAGGAGCATGAAAATTGGAACGAAAGAACGCATGGAATACATATGATGAGGAAGAATGCGGGAAACTCCATGATATTGCGGAGCAGTACCGACAGTTTATCTCGCGGGGAAAGACCGAGCGGGAGTGTGCCGGGCTGACCGTGGAGATGGCGAAGGCAGCGGGCTACCGTTCTCTTGAGGAGGTCCGGCAAAGCGGTGAGAAGCTGCAGCCGGGAGACAAGGTCTACGCGGTGCACAAGAAGAAACTGGTGATTCTCTATGCCATCGGCACGAAGCCGCTGGAGGAGGGCATGAATATCCTTGGGGCGCACATCGACTCCCCGCGTCTCGATCTGAAGCAGAATCCGCTCTATGAGGACGGGGAGATGACATTGCTTGATACGCACTATTACGGCGGTATCAAGAAATATCAGTGGGCGGCGATCCCGCTTGCGCTGCACGGCGTCGTGGCGAAGAAGGACGGGTCGCTCGTCACATTGTCGATCGGTGAGAAGGCGGACGATCCGGTGCTCGGTATTTCCGACCTGCTGATCCACCTTTCCGGTGAGCAGCTGCAGAAGAAGGCCTCCGTCGTGGTCGAGGGCGAGAATCTGAACATTATCGTCGGCAGCCGCCCCGTAAAGACCGGGGAAGATGAGAAGGAAAAGAAGGAGAAGGAAGTTTTTCGTAAAGCGATTCTGGAGCTCCTGGAAAGGGACTACGGTATCGAGGAGGAGGATTTCCTTTCGGCGGAACTGGAGGCGGTGCCTGCGGGCGCAGCGCGAGATTTCGGCCTTGACAAAAGTATGATCATGGGCTATGGACAGGATGATCGTATCTGTGCCTTCACCTCCCTGAAGGCACAGCTCGAGGCGGAGCATCCGGTTTATACAGCGGTCTGCCTGCTGACCGACAAGGAGGAGATCGGCAGCATGGGCGCGACCGGCATGCAGTCTCGTTATTTCGAAAATGTGACGGCTGAGGTGATGGAACTCGCAGGGCAGTATTCAGAGCTCGCGCTGCGCAGGTGCCTGCAGAATTCCCATATGCTCTCCTCCGATGTGAGCGCGGCCTTTGATCCGAACTATGCTTCTGCGTTTGAAAAGAAAAATATCGCCTACCTGGGGCGTGGTATGGTATTTAATAAGTATACCGGCTCCCGCGGAAAATCCGGCTCGAATGACGCCTGCGCCGAGTATATCGGGGCGCTGCGCCGCATTATGGACGAGGCTGGGGTGTGCTGGCAGACCGCAGAGCTTGGAAAAGTCGACCAGGGCGGCGGCGGAACGATCGCTTATATCACGGCCAATTACGGCATGGACGTCATCGACAGCGGCGTTGCGCTTCTCAATATGCACAGCCCCTGGGAGGTGTCGAGCAAGGCCGATATTTATGAGGCTTACAAGGGTTATAAGGCTTTTCAGAAGGCGGAGTGGGAGTGAAAATGAGCGAGGTTAAGGATCGTCTGGCGGCGCTGCGCGAAAAGATGCGGGAATACGGTGTGGACATTTATATTGTGCCCTCGTCGGACTGTCACGAGTCGGAGTACGTCAGCGCGCATTTCCGCGCGCGGGAATACATGACCGGCTTTACCGGTTCCGCGGGGACGGCGGTGATCACCATGGAGGAGGCCGGTCTCTGGACTGACGGACGTTATTTTCTGCAGGCGGAGGCACAGCTTAAGGGAAGCGGCATTACCCTGTATCGTATGGGAGAGCCTGGTGTACCGACCGTGCCGGAATATGTGGAATCGCAGCTAAGACCGGGGAAATGCCTTGGTTTTGACGGCAGGGTCATGGCGGCCTCAAAAGCGCAGGAATTCGAACGGATAGCCCGCAAACAGGGGGCTTATCTGGTGGCGTCTGAAGATCTGGTCGGCAGGATCTGGCCGGATCGCCCCGACATCCCGGATACGACGCTTTTTATTCTGGAGGAGCGCTACAGCGGAGAATCCGTGGACAGCAAGATCGCGCGCGTGCGCCGGGCGATGGAGGAACAACAGGCGGATATCCATGTGCTGGCCTCGCTCTGCGATATCGCCTGGCTGCTGAACCTGCGAGGAGGAGATATTCCCTGCGTGCCGGTGACACTCTCCTTCCTGACACTGACGCGGGAGATCTGTGTCTGGTATGTGCGTCCCTCCATCGTGGCAGATGAGATTCGGGACTATCTGTCAGATCACGGCGTGAAAATCAGAGAGTATGATGAGATTTACAAGGACCTGGAGAGCCTGTCAGCTGGCATGCGGGTACTGCTTGACAGGAAGAATGTCAATTATCGGCTTTTGAACTCACTGCCGGAGTCGGCGGTTGCCATCGACAGGCCAAACCCGACAGAGCTTATGAAGGCTGTGAAAAATGAGACGGAGATCAAAAATATCAGGGAAGCGCATCGGAAAGAAAGCGTCGCTTTCACACGTTTCCTGTACCGGCTGAAGACAGGGGCAACGGACTTCACGGAGCTCTCTGCGGCGGAGTATCTGGATACGTGTCGTGCAGAGCAGGAACACTGTCTGGGACAGAGCTTTGCGCCGATCTGCGCCTACGGGCCGCACGGAGCGATTGTACACTACTCGGCCACGGCAGGGACAGATGTGCCGGTCGAAAAGGAGAGTTTTCTGCTTGTGGATGCGGGCGGTCATTACCTGGAGGGGACGACAGACACGACGCGGACGATCGCGATGGGGCCGCTGAAGCCGGAACAGAAGCGGATGTATACCGCGGTTCTGCGCGCGAATCTGCATCTTGCCCATGCGAAATTCCGGAAGGGTGCGACCGGATATTCTCTGGATGCGCTCTGCCGGGAGCCGCTCTGGCAGCTTGGCGTGGACTTTAAACATGGAACGGGTCACGGCGTCGGTTATCTTCTGAATGTGCATGAGGGTCCGAACGCGTTCCGCCCGCGGATTCCGGCAGAAGAGGCTCCGGCAGAGCTCGTACCCGGTATGGTGACGACCGATGAGCCAGGCGTTTATATTGCAGACGAGTACGGGATTCGCCTTGAGAACGAGCTGCTCTGTGTCGAAGGAACTTCTAATGAGTACGGTCAGTTTCTTGAATTTGAGATTCTGACGTTGATTCCCTTTGATCGCGATGCGATCCTGGCAGAGGAGATGAGCCCGGAAGAGATCGCATGGCTGAACGCCTATCATCAGAGAGTGTATAAGACGGTGGGGCCGTACCTTCCGGAGAAAGAACGGGAGTGGCTGAAGGAGTATACCCGGGCAATTTTCTCTTGACACATTCCATCCCGTTTGCTAAACTGGTTTCAGTTATAAACCGTTGAGGCGGAGATAAAGGCAGTTATGGCCGCACAGAGAGTCCGGGAAGCTGAGAGCCGGATCGAACCCAGATTGTCAAATGGACCGCGGAGGGCGCAGGGAAAGGCGAAAAGCAGAGAGCCGAGTATTCTGCGACGTGAAGGCATACGTCAGTTGCCGGGAATATGACAGTATTCCGCAGAGAGTGTGGAGCAGGGCTCCGCAAAGCAAGGTGGCACCGCGGGTAGTTTATTACTCGTCCTTGACAGACAGCAGTGTTTGTCGAGGGCGATTTTTTTGTGCGCGGACGTTCACGTCTGCGGCCTGCCCCACAGAAACAAACGCGGGAAGGAGACCAGGATGAAGTTAAAACCGGACTTTCAGGAGGCGAGGGCACTTGCGGAAGACGGCCGTTACCGCAGTATTCCGATCAGCTGTGAGCTGTACGCGGATCAGTACACACCGCTCGTCGTCCTGCAGAAACTGAAGCGTGTCAGCAGTCACTGCTACATGCTTGAATCGATCGAGGACAGCCAGAAATGGGGACGCTACACTTTTCTGGGCTATGACCCGCAGCTCGAACTGACCTGCATGAATGGGAAGCTGACGATCCGAAACGGTACCTCTGTCACGGTGGAGACCGCGCATCCGGGCGACTATATCCGGAAGATTCTGGAGGAGCATAAGAGTCCGGTGATCGAGGGGCTGCCGACCTTTACAGGCGGACTGGTGGGATATTTTTCCTATGATTATATGAAGTATGCGGAGCCGACTCTGAAGCTGGATGCGGAGGACACGGAGGGTTTCAAGGACGTCGACCTGATGCTCTTTGACAAGGTCATCGCCTTTGACAATTTCCGGCAGAAGATCACGCTGATCGTGAACATCAGCTGCGAGAATTTCGAGACGGAGTACCACCGCGCGGAGGTCGAGCTCGACACGATGCGCCGGCTGCTGACGCAGGGCGAGATGGCGAAGCCGGAGCCGGGGCGCTTTACCTCGGAATACCGGGCGCTGTTCAGTGAGGAGCAGTATTGCCGCATGGTGGAGCGCGCGAAAGAGTACATCCGTGAGGGAGATATTTTTCAGGTCGTGCTCTCGAACCGGCTTGAGGCGGACTACGAGGGGAGTCTGCTCGACACCTATCGGGTGCTGCGCACGCTGAATCCCTCTCCCTATATGTTCTATTTTTCCAGCGACGACATCGAGATCGCGGGCGCTTCCCCGGAGACGCTGGTCAAGCTGGAGAACGGGACGCTGCACACCTTCCCGCTCGCGGGCACGAGGCCGCGTGGGACGACGGAGGAGGAAGACCTGCGGCTCGAGCGGGAACTGCTCTCGGATGAGAAAGAGTGTTCGGAGCATAATATGCTTGTCGACCTCGGGCGCAATGACATCGGGAAGATCAGTGAGTTTGGCTCGGTGAAGGTGGAGAAATACATGACGATCGAGCGCTTCTCCCATGTGATGCATATCGGCTCGACCGTGGCGGGGACGATTCGCGCGGACCGCGACGCGCTGGACGCGGTGGACGCGATCCTTCCGGCGGGTACGCTCTCAGGAGCGCCGAAGATTCGGGCCTGTGAGATCATCAATGAGCTCGAGGACAATAAACGAGGTATCTACGGCGGTGCGATCGGCTATATTGATTTTACGGGGAATCTTGACACCTGTATCGCGATCCGCATTGCCTATAAGAAAAATGGCAAGGTATTCGTCCGCAGCGGGGCGGGTATTGTGGCGGATAGCGTCCCGCAGAAGGAATACCAGGAGTGCATCAACAAGGCGAAGGCCACGATGAACGCGCTGAAAATCGCACAGGAGGGGATCGACGCATGATTTTACTGATTGACAATTATGACAGCTTTTCCTACAACCTGTATCAGCTCGTCGGCATGATCGAACCGGACATCCGCGTGATCCGCAACGACGCGATGAATATCGAAGAGATCCGGGCGCTGAAGCCAGAGCGCATCATTCTCTCGCCGGGGCCGGGTTATCCGAAGGATGCGGGCGTCTGCATTGCGGTTGCCCGTGAGCTTGGAAAGGAGATTCCGGTCCTGGGCGTGTGTCTCGGACACCAGGCGATCTGCGAGGCCTTTGGGGCGACGATCGCGCACGCGCGGGAGCTGATGCACGGCAAGCAGTCGCAGGTGCGGCTCGATACGGGCTGCCCGCTCTTCCAGGGTATGCCGGAGACGATTCCGGCGGCCCGCTACCACTCGCTCGCCGCGATCCGGGAGACGCTGCCGGAGAGTCTGAAAATCACTGCGCAGACAGAAGACGGGGAAGTCATGGCGGTGCAGCACCGCGATTATCCCATTTACGGAGTACAGTTTCATCCGGAGTCGGTACTGACGCCGGACGGACAGGAGATACTGAGAAACTTTATCAAATAAGAGAACAGGAGGAAATTTAAAATGATCAGAGAGATGATCGAGAAAATCGCAAACAAGCAGGATCTGACCTACGATGAGGCCTACGCCGTGATGAATGAGATCATGAGCGGCACGACCACACAGACACAGAACGCGGCATTCCTCGCGGCGCTGGCGACGAAGAGCACGAAGGCGGAGACCAGCGACGAGATCGCGGGCTGTGCGGCGGCCATGCGCGCGCATGCGGTGAAGGTGGACGCCGACATGGATCTGATGGAGATCGTCGGGACGGGCGGCGACGGCGCGCACACCTTCAATATCTCCACCACGGCGGCCTTCGTGATGGCCGCGGGCGGCGTCAAGGTCGGCAAGCACGGCAACCGGGCGGCCTCTTCGAAGAGCGGCGCGGCGGACTGCCTGGAAGCGCTCGGTGCGAACATCAACCAGGAACCGGAGAAGTGCAAAGAGCTTCTGGAAAAGGTGGGAATGTGCTTCTTCTTCGCGCAGAAGTACCACACCTCCATGAAATATGTCGGCGCGATCCGCAAGGAGCTGGGCTTCCGCACAGTTTTCAATATTCTCGGACCGCTGACGAACCCGGGCTGCCCGAAGCTGCACCTTCTGGGCGTCTACGATGAATATCTGTTGGAGCCGCTGGCGCAGGTGCTGATCAGCCTCGGCGTCGAGCGCGGCATGTCCGTCTACGGACTGGATAAGCTCGACGAGATTTCCCCGAGTGCGCCGACGCGCATCTGTGAGTTCAAGGACGGCTGGTTCCGTTCCCGCACCATTCAGCCGGAAGACTTCGGCCTTGTGCGCTGTGAGAAATCCGATCTTGTGGGTGGTACGCCGGAGGAGAACGCGGCGATCACCAGGGCAATTCTGGACGGAGAGAAGGGGCCGAAGCGGAATGCGGTGCTCCTGAACGCCGGCGCGGCGCTCTATGTGGCGGACAAGGCGCCGACGATGGCGGACGGCGTGGAACTTGCGGCGAGCCTGATCGACAGTGGCGCTGCGAAGCATACAATGGAAGAGTTTGTGAGGATTTCCAATCTGTAAGGAGAGCATCCATGATTTTGGACGAACTGGCCGCACATGCCGCCTGGCGTGTGGAGCAGGCGAAGAAAGAAATTTCATTTGGAGAACTGAGGCGCAGGGCGGAGGCTATGCAAAGGGGGGATTTCCGTTTTGAAAATGCGCTGAAAAAGCCGGGCCTTTCCTTTATCTGTGAAGTGAAGAAGGCCTCCCCCTCGAAGGGACTGATCGCGCCGGACTTCCCCTATGTAGAGATCGCGCAGGAGTACGAGCAGGCCGGAGCGGACTGTGTGTCGGTGCTGACAGAGCCGAAATGGTTCCTCGGCTCGGACGATATTTTCCGGGAAATACGCGCGGTGATCCCGCTGCCGATGATCCGGAAGGATTTCACGGTGGACGCTTATCAGATTTATGAGGCGAAGGTGATGGGGGCGGACGCGGTGCTGCTGATCTGCGCGCTGCTCTCCACCGAGCGGGTGTGGGAATACCTGGCGGTCTGCGACGCGCTGGGCATGAGCGCCCTTGTTGAGACGCATGATGAGAAGGAGATCGAGTCTGCGGTGCGGGCGGGAGCCAGGCTGATCGGCGTCAATAATCGGAATCTTAAAAACTTCACTGTGGATTTCTCGAACGCGTCGAGACTGCGGGAGCTGATACCGCGGAACGCTGTGTATGTGGCGGAGTCCGGTGTGAAGGACGCGCGGGATGTCGCGTCGCTCTCAGAGATGGGGGCGGACGCGGTGCTTGTCGGCGAGGCGCTGATGCGGGCAAAGGATAAGCGCGCGCGGCTCGCCGAATTTCGGGAGGCGGCAAATGGGTGATATAAAAATCAAAATCTGCGGCCTGTATCGCGACGAGGATATCGAGGCGGTCAACCGGTATCAGCCCGACTACGCGGGCTTTGTATTCTACCCGCTCAGCCATCGGTACGTATCGAAGTCTCAGATGCAGGTCTGGAGGGAGCGGCTGGACAGGCGAATTCCCGCGGTGGGCGTATTTGTAGATTTGCCGGAGCAGGAAGTGGCGGATTACTGGAAGGAAGGACTGATTCAGGTCCTGCAGCTTCACGGGCATGAGAACGAGGAGTACATCAGAAACCTGCGAAAACTTGCTCCCGGCTGTGAGATCTGGAAGGCGTTCCGGATACGTGCGGCAGCGGATCTGAAAATGGCGCAGGAGAGCAGTGCGGACCGCGTTCTGCTCGATAATGGATACGGAACAGGACAGTGCTTCGACTGGAAACTGATGGAGGACCTAAGGCTTACCCGCCCGTTCCTGCTGGCAGGAGGTCTGCGAGCGGAGAATATCCGGGAGGCGATACAGAGCTTTCAGCCCTGGGGGCTGGACGTGAGTTCCGGCGTGGAGACGGACAAAAAGAAAGATCCGGAGAAAATCCGGAAAATCATCGAGACGGTGAGAAATCTGTAATTATAAGGAAGATTCAAGATTATATGTGCTGCCAGCGAAACGGTGGCGGAATGGAGAGAAGGATGGCAGAGACAAGATCCAGAGGGCGCTTTGGGGTGCATGGCGGACAGTATATTCCCGAGACGCTCATGAACGCGGTGATTGAGCTCGAGGAGGCCTACAATCACTACAAGGACGATTCGCAGTTCCAGGCGGAGCTGACGGAGTTGTTCAACAATTACGCGGGCAGGCCTTCGCGTCTGTACTATGCGAAGAAGATGACGGAGGATCTCGGTGGCGCAAAGATCTATCTGAAGCGCGAGGACTTAAATCACACAGGCGCACACAAGATCAACAATGTGCTTGGCCAGACGCTGCTCGCGAAGAAGATGGGGAAGACGAGAGTCATCGCGGAGACCGGCGCAGGCCAGCACGGCGTCGCGGCGGCGACTGCGGCGGCGTTGATGGGCATGGAGTGCGAGGTGTTCATGGGCGAGGAGGACACGAAGCGGCAGGCACTGAATGTCTATAAGATGCGGCTGCTTGGTGCGACCGTGCACCCGGTTTCCTCGGGCACCGGTACGCTCAAGGACGCGGTATCCGAGACCATGCGCGAGTGGACAAACCGCATCGCGGACACCCATTACGTGCTTGGTTCGGTTATGGGACCGCATCCCTTCCCCACGATCGTGCGCGATTTTCAGGCGGTCATTTCGAAAGAAATCAAGGAGCAGTGTCTGGCGGCGGAAGGAAAGCTGCCCGATGCGGTGCTTGCCTGCGTGGGCGGCGGCTCGAATGCAATCGGTGCGTTCTATCATTTTATTGAAGACGAGGGTGTAAGGCTGATCGGCTGCGAGGCCGCGGGGCGCGGCGTCGATACCTTTGAGACGGCGGCGACGATCGCAACCGGGCGGCTCGGCATTTTCCACGGCATGAAATCTTATTTCTGTCAGGACGAGTACGGGCAGATCGCGCCGGTCTACTCGATCTCGGCGGGGCTTGACTATCCGGGCATCGGGCCGGAGCACGCCTGGCTTCACGATACCGGCAGGGCGGAATATGCCGCGATCACCGACGACGAGGCGGTGGACGCTTTCGAGTATCTCAGCCGCATGGAGGGCATTATTCCGGCAATCGAGAGCGCGCACGCAGTGGCCTATGCGAGAAAGCTCGCCTCGCAGATGGGGAAGGACCAGGTCATGGTCATCAATATTTCCGGGCGCGGCGACAAGGACTGCGCGGCGATCGCGCGCTACAGAGGGGAGGATCTCCATGAGTAATATCAGAAAAGCGTTTGAAAATGGAAAGGCTTTTATTCCTTTTATCACCTGCGGCGATCCGGATCTGGATACAACAAAAGCGGTGGTGCGCGCCATGGCGGAAAACGGTGCGGATCTCATTGAACTCGGCATTCCCTTCTCCGACCCGACGGCGGAGGGACCGGTGATCCAGGGAGCAAACTTAAGGGCCTTAAGCGGCGGCGTTACGACGGATAAGATTTTCGATATGGTCGTGGAACTCCGGGAAGATGTGAAGCTTCCGATGGTATTCATGACTTATGCGAATGTGGTCTATTCCTACGGAACGGAGCGCTTTCTCGACCGCGCGGCGGCGATCGGTATGGATGGCCTGATCCTGCCGGACGTGCCCTACGAGGAGAAAGCGGATTTCTCAGGAGCGTGCAGGGAGCGCGGCCTCGACCTCATTTCCCTGATTGCGCCGACCTCTCACGAGCGCATTACGATGATCGCAAAGGAGGCGGACGGCTTCATTTACTGCGTTTCCTCCCTCGGCGTGACCGGTATGCGAAGCGAGATCACGACCGACGTGGGCGCGATGGTAAAGCTTGTGAAAAGCGTCTCCGACATTCCGGCGGCGATCGGCTTCGGCATCTCGAACCCGGAGACCGCTGCAAAGATGGCTGCGCAGTCAGATGGCGTGATTGTCGGCTCCGCGATTGTGAAGCTCATTGAAAAATACGGGCGCGATGCCGTGCCATATGTGGCCCAGTTCGTGCGGGAAATGAAAGCGGCGATTTCGCCAGACTGACAAGCGAAAATTTGGATAAAATTATGTATGGACTTCGTTGGCTGTGTGTGTTATACTGACATCACTCGTATCGTGATGTAACTTGCAGGAAATCCATCAAATGATATGGAGGATGGAATATGACAGACAGCCAGAAACTTGACCTGCTGCTTACGAAAGTGGGTAATATCGAGACAGATGTAGCGGAACTGAAAACAGATGTAGCGGAGCTGAAAGAGGATATGGTCGAGGTGAAAGCCGACGTAGCGGAGCTGAAGACGGATGTAGCGGAGCTGAAAGCGGACATGGTCGAGGTGAAAGCCGATGTAGCGGAGTTAAAGGCCGATGTGTCAGAGCTGAAGACTGATGTGGCGATATTGAAAAGAGATGTGACCGGTATCAGGCTGACGATTGACAATGAGCTGCGGGTTAATATCATGCGTGTGGCGGAGGGACATCTCGATCTGGTGCGCCATCTGAAGGAGGCTGGCAGAAAAGACAGCGAGATGGAGATGCTGACGGTGAGAGTCAATGTTCTGGAGCGCGATGTCAGGGAGCTGCGACATCAGTTTGCGTAGACTGCAGATGGAGAGCTGAACGAAAAGACAGGGTGAATTACAGAAAAATCTGTGTTCCCCTGTTTTTGTATTTACTGGTTACAACGAAGACGGAGCCATTTTTCTTTTTTTCGTCTGTTATTTTGAAAGGAACTGTGATAAGATAGGAAAAGCGTTTTATGGCAGGAGGAAGTTTACGTGGCAGACTTGCGAAGAGAGATAGAGAAGCGGCGGACCTTTGCGATCATCTCGCACCCGGACGCGGGAAAGACGACGCTGACGGAGAAATTCTTATTATATGGCGGTGCGATCAATCTGGCGGGCTCCGTCAAGGGGAAGGCGACCGCGCGGCACGCGGTGTCGGACTGGATGGAGATCGAGAAGGAGAGAGGAATCTCGGTCACCTCGTCGGTGCTGCAGTTTCATTATGACGATTATTGCATCAATATTCTGGACACACCGGGACACCAGGATTTCTCGGAGGATACCTACCGTACGCTGATGGCGGCGGACTCCGCGGTCATGGTCATCGACGGCTCGAAGGGCGTCGAGGCGCAGACGCGGAAGCTTTTCAAGGTTTGCGTTATGCGGCATATCCCGATCTTTACCTTTATCAACAAGATGGACCGCGACGCGATGGACACCTTTGATCTTCTGGACGACATCGAGAAGGAGCTTGGCATCGCGACCTGCCCGATCAACTGGCCGATCGGCTCCGGCAAGGAGTTCAAGGGCGTCTATGACCGCGCCGGACAGAAGATTCACGTCTTTTCCGATACAGAGAAGGGGACGAAGGAGGGCGCGGACCTCGTGCTTTCTCCCGACGAGGCGGGAGATGTGCTGCTTCCCGGACAGAGGGAGAAGCTGGAGGAGGAGATCGAGCTGCTCGACGGCGCGAGCGCGGAGTTTGACCAGTCGCTGGTCGACCGGGGCGAGCTCTCGCCGGTCTTCTTCGGCTCCGCCCTGACCAATTTCGGTGTCGAGATTTTTCTGAAACATTTCCTGAAGATGACGAGCCCGCCCCTGCCCCGGCAGGCAGACGTCGGTCTCATCGACCCGGTGGAGGAACCATTCTCCGGCTTTATCTTCAAGATTCAGGCGAATATGAACAAGGCGCATCGCGACCGCATCGCCTTCCTGCGCGTCTGCTCCGGCAAATTCGAGGCGGGCATGGAGGTCACGCATGTGCAGGAAAATAAAAAAATACGCCTCTCCCAGCCGCAGCAGATGATGGCGCAGGAGCGCAAGATCGTGGACGAGGCCTATGCGGGCGACATCATCGGACTCTTTGACCCGGGTATCTTCTCCAT
Source organism: Lachnospiraceae bacterium (assembly GCA_021205385.1). GTDB lineage: Bacteria > Bacillota > Clostridia > Lachnospirales > Lachnospiraceae > Hominiventricola. The sequence goes on along the minus strand of JAJPXQ010000089.1, from coordinate 28,264 downwards.
CGGCGACACGGTTTGCATGCCGGGACGCCGGATTGAGTATGAGGGCATTCCGACCTTCGCGCCGGAGCACTTCGCGCGCGTGCGCCAGCTGGATACGATGAAGCGTAAGCAGTTTGTCAAGGGCATTGAGCAGATTGCCCAGGAAGGCGCGATCCAGATTTTCCAGGAGTACAACACCGGCATGGAGGAGATCATCGTCGGCGTCGTGGGCGTGCTGCAGTTCGACGTCCTGAAATATCGCCTGAATAATGAGTATAATGTGGAGATCGCGCTGGAAAACTTACCGTATGAGCACATTCGCTGGATCGAGAATCCGGAGATTGACATGGACAAGATAAACGGCACGTCTGATATGAAAAAAATCAAGGATCTCAAAGGACGCCCGCTTCTGCTCTGGGTCAACAGCTGGAGTATCGGGATGACCCTGGACAGGAACGAAGGGCTGCGGCTGAGCGAATTCGGAAGGTGAGGCGAAGGGGGCGCCCGGGACAGATACACCCCGCCCCGGGCTCACGCATCGGCGTATTGTCCCGGATTCGCCAGGGGTCAGCCACGTGGCTCTGTCAGGGTTATCCCTCACGGGGGATATAAATATGGCGGCAAAATTCTTCTTTTCAAAGAGGAGATATTTTGCTATACTTACCATATCTATGAAGGAGTATTGTTGCCGCCTGTCATTGCGTAGCGCTCTCGGGGAGGGAGCGCGTCCCTGTAGTTGCGGCGAAACGCAGGAAATAAACGCGTCCCTGTAGCCAATACGTAACACAGGGAGCGAAGCAGGAACCCAGGCGGCAATTGTGAAGGAGGTATCCGTTATGGAGAAGATGGAGAGAGCCACACACATCATCCAGGAGGATGAGGGGAAAGGTGCGGTGCAGATTGCGGACGAGGTCGTCGCGATCATCGCGGGCATGGCGGCTACAGAAGTAAAGGGCGTCGCGTCCATGGCCGGCAATATCCGGAATGAGCTCGTGGCGAAGATGGGGATGAAAAGCCTGCAGAAAGGCGTCCGTGTAGAAGTGACGGACACAGATGTGAAGGTTGACCTCGCGCTGAATATGGAGTTCGGGACGAACATCCTCGAGGTGTCCGGGATCGTGCAGGAGAAAGTGAAGGCCGCGATCGAGAGCATGACAGGCATGAAGGTGTCGGTGGTGAATGTCCGGGTAGCCGGCGTTGCGCTGGAGTAGAGATCGGGACAGCTAAGGGGACTGCCGCGGCAGTCCCCTGTTTTTGGAGGATGAAGATGAAAAGACGAGAACTGCGGGAGCACATTTTTCAGCTCCTCTTTCGAGTAGAGTTCAATGAACAGGGAGAAATGCCGGAGCAGGTCGGCCTGTTTGTCGAGGATATGAAAGAAGAGACCGAGGTGAGCCCGGAGGATGAGGCTTATATTTCCGGAAAATATGAGAGGATCGCGGAGCGGATTCCCGAGATCGACGCTCTGATTGACGAGGTGTCCGAGAAATGGAAGACCGTGCGCATGGGCCGCGTCGATCTGACGATCCTCCGGTTGGCATTGTTCGAGATGAAGTATGATGAGGATATTCCGGAGAAGGTCGCGATCAACGAAGCGGTCGAACTCTCCAAGAAATATGGAGGGGACGAGTCACCGGCCTTCATCAACGGCGTGCTCGCGAAGCTCGCACAGAAGGAATAGCCATGGCCAGAAATATGTACACCGTTTCGCAGGTAAACCAGTACATTAAAAACATGTTCGCCCAGGATTTCATGCTGCGGCAGATCTATGTGAAGGGCGAGGTGTCCAATTGCAAATACCATACGTCCGGCCATATCTATTTTTCCCTGAAGGATGAGAGCGGAGCCATCGCCTGCGTTATGTTTGCCGGCGACCGCAGGAGCGGCCTGCCGTTTCGTATGCAGGACGGGCAGAAAGTGATCGCGCTCGGCGCGGTGCGTGTCTTTGAGCGAACCGGCCAGTATCAGCTCTATGCAAAACAGATCACACTGGATGGGGAGGGCGCGCTTTATCTCAGGTTTGAACAGCTCAAGAAAGAACTGCTTGAGATGGGCATGTTTGATGAGCAGTTCAAAAAACCGATCCCTTTCTACAGCAGAACGGTCGGTATTGTGACCGCACCCACCGGGGCGGCGATCCGCGATATCATGAATATCGCCCATCGAAGAAATCCATATGTACAGTTGATCTTAAGTCCCGCGCAGGTACAGGGAGAGGGAGCGGCGGACAGTATCGTGCGTGCAATCCGGCGCCTGGATGCGCGCGGTGTGGATGTGATGATTGTGGGCCGCGGCGGAGGTTCGATCGAGGATCTTTGGGCTTTCAATGAAGAGGCGGTGGCGCGCGCTATTTTTGCCTGTTCCACTCCGGTGATCTCAGCGGTGGGACATGAGACGGACACGACGATTGCGGATTATGTCGCGGATCTTCGGGCGCCGACCCCATCCGCGGCGGCGGAGCTGGCGGTAGCGGACTACCGGCAGCTGATGGAAGGACTGGAGCTTTTCGGCTGTCAGCTGACGGACCGGATGGAGCAGAAGATTATGAATCTGAAAAACGCGCTGGAGGATCGCGCCCTGCGTTTTGACCGGGAGAGTCCGGCCGATCAGATCCGGGAAAGGCGAACCCGGGTGTCCGCGCTGCAGAAAGATCTCGGTTACGCGATGGAGATGAAGACGGCGGATCGCCGTCACAGAATGGAACGGCTCGCGGGACTTCTGGAGGGTTGTTCACCGCTGCTGCGTCTGCAGCAGGGTTACTCGTATACGCAGACGGAGTCAGGGAGCGCGCTGCGCAGCATTTCCCAGGTGCAGGAGGGGTCGCAGCTTCGTATCCGTGTGACGGACGGCGTTGTCCGGGCGCGTGTGGAGTCCGCGCTGCCGGAGTGAGGAGGAGAGCAGGATGGAACAGACACAGGAGGAAAAATTCAATCTTGAAAAGGCTTTATCACAGATTGATGAGATCCTGAAAAAGCTTCAGGACAGGGATGTCTCTCTGGAGGATTCCTTTGCACTCTATAAGGAAGGTATGGAGCTTCTGAAATTGTGCAATGAAAATATTGAGCATGTGGAAAAACAGATGAAGATTCTTGCACAGGAAGGGGAGGACGTATGGGAGGCAGCACAGAGTTAAAGGAGAAGACCGCCCGCGTGGAGGAGATTTTACGGAAATTTCTCCCGGAGAAGTCCGGCATGCAGAAGGAGATCATGGAGGCCATGAATTACAGCGTGCTCGCCGGAGGCAAGCGGCTGCGGCCGATTCTGATGGATGAGACCTTTCGTCTCTTCGGCGGGCAGGGCGATGTCATCGAGTGCTTTATGGCCGCGATCGAGATGATTCATACCTATTCGCTCGTTCACGACGATCTTCCGGCCATGGACAACGATCAGTATCGCCGCGGGAAACTCACGACCCATGCGAAGTACGGACACGCGATGGGCGTGCTGGCGGGCGACGGTCTTCTGAATTACGCGTTTGAGACGGCCGCTTCGGCTTTTGACCGGGAGGGCGATCCAAAGCGTACAGCCAGAGCATTGCAGATCCTGGCGCGAAAGGCGGGGATCTACGGCATGATCGGCGGACAGACGGTTGACGTGCTCTCCACCGGACACGCGGTCGACCAGAAGACGCTCGATTTCATCTATGAGCTGAAGACCGGCGCGCTGCTGGAGGCCTCGATGATGATCGGCGCGGTGCTGGCGGGAGCCTCCGACGAGGAGCTGGGCGAGGTGGAAAAGATTGCTTCTGACGTTGGCCTTGCGTTCCAGATCCGTGACGATATCCTGGATGTGACGAGTACGCTCGAACAGCTTGGCAAGCCGATTCACAGCGACGAGCGAAATGAAAAGACGACCTATGTGACGCTGCATGGCCTCACGCAGGCGAGCCGCGATGTGGAGGAGATCTCAGCGCGCGCGATCGCGCGTCTTGCGGCGCTTCCTTATAAAAATGAATTTCTGACTGAGCTGATAAAGTCCTTAATCTACAGAGAAAAGTAGGCGGCCAACCATGGTTCTTGAGAAAATCAATCAGACAGGCGATATCAAAAAAATTTCCCCGGAGGAATATCCGGTTCTGGCGGAGGAGATCCGTGCGTTTCTGATCGAGAAGATCAGCCGGACGGGCGGGCATCTCGCGTCCAATCTCGGCGTTGTGGAGCTGACCATGGCGCTTCACCTGAGTTTTGATCTCCCGAAAGACAAGATTGTGTGGGATGTCGGACATCAGTCCTACACACATAAGCTGTTGACAGGCCGCAAGGCGGGCTTTGACGAACTGCGAAAATACGGCGGTATGAGCGGATTTCCGAAGAGGAAGGAGAGCGATTGCGACTGCTTTGACACCGGTCACAGCTCGACCTCCATTTCTGCGGGGATTGGTCTCGTGGCGGCGCGCGACCTGCAGGGCGGTGACGGTTATGTCGTTTCCGTCATCGGGGACGGTGCGCTGACCGGTGGCATGGCCTACGAAGCGCTGAACAATGCCTCCCGTCTGAAAAAGAATTTTATTATTGTGCTGAATGACAATGAGATGTCGATCGCGGAGAATGTTGGCGGTATGTCGGAATACTTAAGCGGCCTGCGCACGAACCAGGGTTATACGAGCTTCAAGAGCGGCGTCGAGCAGTCTCTGAACCGCATCCCGGGCGGCAGACGTATGGCGGACCGACTGAAAAAGACCAAGAGCGGTATCAAGCAGCTCATCATTCCCGGCATGCTCTTTGAGAATATGGGGATTATTTACCTCGGTCCGGTAGACGGGCATGATATCGGCCGGATGTGCGATGTGTTCCGGCAGGCGAAGCGTTTCCAGGGGCCGGTGCTGATCCATGTCCTGACAAAGAAGGGCAAGGGCTATGAGCCGGCGGAGCGCCATCCGGCGAGATTTCACGGGACAGCGCCCTTTGTGATCGAGACGGGCCTGCCTGCGCAGAAACAGAAGAAGGCGAATTACCAGGATGTGTTCTCGACCTGCATGGTGAAGCTCGGAAAGCGAAATGAGAAGGTTGTGGCGATCACGGCGGCCATGCCGGACGGCACGGGTCTGAAACGTTTCAAAAATCTCTACCCGGAGCGTTTCTTTGATGTTGGCATCGCGGAGGAGCATGCGGTTACTTTCGCCGCAGGACTTGCGGCGGGAGGTATGCGGCCGGTCTTTGCGGTCTATTCTTCCTTCCTGCAGAGGGCTTATGATCAGGTGCTGCACGATGTCTGTATTCAGAATCTGCCGGTTGTGTTTGCGATCGACCGCGCAGGGCTTGTCGGCAGCGACGGCGAGACGCATCAGGGCATCTTCGATCTGTCCTATCTGTCAAGCATTCCGAATATGCATATCATGGCGCCGAAAAACAAGTGGGAGCTGTCCGATATGCTGAAATTCGCGGTGGAGTTCGACGGACCGATCGCTCTGCGTTATCCGAGGGGCGAGGCCTGGGACGGTCTGAAGGATTTTCGGAAACCGATTGCATATGGAAAGAGCGAGGTCCTTTACGAGGAGGAAGATATCGCTCTCCTTGCAGTAGGCAGTATGGTGAAGACGGCGGTGGAGGTGCGGCATCTTCTGAAAGGGACCGGTTACAGTTGTACGCTCGTGAATGCGCGCTTTGTGAAGCCGATCGACACGGAGACCCTGAAAATGCTGTCAGCGGATCATAGGCTGTTCGTGACGCTGGAGGAAAATGTCTTAAGCGGCGGTTATGGAGAAAAAGTGCGCGATTACGTGCAGGAGCGGCTACCGGGTATGGAGGTGCTGAACATTGCGCTGCCGGACGCCTATGTCGAGCACGGCAGTGTGGAACTTCTGTACGAGGACGCAGGAATCGACGCACAGTCAGTGTATAAACGTGTGGTGGAGCGTTACATTGCCTGCCTGGCGCGCCGGGATGTGCCGAAGGGAGGCGCATGATGCCGAAGACGAGACTGGATGTACTGCTGGTGGAGAGAGGGCTCGCTGAATCGCGGGAGAAGGCGAAGGCCGTCATCATGTCCGGAAATGTATTTGTGGACGGACAGCGGGAAGATAAGGCGGGAGCCTCCTTTTCAGAGCGGGTAAAGATCGAAGTCAAGGGCTCTCCCCTGAAATATGTGAGCCGCGGCGGGTTGAAGCTGGAAAAGGCGCTGGCGAATTTTGATCTGTCCGTGGAAGGAAAGATCTGTATGGATGTCGGTTCGTCGACGGGCGGTTTTACCGACTGCATGCTGCAGAATGGCGCGGCGAAGGTCTGGGCGGTGGACGTCGGGACCGGGCAGCTCGCCTGGAAACTCAGGCAGGATGCGCGCGTAGTCTGTATGGAACGGACAAATATCCGTTATGTCACGCGTGAGGACATTCCGGAGCCGATTGGATTTGCTTCGATCGATGTAGCTTTTATTTCACTTAAAAAGGTACTTGGCCCTGTGAAGGCGCTGCTGGCGCCGGACGGACAGGTTGTCGCCCTGATCAAACCGCAGTTTGAGGCGGGGCGGGAGCAGGTAGGGAAAAAAGGCGTTGTGCGCGATCCGGCCGTACATCTGCAGGTCGCCCGCGGGATCATGGACTTTGCCGTGGAGATGGGTTTTCGGATTCTGGCGCTGGATTTTTCACCGATAAAAGGGCCGGAGGGAAATATAGAGTATCTGCTTCATCTGGAAAATCAGGAGGAGGACAGCGTCTGTGCATCCCCGTTTATCGACCCGTTGGAGGTCGTGGAGCTGGCGCATAAGACGCTCGACTGATCTTATGAAAACATTTTATATTATTGCGAACAGTGATAAGGAGGAAAGCCGGAAACTCTCCGGTGAGATTGCGGATTACCTGACCGCACACGGCCAGCGCTGCCTGATCCGTACGAGAGGGGAATCCGGTGCAGCGAAGGATTACGAGCCGCCGATCGGCAGCGACGTGGACGGGATTCTTGTGCTCGGCGGCGACGGTACGCTGCTGCGCGCCGCAAGGAATCTGTCCGATCGGAACATTCCGTTTCTCGGCGTCAACCTCGGGCATCTCGGTTATCTGGCGGAGATTGAACTGCACGGCCTCGGCGATGCGCTTGACCGGCTGATCGCGGGGGAGTACACAGTGGAAAACCGCATGATGCTCAGCGGAAATGTCTGTGTGAACGGAGAAATTACCGAGCGGGATATCGCCCTCAATGACATCGTGCTGAATCGCATGGGAACGTTGCGCGTGATCGATTACGAGGTCTACGTGAATGGTGAATATCTGAATTCTTTCACAGCGGACGGTCTGATTGTCTCAACGCCGACCGGTTCTACAGGCTACAGTCTCTCCGCAGGCGGGCCAATCGTGTCTCCGACCGCTTCCATGCTGATTCTGACGCCGATCTGTCCGCATACTCTGAATTCGAGGAGCATCGTGTTTTCCGGCGACGATCAGATCCGGATACAGATAGGAAAGGGACGGCGCGGCGGCGATGATGAGGCCTTTGTGACTTTTGACGGAGATCACTATGTACGGATGCGGACGGGGGATTATGTAGAGATCGGAAAGTCCCCGCGCATCACGAAAATCCTGAAAATCAGTCAGGTCAGCTTCCTGGAGGTGCTGCGCGATAAGCTGAGCCGACAGTAACGGCGCAGATGGAGGAGAATTCATGAGACAAGAACGTCATGAGAAGATCATTGAGCTGATCGGAAAATATGATATCGAGACGCAGGAGGAACTGGCAGATCGTTTGCGGGATGCTGGTTTCCCGGCAACGCAGGCGACGGTGTCGCGCGATATTCGCAGCCTCAAGCTTTCCAAGATACCGGATCAGAATGGCCGGCAGAAATATGCGGCGGTGAGCGGTTCCGAACGGCATCTGGCGGAGAAGTATGTAGGCGTTCTTAAGGAAGCCTATGTGTCTGTTGATTATGCGGGAAACCTTCTCGTCATCAAGACGGTGTCCGGTATGGCGATGGCCGCCGCGACCGCGCTCGACAATCTCGGACTCGCCGAAGTCGTCGGCTGCATTGCGGGGGATGATACGATCTTCTGCGCTGTCCGTACGATGGAGGCCGCGCCGCTTTTGATGGAGGAACTGAGGAAAATCGTGGAGGAATGACCTATGCTGCTTCAGCTTCATGTAAAGAACCTTGCCCTGATCCGGGAGGCCGAGATCGACTTTTCGGGGGGACTTAACATTCTGACCGGCGAGACCGGCGCAGGCAAATCGCTGCTGCTTGGCGGAATGACGATGGCGCTCGGCGGAAAAGTCTCGCGTCAGAGGCTGCGCGAAGGAGCGGACTACGCACTCGCGGAGCTCATTTTTACCACAGATCGGCCGGAGCTTCTGAAAAAGCTGGAGAAGCTCGACATTCCCGCAGAGGACGGACAGGTCATTCTGTCGCGCAGGCTGTCCGGAAACCGCAGTGTCTGCCGCCTGAACGGGGAGACGGTAAGCGCTTCAACGCTTCGCGAAGTTTCTTCACTTCTGATCGATATTCATGGCCAGCACGAGCATCAATCCCTGTTAAACAAGAAAAAACATCTCGAGATCCTCGATCTCTATGCCGGCGAGCGCCTCTCGCCCTGCCTGAAAACCCTGAAAGAGAGCTGGGACGAATGCCGTGCACTGAGAAAATCACTCGACCAGACCGGTCTTGATGAGGCGGAGCGTCTGCGTGAGCAGTCTCTGCTCACATATGAGATCCAGGAGATTGAGGAGGCTCACCTCGCGGACGGCGAGGACGAAATGCTCGAACAGACTTACCGGCGCATGGTGAACAGCCGTCGGATTATGGAATCACTGGGAATCGTGAGGCAGCTCTGTGAGGAAGATGAAGGCAGCGCTTCCGAATTGACCGGGCGGGCCTGTAAGGAGCTGAACACGGCTCTGCAATATGATGAGGAACTGGCTTCGCTCGCGGAGCAGCTGGGTGAAGTCGACGCGCTTCTGGCGGATTTTGGCCGGGAGCTTTCGCAGTACATGGAGTCGATGGAATTCTCCGAGCAGGATTTTCATGAGACAGAAGAGCGCCTGAACCTGATCAACCACCTGAAGGCGAAATATGGCCGCACGGTAGCAGCTATCTTCGCGTCCGCGAAGGAGAAACAGGAGCGTCTCGACTTTCTTCAGAACATCGAACAGCGCAGGAGCGAGCTTGAGGAGAGCTATACGCAGGCGAAGAAGAAACTTGATGTCAATTGTAAGACAGTGCACGAAATCCGTACACAGGCAGCGCAGGAACTTTCCGGGCGGATGATCAAGGAGCTCAAAGAACTTAATTTTCTCGATGTAAGTTTTGAAATTGCAGTGAAGGAGACTGGCGAGCCTTCGGCCCTTGGCTGGGACGATGTGGAATTCCTGATTTCCACCAATCCGGGAGAGGAGCTGATGCCGCTTGCCAGGATCGCATCTGGTGGAGAGCTTTCGCGCGTCATGCTTGCGATCAAGACCGTACTGGCTGACCAAGATGCGATCGACACCGTCGTCTTTGATGAGATTGACGCCGGAATCAGCGGCCGGACTGCCCAGAGGGTTTCCGAAAAGCTGGCGGCAATCGGCCGCAATCGCCAGGTCATCTGTATCACCCACCTGGCGCAGATCGCGGCGATGGCGGACAGCCATTATCTGATTGAAAAGAACGCGGAAGGCGGCGGTACCGCGACGCATATCCGGCTTCTTGCGGGTGATGAAGTGACGGAGGAGCTCGCCCGCATTCTGGGAGGAGCCGAGATCACCGACGCGGTGCGCGATAACGCCCGTGAGATGAAACTGCTGGCAGAGCAGTTCAAAGGAAAGACTTTCCAGTAACATTTCTGCCAAACATGCAGACACTACCTGCAGATACGCCCGCGCGCACTTTTCGGCGCGGGCGCCCAGCAAGCGTGAAAGGTGTGGCTGCATGAGACGTCGCAGAATCTATCGGATCAGCCTGATTCTGGCTCTGATCCTTTCCATATTGACATTATGTGTATACAGCGCCTGGTATATGAAAACACAGGTACCCGATGTGATCCGCATCGGCTACGGCGACGAGCAGATCCTGAACCTGGGTCTCAAAGAGGTGTCGGTGCAGGCCGTGGAGCGTGTGAGCGTGATACCGGGCGGTGTGCCGATCGGCGTTTATCTTGAGACACGCGGCGTCTATGTAGTCGGTACTTCGGAGGTGGCCTCGGCGGATGGACTTTTGCGCGAACCGGCTTTGCAGATTGTGAAAGCCGGCGATTATATTCTGGCAGTCAACGGGAAGCCGGTGGAGGATAAGGACGAGCTGATCGCCTGTATTCAGGCGAATAAAACGGAAACAATGGTTCTGAAGCTGAATCGCGACGGGGAGGAGCTTAAGGTGCGCTTAAATGCGGTGCAGACTGACGCGGGCGACTATAAGCTTGGCATCTGGGTGAAGGACGATATCCAGGGTATCGGCACGCTGACTTACATGACGTCGGACGGCTCTTTTGGTGCACTTGGGCATGGTATCACGGATTCCGATACCGGTGAGCTGCTCGATGCCGCGGGCGGCTCTCTCTATGATACGACGATTCTTGATATTGTAAAGGGCGTTCGCGGCACGCCCGGCGAGCTGAGCGGCTCGATCACCTACTCGGAACGCCATGTTCGCGGGACGATTCTTCAGAATACACAGGCCGGTATCTTTGGAGAGGCCGACGGGATTCTGGCCGGGGAGCTTGGCAGCGAGACGGTCGAGGTTGCGTTCAGGCAGGAGGTCGAAACCGGAACGGCAGTCCTTCGCAGTGCAGTCTCAGGTGAGCGGAAGGATTATGAGATAGAGATCACGGAGATCCGGCTGAATGAGAGCGATGTAAACAAGGGCATGGTCTTCCGTGTGACCGACCAGGAGCTTCTTGAACTGACCGGCGGTGTCATCCAGGGCATGTCCGGAAGTCCGATTCTGCAGAACGGGCGTCTCATCGGAGCCGTCACACACGTTTTCGTCAATGAACCCGCGAAGGGCTATGCGATCTTTGCGGAGACAATGGTGAGCGCGGCGGAATGAAGCATTGACAAATGACTCTCTATATGTTATAAAATTGTTTGGGAATTGTAACAAGTTTGTAACAAATCTGCAGAGGTGTATTGATGAGAGATCATTGGAATAGAATTATTGTGAAAGGAATGGCTGCGGTTCTCACGGGAACGATACTGATCGCCGTGCCGGCACTGGACGCACAGGCCTCCGGTGCTTTGGGCAGCAGTACGACGATCGGCATCACCGGACAGCTCGCCCAGGCGGAGAGCGTGGAGGCGGTTGAGAATGCGATAAGCGAAGCGGTTCTGACTTCGTTTGGACTGGACGGTTACAGTAATCTTGGGATTGTTGTTGTTTCGGAAGGAAAGGTGAACATCCGCGACAGCGCGTCGACGGACGGCAAGATCGTCGGTAAGATCGGAAATGAGGCCGGCTGTGATGTCATTGCCACGAGCGAGGACGGCGAGTGGCTTCAGATCAAATCCGGGGAAGTAGAGGGTTACATCAAGGCCGAGTATGTACTGACTGGCAGCGAAGCGCTGGACAAGGCATCCTCCCTTTTGAAGACGGTGGCGGAAGTGACGACAGATGGTCTGCGTGTCCGGACAGAGCCGGACATGGACAGTGAGATTCTCGATATCGTCGGCAGCGGTCAGAGCTTCGATGTGGTTGAGGAGCTTGACGAGTGGGTGAAGATTGACCTTGACGGTGAGGACGGATACATTTATAAGGAATATGTGGAGGTTGGCGCGAAGCTGGATGAGGCGCTGACGATCTCCGAGGTGCTTTATGGCGAGGGCGTGTCGGACGTCCGCGTAGCGATCGCCGACTTTGCGAAGCAGTATATTGGCAACCGCTATGTGTGGGGCGGCACGAGCCTGACCAAGGGAGCGGACTGCTCAGGCTTTGTACTGGCTGTGTTCCGGAATTTCGGGATCAGTCTGCCGCACTCCTCAAGGGCGCAGGCGAACTGCGGCACGACGATCAGCCTTTCCGATCTGAAGCCGGGTGATCTGGTATTCTATGGGAGCCGTTCCAGCATCAACCATGTGGCGATTTACGCCGGTGGCGGCCAGGTCGTTCACGCCAGCAACGAGCGCGTCGGCATCACGATTTCGAGTCTTTATTATCGTACTCCGGTGAAGGCTGTGCGGATTATAAATGATTGACAAAGCAGATTGTTTGTGCTAGAGTAGTGAAGCATGATTTTAGCCGTCATTCAGGGTCTGGAATACTCCGACCGTCCCTTAATGACAGGCGTTTAGAAGAACAGGAGGAGAAACACGATGATTTCTAAGGAAAAGAAGCAGGCGATTATCGCCGAGTATGGTCGCAGCGAGGGAGACACCGGTTCACCGGAGGTGCAGGTGGCACTTCTGACGGCGAGGATTCAGGAGCTCACCGAGCATCTGAAGGTGAATCACAAGGATCACCATTCCAGAAGAGGACTTCTGAAGATGGTCGGACAGAGACGCGCAATGCTGGCGTATCTGAAGGAGAAGGATATCGAGAGATATCGTGCACTGATCGCGAAATTAGGTTTGAGAAAGTAAAAGGCCATAGGGCGGAGAGCTTCTCCGCCCTGTTTTTCGTAGCGTCTGTCGGCGGAAGATATTTTCCGAGACCACTGAAAAGCGCAGAACGCGGCGCCGCTCCGCGTTTTTCAGTAGTTTCGGTATCTTCCGCTAAAGATATATGATTTTCAGAAAGGAGATACGAAACATGTACAAAAGTTACACAATGGAACTGGGCGGAAGAACGCTCAGAGTGGATGTCGGACGCGTAGCCGCACAGGCGAACGGCGCGGCATTCATGCATTACGGTGAGACGGTAGTGCTGTCCACTGCGACTGCGTCGGAGAAACCCCGCGACGGAATCGACTTCTTCCCGCTGAGCGTGGAGTATGAGGAGAAGATGTATGCGGTCGGCAAGATTCCGGGAGGATTCAACAAGAGAGAGGGCAAGGCGTCCGAAAACGCAGTGCTGACGGATCGTGTCATCGACCGTCCGATGCGCCCGCTGTTCCCGAAGGATTACCGCAATGATGTGACGCTGAACAACCTGGTCATGAGTGTAGACCCGGAGTGCCGTCCGGAGCTGGTGGCGATGCTCGGTTCTGCGATTGCGACCAGCATTTCCGATATTCCCTTTGCAGGTCCCTGTGCGATGACGCAGATCGGCATGATCGACGGCGAGCTGATCGTGAACCCGTCTCAGGAGCAGTGGAAGAAGGGTGATCTGAGCCTGACCGTTGCCTCTACGAGAGAGAAGGTCATCATGATCGAGGCCGGCGCGAATGAGGTGCCGGAGGCGAAGATGATCGAGGCCATCTACAAGGCGCATGAGATCAATCTGGAAATCATCCGCTTCATCGACCAGATCGTGGCCGAGGTGGGCAAGGAGAAGCATGCTTACACGAGCTATGCGGTACCGGAGGAGCTGTTTGCTGCGATGAAAGAGATTGTTCCGCCGCAGGAGATGGAAGAGGCAGTCTTCACGGATGACAAGCAGACCCGCGAGGCGAATGTGCGTGCTCTGACAGAGAGACTTGAGGAAGCTTTTGCTGATAAGGAAGAGTGGCTCGCGGTATTGGGCGAGGCGGTCTATCAGTATGAGAAAAAGACCGTTCGCAAGATGATCCTGAAGGATCACAAGCGTCCGGATGGCCGAGAGATCACGCAGATCCGTCCGCTCTCCGCGGAAGTAGATATCATCCCGAGAGTCCATGGATCTTCGATGTTCACGCGCGGACAGACCCAGATCTGCGATGTGTGTACGCTGGCTCCGCTGTCTGAGGCGCAGAGACTGGACGGTCTCGATGAAAATGAGACCGGCAAGAGATATATGCACCATTACAATTTCCCGAGCTATTCGGTTGGCGAGACGAAGCCGTCCAGAGGACCGGGACGCCGCGAGATCGGTCACGGCGCGCTGGCAGAGAAGGCTCTGGTTCCGGTGCTGCCGAGCGAGGAGGAATTCCCCTACGCGATTCGCTGCGTGTCTGAGACCTTTGAGTCCAATGGATCCACGTCGATGGCTTCGACCTGCGCGTCCTGCATGTCGCTGATGGCGGCGGGCGTTCCGATCAAGCGGATGGTGGCAGGTATCTCCTGCGGCCTTGTGACCGGCGATACGGATGATGATTTCGTGCTGCTGACCGATATTCAGGGTCTCGAGGACTTCTTCGGAGATATGGACTTCAAGGTGACCGGTACGACCGAGGGCATTACGGCGATCCAGATGGATATCAAGATCCACGGACTGACAAGGCCGATGGTCGAGGGTGCGATCGAGAGATGCCGTCAGGCGAGACTCTTCATCATGGACACCTGCATGAAGCCGGCGATCGCTGAGCCGCGCAAGACGGTCAGCCAGTATGCGCCGAAGATCATTCAGATGTCAATCGATCCGCAGAAGATCGGCGATGTGGTCGGCCAGAGAGGCAAGACGATCAATACGATCATCGAGCAGACCGGCGTGAAGATCGACATCGAGGACGATGGTTCCGTTTCGATCTGCGGTACGGATCAGGCGATGATGGACAAGGCCAAAGAGCTGATCACGATCATTGTGACCGACTTCGAGGAAGGTCAGGTTCTCACCGGAAAGGTCGTCAGCATCAAGGAGTTCGGCGCGTTCCTCGAGTTCGCCCCGGGCAAGGAAGGCATGGTTCACATCTCGAAGATCGCGAAGGAGCGTATCAACCGCGTCGAGGATGTGCTGACGCTGGGCGACGTCGTCAAGGTCGTCTGCCTCGGCAAGGACAAGATGGGCCGCGTGAGCTTCTCCATCAAGGACTGCAAGGAAAAATAAAGTTACTTACGTTTACGGGCACAGCCGATGGAAAATAGATCGGCTGTGCTTTTTTGTCCTTGCGTTTCTGATTTTCCCATGGCATAATATAGCGTAGCAGAACAGAAAGAAGGTGAGGTTATGGTAGAACTGGATCAGTTTAAATATACACTGAACAGCTACGCAAAACCGATGACAGAACTGAGGGATTCACTTTGACCTCGCGTCAAAGGAGCTCAGAATCGAGGAACTGGAAAGAGAGATGGAAGCTCCCGGCTACTGGGACCGGGCAGAACAGTCACAGGAGGGCATGAAAGAGCTGAACCGTCTCAAGTCAGAAAAAGAGAAATTTGAAAGTCTTCAGGGGCAGTACGAAGACATCGAGACCCTGATCGAGATGGGATATGAGGAGGATGACGAGTCTCTGATCCCGGAGATACAGGAGAATCTGGAGCAATTCACGGAGCAGTTCGAGTCCATGCGGATCAAGACCCTGCTGTCCGGCGAGTATGACGCCTGCAACGCGATCCTGAAGCTGAACGCGGGCGCGGGCGGCACGGAGAGCTGTGACTGGGCCGGGATGCTGTACCGGATGTACACGCGCTGGGCCGAGCGAAAGGGATTTTCCGTAGAAGTGCTGGACTATCTCGACGGCGATGAGGCAGGAATCAAGTCCGTGACCTTCCAGGTGAATGGTGAGAATGCCTACGGCTATCTGAAGTCCGAGAAAGGGGTGCACCGGCTGGTGCGTATTTCCCCGTTCAATGCACAGGGCAAGCGGCAGACGTCCTTCGTGTCCCTGGATGTGATGCCGGATATTGAGGGAGAGATTGATGTTGAGATCAATCCGGATGATCTGAAGATCGATACCTACCGGTCGAGCGGTGCAGGCGGACAGCACATTAATAAGACTTCGTCGGCGATCCGGATCACGCATCTGCCGACAGGCATCGTGGTGCAGTGTCAGAATGAGCGTTCGCAGTTCCAGAACAAGGACAAGGCGATGCAGATGCTGAAGGCAAAGCTCTATATTCTGGAGCAGCAGAAGCAGGCGGAGAAGCTTTCGGGTATTCAGGGAGAACTCAGCGATATCGCCTGGGGCAATCAGATCCGCTCTTATGTCATGCAGCCCTACACGCTGGTCAAAGATCACCGGACCGGCGAGGAATTCAGCAATGTGAATGCAGTTATGGACGGCAAGATTGACACATTTATCAATGCGTATCTGAAATGGATCAGTTTGAGTCCGGAAGAACAAAAATAGGAGGAAGACCGATGATAAAAATTGCAATCATGGGATATGGAACGGTTGGCTCGGGCGTCTATGAGGTTATCACGACGAACCAGGCGGTTGTCGACAAAAACGTCGGCGAGGAGCTGCGCATCAAGTATGTGCTGGATCTCAGAGAGTTTCCGGGAGATCCGGTCATGGACGTGCTGACGCATGATTTTGAGGAGATCCTGAACGATGACGAGGTGAAGGTTGTGGCCGAAGTCATGGGAGGTCTGCGTCCAGCCTACGATTTCACGAAGCGGCTGCTCATGGCGGGCAAGAGCGTCTGCACCTCGAATAAGGAGCTGGTCGCAGAACACGGCGCGGAGCTGATCGAAGTCGCGCGCGCACATGGAGCAAATTATCTCTTTGAGGCGAGCGTCGGCGGCGGTATTCCGATCATCCGGCCTTTGAACACTTCGCTTACGGCGGATGTGATCCTTGAGATTTCCGGCATTCTGAACGGGACGACGAATTACATGCTGACAAAGATGTCGCAGGAGGGTCTTGATTACGACGACGTGCTGAAGGAGGCGCAGGCGAAGGGTTATGCCGAGCTGCACCCCGAGGCTGACGTGGAAGGATTTGATGCCTGCCGCAAGATTGCGATCCTGACCTCTCTGGCCAGCGGACAGCAGGTAGATTATAAGGATATTTATACCGAAGGTATTACGAAGGTGACGGTGGAGGATTTCACCTACGCGAAGAAAATGGGCCGCGCAATCAAGCTGCTCGGCGTCAGCAAAAAGGTCGGCGACACTTACTGCGCGATGGTGAGCCCGGTCATGATCGACCGTTCGAACCCGCTTTATATGGTGAACGATGTGTTCAACGCGATCTTTGTGAAGGGGAACATGCTTGGCGACTCGATGTTCTACGGCAGCGGAGCAGGCAAGCTCCCGACCGCGAGCGCGGTGGCGGGCGATATCGTGGATGCGGCGAGAAATCTTGGCGCTGTGACGCCGGTTTCCTGGTCGCAGGAAAGGCTTGCTCTTGCACCGGTCAGCGAGATGAAGCATCGTTTCTTCCTGCGTGTGAAGGGCGCCGTGCCGGTTCTGGGAATGGAGAAGATTGATGCAGGGATCGAGGGCGAGGTCGGTATTCTGACACCATCTATGACGGAAGCAGAGTATCAGGAGCTGGCGAAGGGCCTGGATGTTATCAGTATGATCCGGGTCGAGGAATAAAGGAGGAGACACATGGATATTGTATGCCTGGATATGGAAGGCGTGCTGGTGCCGGAGATCTGGATCGCCTTCTCCGAGGCCAGCGGAATACCGGAGCTCAAGCGGACGACCCGTGACGAGCCGGACTACGACAAGCTGATGAAGTGGCGGCTCGGCATTCTGAAGGAACACGGGCTGGGACTGAAGGAGATTCAGGAGACGATTGCAAAGATCGATCCACTCCCGGGTGCGAAGGAATTTCTGGACGAGCTGCGCACGCTGACACAGGTTATCATCATTAGCGACACCTTCACGCAGTTCGCGAAGCCTCTGATGAAGAAGCTCGACTGGCCGACACTTTTCTGCAACACCCTTGAGGTCGCGCCGGATGGCGAGATCACGGGCTTCCGGATGCGTACCGAGCAGTCCAAGCTCTCCACGGTAAAGGCACTGCAGTCGGTCGGTTTCGAGACGATCGCGGCAGGAGACAGCTATAATGATCTCGGAATGATCCGGGCGAGCCGTGCGGGTTTCCTGTTCCGCAGTACGGAGCAGATACAGAAGGATAACCCGGATATCCCGGCCTTTGAGACATTTGAAGACTTTCTGGCGGCCATCAAGGGTGCGCTGAGGGAATAAGGAGGAAGGCGCTGTAGAATTGCAGCGCCTTATTTTCTGCCAAAGGGGGATGCTATGTCACTGCATCTGATTCTCGGCAACGCCGGGGCGGGGAAATCCCATTATCTGTTTGAAAAAATCATAAAAGAATCTATTGCACGGCCCGACAGGCAGTATCTGATTCTCGTGCCGGAGCAGTTTACGATGCAGACCCAGAAGGATCTCGTCATGATGCATCCCAATCATGGGATCATGAATATTGACGTGCTCAGCTTCGAGCGGCTGGCGCACCGCGTTTTCGAGGAAGTGGGCGGAGAGCACCGGCGGATTCTCGAGGACAGCGGAAAGAATCTGATTCTGCGCCGGCTGGCAGAAGAGAAGAGCGGCGAACTGCATTTCCTCAGTGGGAATTTAAAAAAGCTGGGCTTTATTTCAGAGGTGAAGTCGCTGCTGTCCGAATTTGTCCAGTATCGGATCGGACCGGAAGAGCTCGACGGCATAATTGCGCAGAATCAGGACAATCCGCAGCTCTGTTTTAAGCTTGCAGACATGAAGGTGATCTGCGAAGCTTTCCAGTCTTATCTCAGGGACGCCTATCTGACGGCAGAGCAGCTTCTTGAGGCGCTTGCGCAGGTTATCGACAGGTCCGCCTCGGTGCAGGGCAGCGTGATTGCACTTGATGGCTACAATGGTTTCGCGCCGATTCAGATGGAGCTGATCGGGCGTCTGCTGGAGCTCTCGGAAGATGTGTATGCGACCTTCACAATTGACAGCCATGAGGATGTTTTCGCGCCGGAGGCGGAGCACGCGCTGTTTTATAAGGTGAAAAAGACGATCCATGACCTTGGTGAGACGGCGAAAAAGGCGCATGTCCGCGTGGAGGAGCCTGTCCTGCTCGGACGGGAACAGGTGTGGCGATATCAGGACGCGCCGGCGCTTGGCTTTCTGGAATCTCATATTTTCCGGCATGAGAATCGTTATTATGCGGAGCAGACCGATGAGATCACGCTCTTTGCGGCGAGCTCCCCGCAGGAAGAGACGGAGCATATCGGCCTGGAAATTCTGAAACTGGTGCGTGACAGGGGATATCGTTATCGTGACATTGCGATTGTCACGGGAGATCTGGAGACATATGGCACGCTTTTTACGAGGATTTTTGCCACGCTGGATATTCCGGGCTTCATCGATCAGAAGCGGGATGTTCTGAAGAATCCCTTTGTGGAGGCTTTGCGCGCGCTGCTGGGCGCGCTGCGGGAGGATTTTTCCTACGAGGCGATGTTTCGTTTCCTGCGCAGCGGTATGGCGCCGGTCGGAGCTTCGGAAGTCGATCTGCTGGAGAACTATGTACTGGCGCGCGGAATCAGGGGTCTGTCCGGCTGGACGAAGAACTGGCGCTATCCGCTGAAAAACATGTCGGAGGAGGAGCTTGCAGCACTGAATACGCTGCGGGAAAAGGCGGTGGAAGGGCTGGCTTTGCTCTCGGAGCAGATGAAAAAGAAAGAGGCCGATGCGGAGACGATGACACGGGCGCTGTACTCTTATTTGCTCGGGCTTGGGGTTCAGCAGCGTCTGAAAGAGTATGAAAATCGTTTTGAGGCGGCGGGAGAGCATGACCTTGCCCGTGAATATGCACAGATCTACGGTATGGTCATGGGGTTATTTGATAAGTTCGTGATGCTGCTTGGCGATTGCCAGGTGACGTTGGATGAGTATGCAGAGCTTCTTGACGCCGGATTTGCGGAGATGAGGCTCGGTCTTATCCCGGCGGGGACAGATCAGGTCGTTGTCGGCGATATGGAACGGAGCCGTCTTAAGGACGTGAAGGTTCTCTTTTTTGCAGGAGTGAATGAAGGCAGTGTGCCGCGAAAGAAGGGGGATGGAGGCCTGCTCTCTCAGATGGACCGGGAGCGACTTTGCGAACAGGGCGTGGAACTTGCGCCAACGGCGCGGCAGGAGACCTGCATTCAGAAGTTTTATATGTATCTCACGCTCACGAAGCCATCCCGGCAGCTCTGCCTTTCCTGGAGCCTTGCGGACGCGGATGGAAACGCGCTGCGCCCCTCGTACCTGATTGCGTCGGTGCAGGAATTATTTCCGGAAGTTCCCGTGCGTACGGAGGCGGATCAGAGTCTTATCGGACAGCTGGCTGCTCCGGAGGGGTCGCTGCGTCTGCTTGCGGAGGCGCTGCATGCGGAAAAAAAGAGAGAGGCCACGGCCGGGCAGCGGGCGCTGATCGGCTGGTTTGCCGGGCAGGAAGCATGGAGAAAGAAACTCGATGAGCTTCTGGACGCGGTCTTTTATACGCGCAGGGAAGAACCGATAGGACGGGCCACGGCAAAGGTACTTTATGGCAGGCTGCTGGGCGGCAGTGTGACACGCCTGGAACGTTTTGCAGCCTGTGCTTACGCACATTTCCTGCAGTATGGTCTGCGTCTTGCGGAACGTGAGATCTGCGGACTGAAGGCAGTGGACATGGGAAATGTGTTCCATGATGCGCTGAAATATTTTTCAGAAGCGGTGGAGGCGGGCGGATATGGCTGGTTCCATGTGCCGGATGAGAAGCGGGAAGAATGGATGGCGCAGGCGCTCGGGAAAGCGGTTCAGGAATATACGGAAAAAACGCTTCTTGCAGACGAGCGCGATGCGTATACGCTGCGGAGAATGGAGCGCGTCGCGCAGCGCACGGCCTGGGCGGTGCTGGAACAGCTGAAATGCGGCGAATTTTTACCGGAGGAGACAGAAGTATCATTCCGGAATCTGGAACAGCTGCCGAGTGTATCCGTACTGCTCTCGGAGAATGCGCGAATGCGCCTGCAGGGAAGGATCGACCGGCTTGATGTCTGCCGGCGGGACGGCGAGGTGTTCGTGCGCGTGATCGATTACAAGAGCGGAGGAACGCGCTTCGATCTGACGAGCGTTTACTATGGGTTGCAGCTGCAGCTTGCGGTCTATCTGAACGCCGCGATGGAGCTGGAAAGCAGGAGCGGCGGAAAGGTGCGCCCTGCCGGAATGTTCTATTATCACATTGAGGATCCGCTGCTCGATTATCTGGATGAGGAAGATCCGGCCAGACGACTTCTGAAGGAGCTTGCCTGGAACGGGATTGTAAACAGTGATCAGAATGTTGTGCTGCTTCAGGACCGTGGGGCGCAGTCCGGCTCAGATGTGCTGCCGGTGAAGTTTAAGAAGGAGGGCGGATACACGGCTGCTTCAAGCGTCGCGGACGAGGAACAGCTGCTCGCCCTGTCACGTCATGTAAATGACAGGATAAAGGAGTATGGAGAGCGGATTCTGAACGGCGAGGTGAGCCTTGCGCCGTATGAACTGCGGCAGGAAAGCGCCTGCCAGTTTTGCGATTACCACAGCATATGCGGTTTTGACCAGCGGCTGCCCGGTCTGAAGAAGCGCAGGCTTGAACCTCTTGAGCCGGATGAAATATGGAAGAAGATCCGTGGGAGGGAGAAGGCATGAGCGTGGTATGGACCGAGGATCAGCGAAGGGTCATCGATACGAGAAATTCGAATATACTGGTCTCTGCCGCGGCGGGTTCCGGTAAGACGGCGGTGCTTGTCGAGCGGATTCTTGCACTGATCACCGACCCGGAGCATCCGGTGGATGTGGATCGCCTGTTGATTACAACCTTCACCAACGCGGCGGCGGGTGAGATGCGGGAGCGTATCGGAAAGCGCATCGGGGAACTGCTGAAGGACGATCCCTCGAACTCCTGGCTGCAGCGGCAGGAAACGCTTGTGCATCGTGCGCAGATCACGACGATTCATGGCTTCTGCCTGTATGTGATCCGGAATTATTTTCACACGATCGATCTTAACCCGAATTTCCGTATTGCGGATGAAGGCGAGATCAGGCTGATCAAGCAGGATGTCGCGCAGGAGGTTGTAAACAGAGCGCATCGCGCCGGAGAAGAGGCCTTTTTGCGTTTCGCGGACAGCTACGGGAGCGGGAACCGGGGCGGTGGTCTGGAGGATATGATTCTTCAGCTTTATGAGTATGCGGTCGCGAGTCCCCAGCCGCTTCGCTGGCTTGAACACTGTGCGGACGCCTATGAGATGCCGGAAGGAGGAGACTGGGACGCCTTCGCAGGTGCGCCGGAGGTGCTGCAGGAGCTGCATACGGCGGCTGCGGATGCCGCAGGCTGCATCAGAGAAGCAGAGGAACTCACGCGTCTGCCGGGAGGCCCTGTGGCCTATCAGGAAGCGCTGGCGGATGATGAGCGTCTGCTCCGGAATCTGCAGGACTGTGCCACGGTGGAAGAATTTCGCGATCTGCTTTCGGATGTGTCTTATATGAAGCTGCCGAGTCGGCGTGCAAAGGTGATGGCAGGCGCGGATGAGGAGCTTTGCGAGCGCGTTATGGAGCTGCGCAGCGATATGAAAGATGCGCTGAAGTCTCTGAAAAAGCAATATTTTTCGGTGCCGGACGATGTCCAGTTCGCGCAGCTTCGGAAGACGAAGGAGCAGGTGAGGACACTCGCAGCGCTGACGAAAGAATTTATGACGCGGTTTGACGAGCAGAAGCGGAAGAAAAATATCCTGGATTTTTCAGATCAGGAGCACCTGGCTCTGCGTATTCTGACACGCGAAGTTGATGGGAAGCTGGTTCCGTCGCAGACGGCGGATCTGTTCGCGGATTATTTTGAAGAGATCATGGTGGACGAGTATCAGGATTCCAATCTCGTGCAGGAAGCGATCCTCGAGAGCATCAGCAGGAACCGCCATGGGCGGGATAACCGCTTCATGGTCGGCGATGTGAAGCAGAGTATCTATCGATTCCGGCAGGCGGAGCCGGGACTTTTCCTTGAAAAATACAGAAATTACGGTGGAAATGAGGGAGGCGTGCGCATCGACCTGCACCAGAATTTCCGCAGTCGAAGCGAGGTACTCACCCCTGTCAACGAGGTGTTCCGACGTATTATGCGTCCGGAACTCGGCGGCATCGACTATGATGATGCGGCAGCGCTGCGGGCGGGAGCGCTCTATCCGGAGTCTGCCGCGGCGGAGGCAGAGCTCTGCGTCCTTACGAAGGAGGACTGGGAGACGTGGGAGAAGGAGTGTCGCTGGACAAAGCCGGAGGCGGAGGCTCATCTGGTGGCATCGCGTATCCGAAAGCTGCTCGCGGACGCGCAGGTGATGGAGAAGGAAGAGATGCGCGCAGTGCGTCCCGGCGATATTGTCATCCTGCTGCGCACGATGTCTGGCTGGAGCGAGACCTTTGTCCGGGTGCTGCAGGAGGAAGGGATCCCGGCCAGGGCGCAGTCGCGCGAGGGATATTTCGGGACAATGGAAGTCGAGACGCTGTTATCTTATTTAAAGGTACTCGACAATCCGACGCAGGAGATTCCGCTTGCGGCAGCGCTGCACGGGATGCTTGGCGGCTTTTCCTCGGAGGAGCTGGCGAAGATACGTGCAGCGAGCCAGGAGGGAAGTTTTCACCGGGCCTGTGTTGCCTATACAGAAGAAATGGAAGATTCGCTTTCCGGCCGCCTGCGTGCTTTTTTCGCAGAGCTTCAGAAGAACCGGGAGCGGGCGGCCTACATGCCGGTGCATGAGCTTCTGTGGAGCATTGTAGCGGAACACGATTACCTGAACCGTATCCGGGCCCTGCCCGGCGGAGAGCAGCGCCTCGCCAATGTACAGATGCTGCTTGCGAAAGCGCAGGATTATGAGAAAATCAGTTATCACGGATTGTTTCATTTTGTTCGTTATATAGAACGAATGCAGAAATATCAGATGGATCTCGGGGAGGCGGCATTGCCGGGACAGGGCGGCGACGCGGTGCAGATCATGAGCATCCACCATAGCAAGGGACTGGAATTTCCGATTGTGTTCGTGTCAGGTATGGGAAAATCCTTTAACCGGCAGGAAAGCCGTGATAAACTGGTGATGCACAGCCGCTGGGGCGCCGGACTTGACTATATAGACGCAGAGCGCAGACTGCGCCGGCCCACCCTGCTGAAACAGCTGATCCGGAAGCAGAACCGGCTGGACTCTCTGGGGGAGGAATTGCGTATCCTCTATGTGGCGATGACGCGTGCAAAGGAAAAACTGATCCTGACCGGCATGGCGGAAGAAAAGCTGCTGGAGACAGAGCGGCGCGGAGAGCGTCTGTCGTTTTCCCGGATCGCGGGTGCAGGCTGCTGTCTCGCGTGGATTCTCCCGGCGCTCAATCCGGCAGACAGCGCGCTCGCAGTACGCCGGATTTCGATGGAGTCTCTTATCCGTGAAGCGGTTGCGGGGCAGGTATCAGCGGAACTTTCGAGAGAAGAAATGGAGGCGCAGCTTCTGCAGAAGGAAGCCGATCCGGCGCTTGCGCAGGAGGTAGATGCGCGTCTCTCCTGGGAATATTCCTGGAAGAACCGAACCGCCGCGAAGCAGAAATACAGCGTCACAGAACTCAAAAAGCTCCGGATGCGCGAGGAGTCGGATGCGGAGGAGGAGCTTTATCCGGAGTCCGATGTGATTCCGCTGATTCCGCAGTTTGTCGAGCAGACGGAAGGAAAGACCGGCGCGGCGAGGGGGACGGTTTATCACACAGTCATGGAGTGGCTGGATTTCAGCAGAATCTCTGATATGCGCGCAGAGCTTCGGCGGCTTGTGGACGCCGGAAAAATTGCGGAGGAGGATGCACGTGTGGTAAGATGGAGCGAATTTCGCGCGCTGGAGGAAAGCGGTCTTTCCGTGCGAATGCAGCGCGCCGGTGAGCGCGGAGAGCTGTTCCGTGAGCAGCCCTTCGTCATCGGACTGCCGGGCGATCAGGTAGATGGTTCGGATCCGGAGGAGACCGTGCTGATCCAGGGCATCATTGATGCTTTCTTTTACGAGGATAATGGCATTGTCCTCGTGGATTATAAGACCGATCACGTACGCACAGGGCGCGAGCTTTCTGACAAGTATCGCGTGCAGCTGGACTATTACGCGCAGGCGCTGCATATGCTCACCGGAAAGCAGGTAAGAGAGCGGCTGATCTACTCATTTACACTGGGCGAAGTGATCCCGGTATAACTGGAAGGAGAAGAAAGTCATGAAGAAAAAGAGTCTGCGGATCAGGAATCTGCTTATCGGGGAGGGCAGGCCGAAGATTTGTGTGCCGATTGTCGGACATACGGAGTCGGAGATTCTCACGCAGGCGGAGGCTCTGAAGGGTTCGCCTGCTGATCTTGTGGAATGGCGTGCGGACTGGTTTGAAAATCTGAAAGAGCCGGATGCGGTGACAGGAATGCTGGAAAGTCTCTGGAAAGAGCTGGGCGGTCTGCCGCTTCTCTTTACGATTCGGACGGCTGCGGAGGGCGGCGAAGCAGATATTTCCTGGCAGGAATATCGGGTGCTGAATCTTGCGGCGGCCGGGAGCGGTTTTGCAGACCTTATTGATGTAGAAATGTTTGCGCAGGCGATTCCTGCGACCACGAAACTGGTGGAGGAACTGAAAGCCTGTGGCGTTCTGGTCGTCGGATCCAGTCATGATTTTCAGAAGACGCCCTCGGTCCGTGTGATGGTGGAACGCCTGTGCGTCATGCAGCAGTCCGGAGCCAGCATCTGCAAGCTGGCGGTGACGCCGCAGACAAAGGACGATGTAGTCGCGCTGTTGAACGCCACATGGGAAATGAACAGCCGCTATGCAGATCGTCCTCTGATCACGATGTCGATGGGAAAACTGGGGCTTATAAGCCGACTGAGCGGAGAGCTGTTCGGCTCGGCAGTGACCTTTGGCTGCATTGGTCAGACGTCTGCTCCGGGCCAGATCGAGGCAGGGCGTCTCGCAGAATATCTGGAAGAGTTGTCGGAGGAGTGACGCGTTCATGGTTGCAAAGGAACTGCCTTATTTTCAGATAGGAACCTCATATGGCGGATGTCAGGACTGGTTTACTGATCCGATGATGAGGCTTGGCGGCTGTGCGGCGGCAGCGGCCTGCGACAGCTGCATCTATTTTGACCTGCACAGACCCGATCTGGCGGTTCCGGGAATCCCGTTTTCCCTGTGTCGGAAAGAAGGCCTGAGTCGTCAGAGCTATATTGCTTTTGCCATGGTGATGAAGCCTTATCTGCGGCCCCGCATGGGCGGTGTCGCACGCCTGGAAATCTATCTGGATGGGATGAGCGCATATCTGCACGAGCGGGGCATCCGCACGCTCGCTATGGAGGGACTGCCGGGAGAGACGGACCTTCCGACGGCGAGGGAGAAGCTGCGCGCGCAGATCGACGGTGGCTTTCCGGTGCCCTGCCTGTTGTTGATGCATCATGATCCGGCCTTTAAGGATTATGAGTGGCACTGGTTTCTGCTGATCGGTTATCGGATGAAGGAGGGTTGCCTTCAGGTGAAGGCAGTCACCTACAGCGCGGCAAAATGGCTTGACTTCGATGGACTCTGGAATACGGGCCGGAGCCGGAAGGGCGGACTGATTCTCTATCGTGAGGAAGTGGGCGGACAAAAATGAAGCAGGTAGATTTTGAGAGCGGGAAAATAGCAAAAAATATTGTGCAGACCGCTTTCCCGATGCTGGTGGCGCAGATTCTGAATCTGCTCTACAGCATTGTGGACCGGATTTATATCGGACGAATTCCGGGGGAGGGAACCGAAGCGCTTGGAGCGGTCGGACTGTGCTTTCCGGTCATTCTCATCATCACAGCTTTCACCAACATGTACGGGATGGGCGGCTCCCCGCTCTTTGCCATGGAGATCGGGCGGGGAAACCGGGAGAAAGCCGGGCGTATTATGAATACCGCGTTTCGTCTGCTCTGCGTGACGGCGATCCTGATTTTCCTGGTGGGCGAAGCGGGCGCGAAGCCCTTGCTGACGCTTTTCGGGGCGTCGGAGAGCGCGATGCGCTACGCGGTCGTCTATCTGCGCATTTATCTGCTGGGAACTCTGTTTTCCATGCTGGCGACCGGCATGAATCCTTTTATCAACGCGCAGGGATTTCCGGGTTTTGGCATGTGCTCTGTCATCATCGGCGCCGGCGCAAATCTGCTTCTTGATCCGCTGTTTATCTTTGGATTGGGGATGGGCGTGAGCGGAGCGGCTCTTGCCACGGTGATTTCGCAGGGGCTGTCGGCTCTGTTTGTGCTCTGCTGTCTGCGCGGCGGGCGCCTGGAGTACCGGATTACATGGGAAAGACAGCAGCGGCTGCGGGAATATTTTCCCTTTGCCGGAGACATCGTGAGTCTCGGCACGGCGCCCTTTGTCATGCAGTGCACCAATTCGCTGGTGCAGATTGTCTGCAATCGCATGTTGATGCAGTTTGGCGGGGAAATCTATGTCTCCATTATGACGATCATCTCTTCTGTGCGGCAGATCCTGGATACGCCGGTTATGGCGGTGACGGAGGGTGCGTCTCCGATTATCAGTTATAACTATGGAGCCGGACGTCCCGGAAATGTCCGCAGGGCGATTCAGATTATGACCATGACGGGCGTGGCATATACGCTGATCGTCTGGCTGCTGATCCGATGGAGACCCGTCCTTTTCATCTCCATTTTCAGCTCGGACGAAACACTGCTCGCCGATGCGGTCCCGGCGCTGCACCTGTATTTCTATGCTTTTATCGGGCAGGCTTTCCAGTACAGTGGCCAGACAGTCTTCAAGGCTCTGAATAAGAAGAGGCAGGCGATCTTTTTCAGCCTGTTCCGGAAGGTCGTCATGGTCGTTCCGCTGACGCTGCTTCTCCCGTATCTGTGGGGACTGGGAACGAACGGCGTATTCATGGCTGAGCCGATATCGAATGTGATCGGCGGTGGAGCCTGTTTTCTTACAATGCTGCTGACTGTCTGGCCGGAGCTGAAAAGGATGGAGTAATCCTTCTTTAGTTGCCGGTCACATACTGTCGCCCCTCGTGGTCCATCTCATAATTTTCTGTATAGATCAGCTCCGAGATCGGCACGAGTTCATAGCCCTTCTCCCTGAGCCCCTCGATGACCCGGGGCAGGGCATCTTTCGTGTAAGTGGCACCATTGTGCATGAGGATAATCGAGCCGTTCCCGAGATGCTCGTTGTCCAGCACGCGTGAGACGATCGCGTCCGCACCGTAGTCCTTCCAGTCCAGGCTGTCCACGTCCCACTGAATCGCGTGGTATCCGAGCCCGTTCGCGGCCTCAATCAGCGTATCGTTATAATCTCCGTAGGGCGGCCGGAACAGCGTCATATCAAGGCCGGTCAGCTCTTTTACCTTATTGTGGACACTCTGAATCTCCTCCTTACATTCACCGGCGCTCAGGGTCGACATCTGCTTGTGGTTCTCGCTGTGGTTGCCGAGATCGTGTCCTGCGGCGGCGATGGCTTTCACGTCGTCCGGGTAGGATGCGACCCAGCCGCCGGTCATGAAAAAGGTGGCTTTGACGTCGTATTCATCGAGGATGGAGAGGAGGGTGGCGGTGTCCTCATTCCCCCAGGGGAATGTCACATTGCGGGAAAACTACTCAATCTAATCTTTTCCAAACAATATCATTTGTTTTGAATCTTGAGTTTCCGCAAACTGTAATTAAAAAAATGAGTATGTCTTCCCAAAGTA
>JAJPXQ010000150.1 GCA_021205385.1 Lachnospiraceae bacterium | reverse complement strand
GTATGCTTTCCTGTTTTAAGTATAACTTCAAGATCCTCATTCTCTAATATATTCATATGGGCCAGCTTGTTTCGAGCATTTCTATATCTTTCCAATTCTGCATACTCTCTTTGAGAAATGCTGATATCTCCTTTTCCGGTCAAATACAGCAGTGTACCGATTTCAACATCCTCAGGTATTGTTACTTTTTCACCGTAGCTATTAGTAAGAGGGAGAACACTTTTAATAGCACCCGCATATCTGCTGATAAAGTATTTTCTATAATCTTCTATTAGCGGAAAAACATACTTTATCTGACACTCCCATATAGAACCAGTGACATCCTCTGTATCTTTAGAAAATGTAAAGCACTCACCATCACTTCGAAAAGATTTCCCGACAATCATATTGATTGTGTCCATGGGGGATTTTAAAAAATCCCCTCCACAAGAAACACATGCTGCACACAATTCAACATCGTCACCACAAATGGAAGACACAAGCTCTGCCAGATATGGGCGCAAAAAATTCTTACACGATGTTTGAGACGCTGCCAAAGCACAAAATGCATATTTATCGTATTCTCCAATACTTTGATTAAATATCAGATTCTTAATTCCCTTTTTACTTTTCTTAGCCAATGCATCATCGTGCACTTCCAAAATGAAAATCCCTGGAGTTTTATCTTTTACTTTTTTTTGATAATCAGACACAAATTCAATCCATTTATCAATTTTGTCAGCTGAAATACCAGAGACCCAGACATACCTGTCATTTAATACTGTTTCCTGACACTTCCCCAAGAACTCTGCATACTTCATACCGTAACGATACCTAGCACGAATTTCCTTTTTGCAAAAACGCTCCAATAAATACTCGCCAGGATCCATCTCCGGACACTCTACCACATCCAATTTATTCTTTGAATTTTCTACGCGGAGACGCTCACTTACTATATCAATTAATGTACTTCTCCAAGGTATGGTATCCGGTAAGGAGAGCAGTATACTGCCCCCCTTAACCGTTTCTGATACAATTTCTTCAAGGAATGAATGGGCTTTAATGATATGATTCCACCATATCTGTTCCATTATTAATCCTCCATGTAATTCATAAGTTCGTCATCAATCTGCTGAACCGTTCCCAACATTTGGCAAAAACTATGTCTCGTAAAACGATAACGGCCATTTCCAGTATGCTGCAAAACATTTAACTCACACATTTCTTCCATCAATGCCTCTAACTTACTGTTGTTCATCGATGAAATCTTTCCAATAGAAAATGTTCTGGCTATATCCATCAAATCGCTTACGCTGCAGCCGTTTTGTGATCTGTTCTCGTGATAGTGATAGGCTGCCATCAATGCGATAATGTAATAATAATCATCATCTCCGACTTTTAATGTAATAAAATATTTTTCACGAATATCCTGCTGCAAGGACTGTTCTGCAAGAACCTTCTTAATATGATCCTTTTTCACAATATACGGTGGTGTTTCACTTTCAGAGTAACCAGCATAATCCCGGCACATAGCTTCAATTAACTTTGAGCAATAAAGCTGCAGCAGTCCAGGAAAATAATTTGTCGTTCCAAAAATCGTTGATACCAATACTTCTGTTTCATTGTCCTTCGGAAATCGAAAGCCCAGATAGGACAACGGTACTTCAAGTAACTCCCTGGCTTCCATCGATTTAAACGGCTTTACTGTCAAGGAATCCAAATGAGTAATAACGCTGTTATTTCCAAGAGCAGCCTCACGCTTAAAGCGGACAATATTGCGTAACCCGGCTACGACAAATTTAAATCTTCCAGAACCAACACTTTGAATATCTTTCAGAGCATCAAACGGTTGATAGCCAATGCTTTCACAGCTTTCAATAAACGTGTCTGCTTCATCCATTAACAGCAGCAGGTACGGGATGGGGTTTGCTTTATCGCGCAGACGGTTCATGATATCTCTTGCAAGCTCATTCCAGTCATCGGTAATATGCTCATTGCTCAATACGCCCTCATCATACAATACAGCTGATATTTTCTTTGCAGCTGCCTTGTAGTCAATGCCCTTAATATCCACTAAGATCGCTCTGTCCCCATTCTCATCATGATCGATATCTTTTTTAGCCATTCTAAGCAAAGCAGATTTTCCCAACTGACGTCCGCCATATACAATATTGACGCCTGTAGGAGATTCAATCTTTTCAAGCTCTTTTTTACGGCCAATGAAAATCTCTTGAGGCATAACATCAGCTGATTTTACGATATACGGTTGGTATGCTGCAAACGGCATCACGATAGACATTAACATTCTGTTAATTGCAGTTTCAGTATAGTGTTTTGCAAGATACAAAACAGCTACTCTATCAATAACAACGAATACTTTTCCATTCATATCCGTTTTTGTTTTTCTCGCCAACGTTCTACGATCCGCCAAAGTTAATGCATAATCAAGCAGCACTAACGTATTTTTTGCATTTCCGATTTCTTTGAAAATATCAATTAATCTTGTTGCATCTGTCTTTCCGAAAAGGCAAACCACTCTAAAGCCTTTTTCCTCTGCTTCAGATCCAAACGCAGAAATCGGATGTTTATAATTGATCTTTCTTCCATTCTGCGGTCGTTTTAACACAACTGTATAATTTTCAATTTTTCCAAGAATCGATTTTTCGCCCTTTACAGATTCCAGATTAAATCCAAGTGAACTCAACAAAATTTTAAGCGAAAATTCTTTCACACCAGCGGTGCGTGGCCAGTTTTCTAATAACCGATTGCCACCTTTAATGTCTTTGTTGCTTTTATATACGGTATTAACCAAATAATTAAGTGTCACGCCCGAATTTGCCGTCATTTTGTAATCAACATCGTATTCATCAAGGAACTGTAACAAATAATCATCCTGCTGAACTGTAACTTCAAGATCAAGATCATTTGCAATAACACGATTAAGCAGGTCTTCAGCAGCCGCATAGTTTTGCTGTTCTATGCGTTCACGGATTTGGATAATTGCCTTGCTAATTAATTTGTCTTCCTCCCATGATGTATTTTCTTTTAAATATGCATCGAGATTTTTCTGTAGTTCCTGCGCTCTGTCCCGGGCATCCATTTTGATTTTTTTTCTAAACTCCTCCAGAATTTTTTCAAAAAAACCATAGTTTTTTGTTTCGATAGCCCATGTATACCAGGATTCCATTATCTGGAGTGTTAATTCTTTAATGTTTTCTACAGTATTATCAATCTGGCCGAAACTCTGGGCTAACTCGATGTCCTCAATAAATTCTTTCCGTTTGTTTTCCAAATCATGTAAAGGATATACGATAGCCCTTTCTATATCAAATCTTTCTAATTTCTCAGTTGAAAGTGCTCTGCCTTCATGATCCAAATATCGAAGAATCAATTCTGCGCTTCCATAATCATCTCCACCAGAAAAAATACTTTGCAATCTATCAATATAATCTGCTTCATCCTGATCACAGTGCATCTGAATTCTGGAAGCTACTGAAAAATCAGCAAGTTCCGGCACTTCATCCAAAATCGGCAAATAATCCTCATCTAATAAGATCTTATCATTTTTCAGAAATTCAACATAATAATATTTATAATCTCCTTCTTGATAATCGCCTGATAAGCGGTTTACAATTTCCTGCAGTGTCTGTAATAACACCATTTTCCCGGCAGCTTCACCTAATTTATGAGAATCACTATTTGTAATTTCAAACATTGCTTCATTTAAAACATTTAGCAATGGTGTACGAATC
>JAJPXQ010000013.1:11912-21413 GCA_021205385.1 Lachnospiraceae bacterium | reverse complement strand
GTGGAAATGCTAATCCGGCGTCAGCATCCGTTCAAACGCCAGCCCCACGAGAAACCAGGCCGGGGCGTAGTCGAGACGCACGACGCCCTTATAGTGCCGCGGGCTTCTGCTGTAGTCCCACGGGCACATGCCGCGGCGTTTCAGCCACGTGCCACTCGCGAATTCCATGGCATAGATACAGCTCATATAGATCAGGCCGCGCTCCACCACATTTTTATGACTTTCTTTCAGACGGCGCATGGCCGGGGCGAGCAGCGAGGCGCTGCCGTAGATCGGAAACATCCAAAGAGAGGATTTCCCGGTCAGCTTCATGTTACGCACGCGAAAGGCGTGAAAGCCGCTCCAGAGCAGTTCCATCGTCCAGCCAAATATTCCACATTTCAAAAAATTCTCCCTCATCATACGGATAGTATTTGAAATATGTCCGCATTTATACTATAATAAAACCGTCTATGGGCAAAAAAACGAATGAAAAAGTGATGCAACATGACATATGAAGAAGCCAGAACCTTTCTGGACAGCTGCAATCAGTACGCAGGCGAGTTCACGCTTGAACCGCTGAAGGGAATGCTGGAAAAGCTGGGGAATCCGGAGCGTCAGCTGTCCTTCGTGCATATCGCGGGAACGAATGGAAAGGGCTCTGTACTGGCCTTCGTCTCTACTGCGTTGAAAGAGGCGGGCTATCGGGTGGGACGCTACATCTCCCCGACGATTTTCAGTTACCGTGAACGGATACAGGTAAATGAGGCATACATTCCCAGGGAAGACCTGGCGCGCCTGACGGAGCGGATCTGCGCGGCGGGGCAGGAGCTTCTCGCGGAGGGAAAACGCCATCCGACGACTTTTGAGGCGGAGACCGCACTTGCGTTTCTCTGGTTCGCAGAGCAGTGCTGTGATCTGGTCGTACTGGAGGTCGGAAGAGGCGGCCTTAAGGATGCGACGAATGTGATTGAGAATACGCTGGTGGCGGCGCTCGCGTCGATCAGCATGGATCACATGGAGTTCCTTGGAAGTACGCTCGGCGCGATCGCGGAGCAGAAGGCCGGTATCATCAAACCGGGCTGCACGGTGGTCAGCGCAGCGCAGCAGCCGGAGGCGGCGGAAGTGATCGAGCGGGAATCCGCTGCTTTTGAGGCGCCGCTTGTATGGGTACAGCCGGACGAGATACGAAATCGCAGACGCGGACTTTTGCGGCAGAGTTTTAACTACCGGGAGCGCACGGATATAGAGATTTCCCTTTGCGGGGAATATCAGTTTGAGAACGCGGCGCTTGCCCTTGAAGTGCTGGATGCCCTGTGTGAAAAGGGTTATAAGATACCGGAAGAGGCTGTCCGCAGGGGCTTTCGCAGTACCGTCTGGCAGGGACGCTTCACTGTGCTGAAGGAGAAGCCGCTCTTCCTGATGGACGGCGCGCATAACCGCGACGCTGCGGCGCGCCTGCGGGAATCCATTGTGAATTATCTGCCGGAAAAGAGACTGATTTTTATCATCGGCGTGTTGAAGGATAAGGAATACGGGGAACTCCTGCGTCAGACTGCTCCGCTTGCGGCGGAGATTCTGACGATTACACCGCCGGACAATCCGCGCGCGCTTCCTGCCGCGGAGCTTGCACGGGAAGCAGGGAAGTATTGTTCTGATGTGTGTGTTGCGGAAAGTATCCGGGAGGCCGTGGACACGGCGCTTTCCCTGGCGGGAGAGGAGGATGTGATCCTGGCCTTCGGCTCACTTTCCTGGCTGGGGAAGCTCGCGCGGGAAGTCGGATTGGAGGCCGGCATGACTGCTGTGGAAAAATGGAAAGAAACAGGAAAATATAATAATTTTGACCTTCATTTTCATTTTGACAGGAAAAGAGAGTCGGTGACTTTTCTGAATGCGGAGTATATTCATCCGCTGAAGCAGGATCTGCTGCAGGAGCTGCAGACGGATTTTGAGGAGGATCAGAATGTAAGAGCCGTGATTGTGTTCGGGAGCAGTGTTGAATTTCGCTGCAACAGCTGCAGTGATCTGGATCTGTGTATTGAGCGCAGTGACAGCAGCAGATTTTTCCATTG
The DNA here is from genome assembly GCA_021205385.1 of Lachnospiraceae bacterium. Lineage (GTDB taxonomy): Bacteria > Bacillota > Clostridia > Lachnospirales > Lachnospiraceae > Hominiventricola. The sequence continues at coordinate 19,362 of JAJPXQ010000013.1, read as the reverse complement.
TAAAAGTGTAGAGCCAGGCGAAAAAATTGACATTATTTATGCAGATCGTATGGGGGAGCGATTGCGCCAGGAAGTAGAAAAAAAAGGAATCGTTGTTTTTGACAGGGAGGGTATATATGTGTGATATCAGACTTTTCAGAAGAGCATATATGGATTATTGCTCTGCGGTAAATTTGCTGAAAATTCCTGAGAACGACGAATCTTATTTAAATAACGTGGCATATCACCTGCAGCAGTCCGTTGAAAAGACACTGAAAGCATTCCTGGAGTGCGTGGGTGTGACTGTGCCGAACACGCATGATATAGACAAACTGGTACGTATGTCGCGGGATAATGGATCCAGAGTTATTTTAACAGAATGGATAAAAGAGAAAGCAGACATGCTTACCCGCTGGGAAACTGATACCAGATATGACATGGATTACTATGTAGAAGCAGAAAGAGTGCAGGAAGGAGTTGCCGGTGTGCGCGAATTCCTGGAGATCAATGGGCTTAAAAAAGACCTGAGATCGGAGCTGAGTGATCCGGCACTTAAGGAGAGGCTTGGCTCCTTTTTCCCGAAGGATTATGTGCCGAAAGACGATTTTGAGTGGAATTGCCTTTATCAGATTTTCTCAAAGCGTTTATAAAGTATTTTAGAACACAGGGGAATTATTTGCTATGGAAGATTTACAGAAGCTCCGCGGGGAGATCGATGAGATTGACCGCGAGATGGTGAAGCTGTTTGAGCGGCGTATGGATGTCTGCCGCGAGGTGGCGCAGTACAAGATTGCAAATGGAAAGAAGGTGCTTGACCGCGCCAGGGAGCAGGAGAAGCTGCAGACGCTCGGCGCGCTGACGCACAATGATTTCAATCGCCATGGTGTGCAGGAGCTGTTCCAGCAGCTCATGGCGATGAGCCGGAAGCTGCAGTATCAGCTGCTGGCGGAGGAGGGCGTATCGGGCAGCCTGCCTTTTACCTGTGTCGAGAAGATCGACCGCAAGCACTGCCGCGTCGTCTATCAGGGCGTGGAAGGCGCTTATCAGCAGCGCGCCGCGTTCAACTATTTTGGCGAGGACGTCAGTATTTTTCACATGCCCACCTGGCGGGAATGCATGGAGGCGATCAAGGAGGGCCTGGCGGATTATGCCATGCTTCCGATCGAGAATTCCTCTGCCGGGGACGTCCACGACATGTACGACCTTTTGGAGGAATATGACAATTACATTGTGGGCGAGGAAATTCTGAAAATCGATCACGCGCTGCTCGGTGTTCCCGGCTCCTGCCTGTCGGATATCGAGACCGTCTACTCCCATCCCCAGGCGCTGATGCAGTGCTCTGTCTTTCTGAATAAGCATCCGAAGTGGCGGCAGATCAGCCTGCAGAACACCGCATTTGCTGCGCAGAAAGTTGCAGAGGAGAAAGACCCCTCGCAGGCGGCGATCGCCAGCCCGGACGCGGCGCGTCTCTATGGGCTCGACGTGCTGCAGCAGCCGATCAACCACGATCGCTTCAACTCGACCCGCTTCATTGTCATCACAAACCGGAAGATGTACGAGGCGGACGCGAAGAAGGTCAGCATCTGCTTTGAACTGCCGCACACGAGCGGAAGTCTTTATAATATCCTGTCGCATATCATTTACAATGATCTGAATATGTGCAAGATCGAGTCCCGCCCCATTCCGGAGCGCAACTGGGAGTATCATTTTTTCGTAGACTTCTATGGAAATCTGAACGACAGTGCGGTCAAGAACGCGATCCGCGGCATCATGGAAGAGGCGGTAAACTTTAAGATACTTGGAAACTATTGATACCCGGCGATCCGTGCGCTGCATGCGCGGGGAAGCTGTGGAGGAGTAAGAAGTGAGGAGGAAACGATGAGTGACTATGTAATTACCACAGACAGCGGCGCTGATCTTCCCCGGGAATACCTGGAGGAGCATCAGCTTAAGATCGCGTCGCTGACCTGTCTGATGGACGGGGAATCTTACAATGACGAGCACCCGATCTCAGACAAGGATTTTTACGCAAAGATCCGCGGCGGTTCGATGCCGACCACTTCCCAGGTGAGTCCGGAGCAGGCGCGCGAACTCTTTGAACCATTCCTGAAAGAGGGAAAGGACGTTCTGCATCTGGCCTTTGACTCCGGCATCAGCGGCAGCTACCAGAGCGAAGAGGCTGCGGCGAAGGAGCTCAGAGAAGAATACCCCGAGAGAAAGCTGATCGTCATCGACACGCTCTGCGCGTCCATGGGCCAGGGACTTCTGGTACATAAAGCGCTGCAGATGAAAGAGGCGGGCGCTTCCCTTGAGGAGGTTGTGAGCTGGTGTGAGGATAATAAGATGGGTATGGCCACTTACGTGGTGGTGGACGACCTGAATCATCTCTACCGCGGGGGCAGGGTGTCCCGCAGCAGCGCAGTGCTCGGCAGCGTGGTGGGTATCAAGCCGATCATCCGTATCGACGAGAAGGGTGAGCTGGAGGTCTGTGGCAAGATCCGCGGTCGCAGGAAAGCTATCCAGCACATCATCGATCAGATTATGGAGAGAATCCGGGACGATGAGAAGATTGTGTCCATCAGCCACGGCGACTGCCTGGAGGATGCGGAAGCGATGAAGAAGATTCTCATGGAGCAGTACGGGATCGAGGAAGTCCTGATCAGCTTTGTGGGGCCGGTGATCGGTTCCCATACGGGCCCGGGTGTGCTGGTACTGTCGGCCATGTCGAAGTCGAGATAATTTTTGAAGTAAAGAAGGAGAAATGCGGATATGTCATCAGAAAAATTCATTATGTTAATCGCGATCCTGCTCTATCTGGTCGGCGTGGTCATGATCGGCGTGCGGCTCGCGAAGAATAACCAGACAACGGAAGACTTTTACCTGGGCGGGCGTAAGCTCGGACCCTTTGTCACTGCGATGAGCGCGGAGGCCTCTGATATGAGCAGCTGGCTGCTGCTCGGGCTTCCAGGTGTGGCTTACCTCAGCGGTGTTGCGGACGCGGCCTGGACTGCGATCGGGCTTGCGATCGGTACTTATGTGAACTGGCTGATCGTTGCAAGGCGCCTGCGCAACTACACGGTGGAGGCCGGAAACTCGACGACGCTGCCGGTCTTTTTCTCAAATCGTTATCGCGACGATAAGAAGATCCTCTCTGTGATCGCCGCGGTTGTCATCATCATTTTCTTTGTGCCTTACACGGCGTCGGGCTTCTCTGCCTGCGGCAAGCTCTTCTCGTCGCTGTTCGGCGTGGACTATGTGCTGGCGATGATCTTCAGCGCGATCATCATCGTGGCCTACACGACGCTGGGCGGATTCCTGGCCGCGAGTACTTCTGACTTCGTGCAGAGTATTATTATGACCTTCGCGATTATTGTAGTCCTCGGCTTCGGCTTTACAACCGCGGGCGGCGTGGGCGCCGTGATGGCGAATGCACAGTCGATGGCCGGTTATTTCAGCCTGACAGCCATGTACGATGCGGCGAGCAATTCGTCAACGCCTTACAGTCTGCTGACGATCGTTTCGACGCTGGCCTGGGGACTCGGCTACTTTGGCATGCCGCACATCCTGCTGCGTTTCATGGCGATCGAGGATCCGGACAAGCTGAAGCTCTCGCGCCGTGTGGCCTCCGTGTGGGTCGTGATTTCCATGACTGTGGCGATTTTCATCGGTGTTGTCGGCAATGCAATGTCGAAGATCGGCGCGATTCCGGAGCTTGAGGATTCGGAGACCGTCATCATCGAGATTGCGAATCTGATCGCACAGAACGGCGTGCTTGCAGCGCTGGTGGCCGGCATCATCCTGGCCGGTATTCTGGCCGCGACGATGTCGACGGCGGATTCCCAGCTCCTGGCGGCTTCATCCAGCGCCTCACAGAATATCCTTAAGGAAGTATTCCTGAAGGATATCAGTGAGAAGACTGCCATGCGCGTCGCCCGTATCACCGTGCTGATCATGGCCGTGATCGGCGTCTTCATTGCGCGCGACCAGAACAGTTCCGTCTTTGGTATTGTGTCCTTTGCCTGGGCTGGTTTCGGCGCGGCATTCGGTCCGCTGGTGCTGATGGCGCTCTTCTGGAAGCGTTCCAATATGTACGGCGCGCTGGCCGGTATGGTGAGCGGCGGCATCATGGTCTTTGTCTGGAAGTTCATCGTGCGCCCGATGGGCGGCCTGCTTGATATCTATGAGCTGCTTCCGGCCTTCCTCGTGGGCCTTGCCTTCCATGTGGTTGTGAGTCTGCTGACTGCGGAGCCTTCGCAGGAGATCAAGGACGAGTTTGACCGCGTGGCTGCCATGAAGTAAAATTTTCCTTGCAATTTCCGGAAAAAGTGTTATACTTGACGTAACATGATACGTAGACTGAAGAAAGGGGTGGACAAAAGTCCACTCCTTCTTATGTGTTAGCATGCAGAACGGGAGGCTGGAAGTTGGCGAGAAAGGAAGAATACGAGAGCAGGACGGAAGCTCTGTTGCTCCCTGTAATGGAGGAGCGGCATTTTGAGCTGGTGGATGTGGAATTTGTGAAGGAGGCGGGTACCTGGTACCTGCGCGCCTACATTGACAAGCCGGGCGGCATCACGATCGACGATTGTGAGCTCGTCAGCCGTTATCTCTCAGATCGGCTGGATGAAGAGGACTTTATTGAGGAATCCTATATTCTGGAGGTCAGTTCGCCGGGACTTGGCAGGCCTCTGAAGAAGGAGAAGGATTTTTTAAGGAGCCGCGGGGAGCGGGTAGAGGTCCGGCTGTTCCGGGCGCTGGACGGACAGAAGGAGTTCGAAGGAATTCTCGAAGACTGGGATCGGAACACAGTGACACTGAAAATGGAAAAAGAAGCCACGCTGGTGATCGAGCGGTCGAATATCGCGCTGATCCGGCTGGCGCTTGAGCTTTAAGGAGGAAAGGAAAAAAATGAACACGGAATTAAAGATGGCGCTGGATCTTCTGGAAAAGGAAAAGGACATCAGCAGGGAGGTCATACTGGAAGCCATTGAGAGTTCACTGGTCGCAGCCTGCAAGGCGCATTTCGGGAAGGACAGCGCGGGTCATGAGCGTGAGAATTTCCGGGCCGAGGTTGATCGCGAGACCTGCGATTTCCACGTATATGAGGAGCTGACCGTCGTAGAGGAAGTGGAGAACGAGGAGACGGAAATCAGCCTCGTCGACGCGAAGATGATTGATTCCGGCTATGAGGTCGGCGATGTTGTCAGCCGGGAAGTGCAGTCGAAGGACTTCGGGCGCATCACGACGCAGAACGCGAGAAACGTCATTCTCCAGAAAATCCGCGAGGAAGAGCGCAGGGTGCTGTATGACCAGTACTATGCGAAGGAGAAAGACATCGTCACCGGCGTTGTACAGCGCCGCATGGGCAAGAATATCAGTGTGAATATAGGTAAGGTCGATGCGATCCTGAACGAGAACGAGATGGTGAAGGGCGAGAACCTTCGCCCGACAGAACGCATCAAGGTGTACATCCTCGAGGTACGCGAGACGACGAGAGGGCCGCGTGTCCTCGTGTCGCGCACGCACCCGGAGCTCGTCAAGAGGCTGTTTGAGTCTGAGGTTACGGAAGTCCGCGATGGGGTTGTGGAAATCCGCAGCATCGCCCGGGAAGCTGGCTCGAGGACGAAGATTGCCGTGTGGTCGAACGATCCGAACGTGGATGCAGTGGGCGCCTGCGTCGGTCTGAACGGCTCGCGCGTCAATTCCGTTGTGAGCGAACTGCGCGGAGAGAAGATCGATATTATCAACTGGAACGAGAACCCGGCGCTGATGATTGAGAATGCGCTCAGCCCGGCGAAGGTCGTCGTCGTACTGGCGGATCCGGAGGAGCGGACGGCAAAGGTCGTTGTGCCGGACTATCAGCTCTCGCTGGCCATCGGCAAAGAGGGACAGAATGCACGTTTGGCCGCACGCCTGACGGGTTACAAGATTGATATCAAGAGTGAGAGCCAGGCCAATGCCATCGAGGGATTCTACGAGGGATTCTACGATGACGACGATGAGGATGAGTACGACGAGTACGACGAAGAGTACGGTGCGTATGAGGAGGACTACGCGGAGGACTATGAAGAGGACTACGCGGCTCCGGAGACGGACTACGCAGAAGAAGAGCAGGAGTGACGGCTTTGGCGGGAGTCAGAAAGCTGCCGGTGCGGCAGTGCACCGGGTGTGGAGAAAAGAAGAGCAAGCCTGAAATGCTGCGGGTTATCCGGACAGCGGAGGATGAGATTCTGCTGGACGCGACCGGACGAAAGAATGGCCGGGGCGCGTATCTTTGCAGAAATCCGGAATGTCTGGCGAAGGCGCGAAAGACGAAAGCGCTGGAGCGTTCGCTGAAGACCGTGATCCCGCCGGAGATTTATGAGGATCTCGAGAAGGAGATGAGACGGCTTGCAGAGGGATAAGGTGCTGGCTTATCTGGGACTTGGTACCAGAGGCGGCCATACGGCGAGCGGAGAGTTCGGCGTCGAACAGTCATTGAAACGGCGCAGAGCCAGGCTCGTGATCGTGGCCGAGGAGGCCTCCGAAAATACCAAAAAGAAATTCCGCGACCGCTGTGCGTACCGGCAGGTGCCGCTGTACTTTTTCGGGACAGGTGTCCAGCTGGGACGTGCGTGCGGAAAAGATTTTCGAATATCTGTTGCGGTTGAGGACGAGGGCCTGGCCGAGGCCATCATCCGGCAGTTCGCGCAGGAGCAGGTGTAGGAGGCAGCGTTATGGGAAATAAAAATATACGCGTGTATGAACTCGCGAAGGAACTGAACAGGACAAGTAAGGAGATCATATCCTTACTCGCAGAGAAAAATATCGAGGTGACAACACATATGGCGACATTGGAAGAAAATCAGGCAAATATGGTCCGCGCACAGGTGAATCCGGAGAAAGCGGAAAAACCGGAAAGCCCCAAGGCTGATACGCCGTCGGCGGATGGAGAAAAGCCTGCAGCGGCTCCGCGGCCCAAAAAGAAAAAATTCATTGTGGTGCACAATCCGGAGAACAGCCGGGATCGCAAGAGCCCGGAGCGAAAGATACCCCCGGCAAGACCGCAGGGAACCAGACCGCCCCAGAGAAGAGAGGCCGGACCGGGCGTGAGGCCGGAAGCGAGAAGGAATCCGGCTGCGGCAAGACCGGAGGCGAAAGCGTCGGTGAGACCGGAGACAAAGGCTCCGATGAGACCGGAAGGAAAGCCGGAAGTGAAAGCGCCGGTCAGTCCGGAGGCAAAGCCGGAGACAAAAGCGCCGGTCAGTCCGGAGACGAAAGCCGCGGTGAAGCCGGAAGCCAGACCGGAGACAAAGCCGGAGAACCGCGCGGAGGTCAGGCCTGCAGAGAGGACAGAGAGAAGGAGCGTGCAGGATCGACCGATTCGCCAGGAGCGTCCGCAGCAGGGGACGCGCCCGGAGGGCAGAAGCGCAGCCGGACGTCCGGCCGGCAGTCGTTCCGATCGCCCGTCAGGAGACCGTCAGGGTTATCG
>JAJPXQ010000013.1:0-11812 GCA_021205385.1 Lachnospiraceae bacterium | reverse complement strand
CGCCCGTCAGGAGACCGTCAGGGTTATCGCGGGACATCCGATCGCCCGTCTTATGGACGGAGTGACCGTCCGCAGGGAGGCCGTTCCGACGGGCGTCCGTCCTACAGCCGTGACGGAGGAGCCGGCAGCAGAGGACAGGCAGGACGCGGCGGAGCGCCCGGACGCGGAACCGGCGCAGGCCGCACAGGGAGCAAGTCCTTCGCCGGGGCACCGGAGACGAAGCCGGAGAGCAGGCGTCATGACAACCGCGGCCGTCAGAAGAATGAAAAGCAGTATAAAGATGCGGATATCAGTAAGCTGAAGAATCGCCCGGGCCGTTTTATCCGGCCTGAGGCAAAGCCGGTGGAGAAAAAGAAAGATCTGGAGCCGAAGAAGCTGCCGCTGCCGGAGAGCATCAGCATCGGTGATCTCGCGGAGCGCATGAAGATCCAGGCCTCTGCGATTATCAAGAAACTTTTCCTTGAGGGAAAGATGCTGACTGTGAATTCGGAGCTGGACTTCGAGTCGGCGGGCGAGATTGCGCTTGAGTACAACTTTGATCCGGAGCCGGAGGAGAAGGAGGATGTGATCGGAAAGCTCCTCGAGGATATCGAGGACGCCGAGGAGACGCTGGTCGCGCGTCCGCCGGTCGTCTGCGTCATGGGACACGTCGATCATGGCAAGACTTCTCTGTTGGATGCGATCCGTCATACGAACGTGACCGACCGCGAGGCGGGCGGTATCACGCAGCATATCGGCGCTTATATGGTAAAGTTGAAGGATCGTCGGATCACTTTTCTCGATACGCCGGGACACGAGGCCTTCACGGCCATGCGTATGCGCGGCGCGAATTCGACGGATATCGCGATCCTTGTAGTCGCTGCGGACGACGGCGTGAAGCCGCAGACCGTGGAGGCGATCAACCACGCGAAAGCCGCGGGCGTTGAGCTTGTCGTTGCGATCAATAAGATTGATAAACCGGGCGCGGACGTGAACCGCGTGAAACAGGAGCTGACAGAATATGGCCTCGTAGCCGAGGACTGGGGCGGCAGCACGATCTGCGTGCCGGTATCGGCGAAGTCAAAGGAAGGCATTGAGGATCTGCTGGAGATGGTGCTGCTGAGCGCGGACGTGCTGGAGCTGAAGGCCAATCCGAACCGTCAGGCGCGCGGCGTCGTGATCGAGGCTCAGCTCGACAAGGGCCGCGGCGCAGTGGCGACCGTGCTGATCCAGAAAGGCACACTGCATGTGGGCGATTTCATTGCCGCAGGATCCGCTTACGGAAAGGTCCGTGCGATGATGGATGATAAGGGCAACCGCGTGAAGGAGGCCGGTCCGTCCACGCCGGTGGAGATCCTCGGCCTGAACGGCGTGCCGATGGCGGGCGAAGTGTTTGTTTCGCCGAAGACCGATCGTGAGGCGAGAGAGTTCGCGGAGACCTTCATCAAGGAGAGCCGTGAGAAGATGATCGAGGACACGAAGCTTCGCATGTCCCTCGAGGATCTGTACTCGCAGATCCAGAGCGGCAATCTGAAGGAGCTGAATATTATCATCAAGGCGGACGTGGCCGGAAGCGTCGAGGCCGTGAAGCAGTCGCTTCTGAAGCTCTCGAACGAGGAGGTCGTCGTGAAGTGCATCCACGAGGCTGCAGGCGCGATCAACGAGTCCGATGTCATTCTGGCGAGCGCCTCCAATGCGGTCATCATCGGCTTCAATGTCAAGCCGGATGCGATTGCGAAGGAGACAGCGGAACGCGAGAATGTGGATATTCGCCTCTACAGTGTTATCTACGATGCGATCGCGGATGTCGAGCGTGCGATGAAGGGAATGCTCGATCCGGTCTACGAGGAGAAGGTGCTCGGTCACGCCGAGATCCGCCAGATCTTCAAGGCTTCGGGCGTGGGCAATATCGCGGGCTCCTATGTGCTGGACGGCGTGATCCAGCGTGGCTGCAAGGTTCGTATCAGCCGTGAGGGCAAGCAGATCTATGAAGGCGAGCTTGCTTCGCTGAAGCGCTTCAAGGACGACGTGAAGGAAGTGCGCTCCGGCTTCGAGTGCGGCCTTGTCTTCGAGAAATTCAACGACATCCAGGAGCTGGATATTGTGGAAGCCTACACGATGGTTGAGGTGCCGAGATAATATGAGGAAAAACAGTATCAAAAATACCCGGATTAATGGGGAGGTCTTACGTACGCTCTCGGAGATTATCCGCGGCGGGATCAAGGATCCGCGCATCAGTCCGATGACAACGGTGATGCGGGTGTATGTCGCGCCGGATCTGAAGACCTGCAAGGCCTGGATCAGTGTACTGGGCGATGAGCAGGCGCAGAAGGATACGATGGAGGGGCTTAAGAGCGCGGCGGGCTACATCCGCCGCCAGCTGGCGAGCGAACTGAATCTGCGCAACACGCCGGAGATCACATATATCCTGGACCAGTCCATTGAGTATGGGGTGAATATGTCGAAAAAGATCGACGAGGTCATGGGCGAGAGCCGGGAAGAAGGACTGGAATCATGAACATAATGCTGGAGAAGGAACTGAGCAGGGTAAAGTCGCTCGGGATCGCGGGCCATGTCCGCCCTGACGGCGACAGCATCGGCGCCTGTGTGGGGCTGTGGGCTTACGTGCAGGAGAATTTTCCGCAGGTGGAGACGGTCGACATGTGGCTGGAGAAACCGGACCCGAAGTGTCTGATGGTGGAGGGCTGCGACAAGATTCGTCAGCCGGACGGCCAGGAGCGCACTTACGATCTTTTCATCGCCGTGGACTGCGCGGCGAGGGACCGGCTCGGCAGCGCGCTGCCCTTCTTTGCGGCGGCGAAGCGGACGCTTTGCATTGACCATCATGTGAGCAATCCGGGCTACGCGGATGAAAATGAGATCGACGGCGACGCGAGTTCCACCTGTGAGCTGCTCTGTCGCCTGATGGATATGGAGAAGATTTCGGCGCGGGCTGCGGCTGCGCTGTACATGGGCATTGCGCATGACACTGGCGTCTTTCAGTACAGCTGTACTTCGCCTGCTACGATGCGCATTGCGGCCGATCTGATGGAAAAGGGAATCCCCAGCTCCGACATCGTGACGGAGACCTTCTATAAGAAGACTTACAGTCAGAACCAGATTCTCGGCAAAGCGCTGCTGGAGAGCCTGCGAATCATGAACGGGCGCTGCATTGTCAGCGAGGTCAGTCTGCGGGAGATGAAATTCTTCGGTGTGGAGCCGCTCGACCTGGAGGGCATCGTCAGTCAGCTGAAGCTGACAGAAGGCGTTGACGTTGCGATCTTTCTGCATGAGACAGCGAATCTGGAGTACAAGGTGTCGCTGCGCTCGAGCGAGAGCGTGGACGTGAGCAGGATCGCCTCTTATTTCGGCGGCGGCGGACATGCGCGCGCGGCCGGCGTCACGATGAAGGGAACCTTCCATGATATCGTAAATAATCTGACGCTGCACATTGAGCGGCAGCTTGAGGAGCAGGACGGAACGTGCTGAACGGAATTATCAATATTTACAAGGAGCGCGGCTTCACCTCCCACGATGTGGTGGCGAAGCTGCGTGGTGTTTTAAAGCAGAAAAAAATCGGACATACCGGGACGCTCGATCCGGAGGCGGAGGGCGTTCTGCCCGTCTGTCTGGGAAAAGGGACGCGCATCTGCGACATGCTGGCTGACCGCTCGAAGAGCTATGAGGCGGTGCTTCTGCTCGGCCGGTCCACGGACACGCAGGATGCGACGGGGCAGATATTGGCGAGCGCGGAGGTCTCCGTGACAGAAGAGCAGGTGCGCGAAGTGCTGAGCGGTTTTGTCGGGGACTATGAGCAGATCCCGCCGATGTATTCCGCGCTGAAGGTAAATGGTCAGAGACTCTACAAGCTGGCGCGCGCGGGCGTCGAGGTGGAGCGGAAGGCCAGAAAGGTCACGATTTATAAGCTGCAGATTCTCGAAGTCTGTCTGCCGCGGGTGCGGTTTGCGGTCGAGTGTTCGAAGGGAACCTATATCCGCACGCTCTGTCATGACGCCGGGGAACGGCTCGGCTGTCACGGCTGTATGGAGAGCCTTCTGCGCACCAGAGTCGGGGAATTCCTGCTGGAAGACAGCCGGAAGCTGTCCGAGGTGGAGCGGCTGCGCGACGAGGGGAGACTGGACGAGGCAGTGATACCGGTGGACCGCATGTTCGCGGAGCTGCCGGGTCTGACGCTCCCCCCGGAGGCCGCCGCATTCGGCCACAATGGCAATCCCTTCCGCCCCGCACAGGCACAGCCGCGCATGGAAGCGGAGCGCGTGCGCGTCTACGACGACCGCGGGGATTTCATCGGGATTTATCGTTACGACGCTGCGGGCAGAATCTACCGCCCGGTAAAGATGTTCTACGAGAGAGGAAACACATGAACTATATTACGGGAAATATTTCATATCAGAGAGAAACTCCGTCCGCCGTCTCTCTCGGCAAATTCGACGGGCTGCACCGCGGACATCATATGCTGCTCGGCGAGGTGATGAGGCAGCGGGAAAATGGCCTGCAGTCCGTGATTTTCACCTTTACGCAGAACCCGACGCGGATCCTGTCCGGGCTTTCGGCGCAGAACATCATCACAAATGAGGAGCGCCGCCGTATGCTCGAGGCGGAGGGCATTGACTGTCTGCTGGAGTGCCCCTTTGTGCCGGAGCTCGCACACATGGAGCCGGAGCGCTTTGTGGAGGACTTCCTCGTGGGGCAGCTGAAGGCGCGGTTCATCGCGGTTGGGACGGATTTCCGCTTCGGTTATCAGCGGAAAGGCGATCCGGCGCTGCTGGCACGCATGGGGGAACGCCTGGGCTTTCAGGTGGAGATTGTTGAGAAGCTTCAGAGTCACGGGCGCGATATCAGCAGTACCTACGTGCGCGAGGCGCTGCACGAGGGCAATATTCCCCTTGCAAACGAGCTGCTCGGCTACCGCTACTTTGTCGACGGCGAGGTGCTGCACGGCCGCCGGATCGGCCGCACGCTCGGCCTGCCGACGATCAATTTTCAGCCGCCCATGGAGAAGCTGCTGCCGCCGAACGGCGTCTACCTGACGCGGACGATCCCGCAGGACGGCGAGAGCCCCGCTTACTACGGCATCACCAATATCGGTTACAAGCCTACGGTGGGGGAGGAGAGCCGCAAAGGGGTCGAAACCTATCTCTTCGACTTCGAGGGCAGCCTCTACGGACAGCACCTGCGCGTAGAATTCCTCGAATACGAGCGTGTGGAGCAGAAGTTCTCCTCGCTCGACGCCCTGAAAGCGCGTATCCTCGCAGACGTTGACTGGGGGAAATCCGAAATAAAACAAAAGAAACTCTTGTAACTGACGTGAAATTCATGTAAAGTATTAGTAAAGCGTATGTTAAACAGCATACGCTTTCTACTTTTGGGATAAAACTTTGGGAGAGAGATAATATTATGAGTGTGAGTATAGTGGTGACGCTGCTGGGGGGCCTCGGCCTGTTCCTGATGGGCATGCATCAGATGAGCGACGGCATGGCGAAGGCAGCCGGCGCCAGGATGAGAGGGATCCTCGAGGCCGCGACTTCGAACCGGATCAAGGGTACCCTGGTCGGTATTGTGTTCTGTGCTTTGATTCAGTCGTCCAGCGCGACGACGGTGATGGTCGTCAGCTTCGTCAATGCGGGCATGATGACGCTCTACCAGGCAGCGGGCGTGATCTTTGGTGCGAATATCGGTACGACGATCACCTCGCAGCTCGTATCCTTCAACCTTTCCGAGTACGCGCCGCTCATCCTCTTCGCGGGCGTGATCATGACCCAGTTCATCAAGGACAGCCGCGTGAAAAAGGTCGGTGAAGTGATTCTCGGCTTCGGCGTCCTGTTCATGGGCCTTGACCTGATGTCGGGCAGCATGTCGAGCCTGAAGGATTCTCCGCAGATCGCGCAGATCCTCGGCGGTCTGACGAATCCGGTTCTGGCCGTGCTTGTCGGCACGGTGATCACGGCGATCATCCAGAGCTCATCCGTGACGGTCAGTATTATCCTGCTCATGGCCCAGCAGGGGCTTCTCGAGCTTCCCATCTGCTTCTATATTATACTTGGCTGCAACATCGGCGCCTGTATGTCGGCGATGATCGCTTCCCTGACCGGCAAGAAGGACGCGAAGCGGGCGGCCCTGATTCACCTGTTCTTCAATATTATCGGCACGGTCATCATCTTTATCGTCCTGACGGTGGCGGGAGGTCAGGTGCTGCGGCTTATCCAGGCGATCTCCGGTCCGGATCCGGGACGCTGCGTCGCGAATGCGCATACGCTTTTCAAGATCAGCCAGGTCATTATCCTGCTTCCCTTCACCAACGGCATTGTAAAGCTGACCTATCTGGCGGTGCCCGGCGAGGATGCCGCGAAGGATCAGGAGGTCGAGCTGCTCTACATCGGCGACAAGGCCATGTTCTCCCCGGCGACGGCGGTTGTCGAGGGCATCAAGGAACTCGAGCATATGGCCTCGCTTGTCTATGAAAATCTGAACCGCGGTCTCGACGCGCTGATCGAGCAGGACGAATCGAAGATCGAGAAGGTCTACGAGGTGGAGAAACAGATCGACCAGATGAACCGCGCGATCACCGATTATCTGGTCAGCATCGGCCAGATGGCGCTGCCGATTGACGACCGCCGCAGTATCAGCGGCCTGTTCCACGTGATCAATGATATTGAACGTATCGGCAATCAGGCGAAGAACCTGGCCGACGAGGCGGCGGAGCGCATGGAGGAGCAGATCGTTTTCAGCGACGAGTGCTATGCGGAACTTCATCAGATGCGCGAGAAGGTGAACCTTATCATGGAATACTCGGTGGACGCCTTTGCGCACGGCGAGCGCGAGCATATGCAGGATATCCTCGATCTTGAGGACGAGATTGACGAGCTGGAGCGGACCTTCCAGAAGAATCATGTTGAGCGTCTCAGTCGCAACGAGTGTACCGCGGCGGCGGGCCTTGTCTTCTCAGATGTGCTATCCGGTCTGGAACGCGTGGCCGATCATGCCACGAACATCGGCTACTCCATGATGGATGCGCAGGAGGAAGAGGAAATCAACTGAAATTCAACTTTAAACGCCCCTTTACCGAAGGTATTTCGGGAAGGGGTATTTTTCACAAAAAGTTTAGAAAATCGAAGCGAATTATGTAATTATTACCCTTGAAATGCATATGGATATCCTTTGAAATAAAAAAGTAATACTGTGTTCGTATAGATGAAGAACGTTTTAACAGGCTCGAGAAGATGGAGAGTTTCGCATGTTCCAGTTATTTTTAAAAAATAAAAAAGCGGTGGTTCTGACAGTGGCGCTTCCGGTGCTGGCGGTTGTGATGCTTGTGGCCGGAGTCATGCTCAAGGACAGAGCTCTGACCCGCTTTGCCTTAGACGGCTCCGTCTACGATATTGTCGTGGAGGAGGACAGCACGGCGACGGTGAGTCAGACTTATTTCTCGGCCGGTACGACGCTGCGGCGCGGAGCATCCTCGATCGTCACATTCAAAGGCGAGGATGGCGAGACCGTCAAGACCGGCGAGACATCCTTTATCCACTATGAGGGCGGCGCGATTACCTCGGTGAGCGGCATGCTGCTGGTCGACCTGCAGAATTTTCCGGATGGCTGGATGGACAGTTATTATCTGGATTCGCTGCTTGCGCTTGAGCATGCGGGCGATGTCTATACCATTGAAAATAATACGCAGGAGCTCTCTTTTGCACATTTTCTGCTGAAGACAGGAGAGAGCGATTATCTGATCGTCTCTCCGACGCTTTCTCTGTCCCGCGCGGGCGGCGGTGAAGATGTGATTGTGGACGGTTTTCTGGAGCTCCACTATCTGAATGACGATATGCTCGCGCTGAATGCGACGGACGGCACGAACGCCTGGCAGTTTCTGGCAGAGGGCAGTACGATCACGTTGGAGAACGGCGCGCAGCTGGATCTTTCCTCGCTGCTGCTGAACAGCGGCGTGCTGGACGAGGACAGCGGCGATTATACGGCGCTGCTCGCCCTTGGCAGTCTGGCCGTCAGTTCCGAGAATGCTGTGAAGGTGGAGTCTTCCTCCTATGAAGACTGGGTGGCCCCGACCTTTATTGTGAATGCGGTAGATGGAGAAGACGGCGCGGATGGCACCGACGGACGTACCGGAGATACAGGTGCGGAAGGCGAAAGTGGTGCAGACGGAGCTGCCGGTGCGGAAGGCGCAGACGGAAGCGACGGCGGAAGCGGCGGTACGGGCGGCGACGGCTCTGCAGGCGCCGCCGGCAAGGACGGAGAGAATTCCGACGATGATGACAGCACGCTCGAGGAGACGCCCTATGTGAATATCACGTCCTGGACGCAGACGGCGGGATCGGTATCCTTCTCCCTGCGTGTCTACAATTCCGCGCTGATCCAGGAGGGGACGACGAAAGCTTACATATTAAATGTGGCGACCGGCGCGACGGTTCCGATCACGCCCTCGAGCTTTGATCTGAGTACCTTCACGGACGGCGAGGTCGTCGACGGCTTCTCCTGCAGCGATCTGCAGGCGGGCACGCAGTACCGGCTGGTGATCACGGCGCAGGTGCTCTTGAGCGACGGCTCCGGCAATTATGCGAAGAGCGTCCTGCTCTCCAGGACCTTTACGACCGATGCGAACGGCTTCTATATCGAGAAGGTGAGCTCGGATTATATCAATGATGATAATTACAATGACTACGCGGATCAGGATGTCAATGCGGACTACGGCGCCTGCCTCGGCTTTATGGCGACGCTCTCCGGAGGGCAGGAGCTTTCGGAGATTACGGAGGGCACCTTAAGCTGGACGGATGAGAACGGGGAAACGCAGACTCGTGATCTGACGGACGACGAGCTCGAGGGGCTTACAGAGACTGCGGAGGACGGCTCGATCTATATGTTCTACGGCCTCCTGTCCAATACGGAATATACGCTCAGCGTGACCGCAAAGCTCGTGGGCGGGGCCACCAGCTCTTATACGGACACCTTCCTGACGCTGAAGGCTACGCCGGTTGTGACGGACGCGTATTTCGACGTGAATGCAAACCGCTACTTTATCTCGTCGGCGACACTGGTCTCCGACCCGGATAACGCGATCTCCTATTACAGTCATGAGATCTACCGCTGGTATGACGGTTCGGAGCTGACAGGCGACTGTCTGAAGCGCATCACGTCGACGGAAGAAAGGGTACTCGTCTACACAGGCGGGAAGATCAATTACGGGACGGATGAGCTCGGTGTGGCTTACCAGTATGGAAACCGCATCTTCGTCACCTACTATGACAATGAAAAATACGTGGAGCTGGAGGTTGGGCAGTCCTCTTCCTGGAGTGCGCAGTCCCTCGACGAGGTTTCCGAGTCCTGGATCCAGTTCGGCGGGACGGGATCGAGTGACTACAGCATCACGTCGAGCAGCATATCGGGTTATCTGATCCTTTACACCGGTTCCGGGCGCACGATCTATGTGGGCGATACGGATATTCACCGTATCCTGGTGCAGATCACCTCGTCCGCCGGTTATACGAAGGTGCTGTACTACTCCGATCTGACAGAGTGGAGCAAGACGGCAAACTACAGTGCGGACGATCTGGTGTCTTCGGGCACGACATCCTGGCAGGGATATCTTTCGATCCCGCTGGAGCTGACGGGACTTTCCGCGGAGACGACCTATACGATCACGGTGACGGCTTATTTCAATAAGGATTCAGGCAAGTCGGAGACGGTGGGCAGTACGATCGTCGTGACTGATGTTGGAAGCTGATTAAACAGGAGACTGATTATGGTGTTGAAATCGAAAAGTACCATAGCGATTATAGCGCTGGCGCTGCTGGCCCTGCTTACTTTTGGAGTAGGGGCGGCTGTTCTGGGCGCGTCTGGGAAGACAGCGTTCTCCGGGGACGGTTATATTCTGTCCGCGGAGGCGTCCGGCGAGGAAGAGAGCGGGACGCTCAGTACACAGCTCTGGTTCACCGGCGGTACGTCCTGGAAGGCGTCGGACAGCGTGATTACCTTCACGGACGCTACCGGAACGACGGCTGAGGCGGCCTCTGACAGTTTTATTCATTATGAGGAAGGCTCCATCGCCTCCGTGACGGACAGCGCAGTCATGGATCTGGATCAGTACACGCAGGGTGTGATCCTCTATTATGGACTGGATCTCGACGACGTTGTCAGCATGGACGGCACACTGTATTATCTCGGGGAGAGCAGCGCGGATGCGGAGGCCTCCTTCGCGAATTTCCTGATCAAAAACAGCTCGAGCCGCTATCTTATCGGTTCGACGATCATCAGCCTGATCCGTCCGGCAGGGCAGAGCAGCGAGAGCATTCAGTCCGGCTTTGTGGAGATTGAGTACCTGTCTTCGGACAAGAGCATCGTGTTGCTGAACGACGGGACGAATGCCTGGCAGTTCCTGACCGCAGACTGTTATCTCGAGCTGGACAACGGCGTGCGTCTGGATCTCGCTACCGGCGAGCTCTATATTCCGGTGCAGGAACAGGACGCGGACGAGAGCGGCGCCTATGCGGTTTCGCACAGCATGAGCGTCTATCTGGACGAAATTGATGTAGAAGTTACGGTGAACACCGCATCCGGGAGCGGAAGCAGTGTCTCTTCCTATCCGACCTACCGCTTCACCGTGGTCAATGGGGAGGACGGAGCCGATGGCGAGAATGGCGAGGATGGCGTGCAGGGCGATACCGGAGAGGCCGGCGCAGAGGGCGAGGCCGGGAGCAGCGACAATGACGGCTCGGACGGCAGCGACGGCGCTTCGGGTATTTCAGGCGCAGCCGGTGCGGCCGGCGCCTCCGGCGGACAGATGTCCGGCGTGACCGTTGCGACCACAGTTCCGGTCGTCACGCTGACCAGCTGGACCATCAATGGCTACACGCTGAGCTTTACGGCTTATATGGACGAGGTCTCGGCAAACAGTGTGGTGCCGGGCACTTCTTATATTTACCTGACGGACCTCGATACGGGCGAAGTCTACACCTGGAGTGCGGACGAGGGCAATTCGGAGCCGACGCTGGATTTCTCGGAGGATACGAGCGAGGGCTTCACGATGTCCTACAATGAGCTCGAGCCGGGACACCAGTACCGTCTGGACATTGTGGTGACCTATGAGCTGGAGGATGCGGAGTACACGCAGACGATCCTGAGCCGGACCTTTACGGCGGACGAGTACGGCATTGCCTTCGAGCTTGTGGACCGGACGACGGATACCCTGACCTTCCAGCTTGACACCTCCAACCGTCTTGTGGATGTGGACTCCGTCGCGGTGTATGTGAACGGCATCTACTTTACGAATGTGTCTGCTGACGACCTGGAGGCTTACGACGGCCTGATCGAGCTCGATCTCAACGATCTGGGCGATTCCTACAGCGGCGAGCTGGCGAACCAGAGCTGGGATATCACCTTCTATCCGATCTTCAATATGTCGAGCTACAATTCCGAAGGCGTCCTGACGACGACAAAGCTGGGCGAGGATATGAGCATTTCCTACAGCTACACGGTCTCCACGCTGAAGAATGAACCGGAAGTTGGCGGCGTATCGCTGACCGCTTACGATTCCGGCTATCTGATGGCCGAGGTGCTGGGCGTGCATGACGGCAGCCAGTATGCTTCCCCGACGGATGAAGACGGTACGATTCAGGAGATCCGCTTTGAACTCTATACTTCCTACGCCGGCATGCTTGCGGGCACGGATCCCGTGGCCACGAAGTCGGTGACATCCGGCTGGGTCACTTACTTCGAGGTGTCGGATGAGGATGACGTGACGCAGGACGAGACCGTGCACACCGGCAAAAAATATTACTATCTGCGCGTCTGGTACACCTATTATGAC
>JAJPXQ010000024.1 GCA_021205385.1 Lachnospiraceae bacterium | reverse complement strand
GATATAGGGGGATTGTCAAGCTATATAAAACAGTCCTTAAAAGCGGCTGTTAAAATAAAAATTCTTATGTTAAAATAAAATTATACTGACAATTCAACTTATGGGAGGTTTTGCGATGCGTATGATAGTCGGCATCAGTGGCGCCAGCGGTTTCCCACTGGCAGTCTGTCTTCTGAAAGAGTTAAAGACAAAACAGGACGTGGAGACGCATCTGGTATTCACCAGTGGAGCAGAGCTTACCGCCCGGCAGGAGTACGGCATGGAGCCTGACGAAATCCGGGAGCTGGCGGATGTGAATTATAACAATCACGATATCGGCGCGGCGATCGCGAGCGGGAGTTTTCTGACGGACGGCATGATCATTCTTCCCTGTTCAATGAAGACGGTCGCCGGGATCGCCGACGGTTACAGCGACAATCTGCTGCTGCGCGCTGCGGATGTGACGATCAAAGAGCAGAGAAAACTGGTGCTCGCGGTGCGGGATACGCCGATGAGCTCCATACACCTGGAAAACATGCTGAAGCTCTCGCGTCTGCCAAATGTTTTCCTCATGCCGCCGCTTGTCACATACTATCAGCGCCCGCAGAGTATGGAGGATATGGAGCGACAGATCGTGGGCAGACTGTTGCAGCCCTTTGGCGTGGAAATGGAAGGATTCAGAAGATGGAGTTAAAGCAGCATTATGAGAAAGAAGTCTGTGGAATTGTCCTGATCTGTGAACTGATACAGATGGGACGGGATTACACGATCTGTCTGTGGGACAGCAGGGGCGGACATATAGGCTCTGTCTGTATGGCGGTCGCAAGACCCAGCCTTGCATCAAATGGTATCAGCGCTACCTCTTCCGTTCTAAACCTGTCGGGACATAAAGAGGAGGGGATTGCCCGCCGCTTTGCGGAGGCCGTTGCTGTAAGGGAAAATTGTACGGCAGTCTGTAATTGTGGGATTCATCTGGACAATATCAGGCCGGAGCAGATTACAATGATCGAGGAAGCATGCGAGGAATTCCTGCAGGAGATCGTGCGGGATAAAATTTAAAAAAAATTGCGTTGTCCGGCAGATGTGATATAATTATTTTATCAATAAAGTATGGATGGAACGTTATGGCAAAAGAAAATATTTATTCGGAAATCAGAAATATTTATTTTGAACTGACGGAAAAAGAAAAAAGGGTTGCAAACTATATCCTCGAAGACAGCGATAAGGTCAATCAGATGTCGATCTCGGATCTGGCAGAGGCTTGCGGCACATCGGACGCGACCGTGACGCGTTTTGTGAAGCATCTTAAATGTGGCAGTTACAGTGCGTTCAAGCTGTCGCTGGTGGAGGCAGCCCGTCCGCATGTCACAGAGGTGCGGGACAGCGGCAATATGCGGGATGTTCTGCTCTCAAAGCATGCCACTGTGCTTCAGCAGACCGCGGAAAGCCTGGATATGGCGCTGGTAGGGAAGGCAGCCCGTATGCTCTATGAAGCGGATCACGTGTATGTAGTTGGCAGGGGACCGAATTCCATGATAGCAGAGTGCGTTTTATATCAGTTCTCTCTGGTTTCATCGAAGTTCAGTCAGCTGCCGGACTCCTGGCTGCAGGTGGCCTCCGCGGCTTATATGACGCCGAAGGATGTGGTTCTGATTTTCTCCTATTCCGGGACGAATCATTCCTTCTTTGAGGAAGTACTCCCACTGATTCGGAGAAAGAAGGTGCAGGTGATTCTGGTGACGAGCTTCCCGAAATGTCTGGGTGCCACGCTGGCAGACGTTGTGATCAGTACAAATCTCGAGCGTGTACAACAGCCGGTTCCCGAGATTTATTCCAGAGTATCGCAGCTTTTCATTGTTGATGCACTTTATCAGGCATATATCGAACAGAATCCGCAGGTCTGCCTGCACAATACAGAGAATGTTAAAAAGGCTCTGCGAACCATGCATGCGATATGATTTTGGGATGTGAATGTTCAGACGCCAACAATATGGAACAGATACTTGTAAGGTTCTCGCATATCATTGCGGGAACTTTTTTTGCGTGCTGATTTTCAAAATTTAAAAAATAAGTCTTTTCACTGCAGTTGTTTTTTTAAATGTGTCATGCTAAAAACAGATTCAGAGGCATGATTGTGCCTGAAAACAGCATGATAAGGAGGTTTGTTCATGAAGAACTGTTGTGTGTATCTGGTCAGCCTGGTCAACAAAGAGAATACAGGCGGTGTGGTCGGCAGGATCCTTCAGGAGAAGGGCTGTGAAGTGCTTGTCGGCGATGGCACACTGCACGATGAAATGCTCGCCCGCTGCGATGCACTTGTGCCATACAAGGCGAAGATCACAGAAGAGGTACTGGCAAAAGCACCGCATTTGAAGGTTGTGTCCAAATTCGGGGTAGGGATGGACCGGATTGACATCGAGGCCTGCACGAAGCGCGGTATTGTGGCGGTCAATACGCCGCTGGCGAACTGCATTTCCGTGGCAGAGCATGCAATCGCCTTGATGATGGCGAGTTCCAAAATGCTGTATTTTACATCAAGGGCGCTGCATCAGGACGAGCCGGACTGGAAAACAGCAAGAACAAGGCAGTCGGTGGAACTCTATGGAAAGACGCTGGCAGTCATCGGTTATGGAAATATCGGAAAATATGTGGCTAAGCTCGCATATGGTCTCGGCATGAGAGTGCTTGTCTGGTCCCGCTCACTGCAAAGTGACCAGATATTAGAATATGGAGATGTCGTTTCCTCTCTGGATGATGCGATCGCACAGGCGGACTTTGTGACGCTTCATGTGGCGGGAAGCGCTTCCACAAAGCATTTCTTCGGAGAACGGGAGCTTCGCCTGATGAAGCCGGGCGCATTCCTGATCAACACGACAAGAGGCTTTGTGGTCGATGAAGAGGCTCTGATCCGGGTGCTGGAGGAAGGGTCGATCCGGGGCGCCGGCCTGGACGTATTTGACACGGAACCCATGCTTCCCGGGAATCCGCTCAGCCGGATGGACAATGTGATACTGACGCCGCACAGCGGAGCGCACACCCCGGAGGGCCATTCGCGGGCAGAGGAGCTTGCTGCGCAGAATATCATTGACGTGATGGAAGGACGGATGCCGAAGTCCGCCTTAAATGCCAGAGAGCTTGCAGACCGTTTTCCGTGTTGAAATAATTTTCAAAATTCAGAAAAATTAGTCCGTTTTCTAAAATTGTATTTTCATTTCAGGCAGGGTAAAGTACTGTTATAAGGTTTAAAAAAGATTCGCGAATTTTATAAGCCAGACGTTCAAAAAATTTTAATCTGAGGAGGTATACATAATATGAGCGCAGCGAAACCGTGGGATAATCCTGGAAAGTTTTCCGTTTCCCCCAACAACTATTGTAAAGAAGTCAGAGATATGATGCCGAATCTTCCCGACTTTGTGGAAGTCCGTGATGTGACTTTCCGTGAGGGCGACGACTGCATCGGCCTTCGGATCAGCGTGCCGGACAAGATCAAGATGCTGGAGTATGGCTATGAGATGGGTATCCGTGGCATCGATATCGGTAGTCCTTCCATGCATCCGCACCACTATGAGCTCGCAAAGGCGGTAAAGGCGACCGGCCTTCCGGTCTTTACAACAGCCCGTTTCTTCACGAGAAATGTGGATGACAACAAGCGCCAGGTGGATATCAACGTCGAGTGTGGCGTGAGCATGATCAAGCTTGTTATCATGCAGCTCAGCGAGGAAGTGGCGATGAAGCAGCTCGATGCGCTTCCGGATCTGATCAATTACATTCACAGCGCCAATCTGCCGGTACAGGTTACGCTTTCAGACGCGACGCGTGCGCCGATTGAGCTCTTTGACAAGGTTTACAAAGGCGCGATCGAAGCCGGCGCGGATCACATTGGGATCCCGGACACCTTCAGCACCAGCAATCCTACCGCGATCAAGTGGCTCTTCTCGAGAGCGCATCAGTGGGTCAAGCCGGGTATGCACCTGAAGGCTCATATGCACAACAACTTTGGCCTTGCAGTGCCGAATACGCTCGCCGCTATCGAGGGCGGTGCGGACTCTGTGGACTGCGCGGTAAACGGATATGGCGACAATGCCGGCAACGCTTCCCTGGAGGAGGTTGTCGTCGGACTCGAGGCACTCTACGGCATCAACACCGGTTACAAGACCGAGATGCTCAAAGGCTACTCCGACATGGCGATCAAGTTTGGCGGTGTGCCGATTCAGCCGCACAAGGCGATTGTCGGAGACAACGCGTTCCGTCGCCCGAAGGAGATCTGGGCGGGCGTTGACATGGCCGAGGAGTCCTGGCTGACGCATCCGGATATCTGCCCGGAGTACGTCGGAGCCAAGGATTGTGTCTGCTTCGGACCGGAAGCGAGCCTGGACGACGAGGTGCTCGAGTTCAAGTTCAAACAGCATAAGATTCCTTACACGGCGGAAGACTTCCCGAAGGTTCGCTCCGCAGTGGAAGCAAGACTCAACGAAGAGCAGGTCTTCAAATTCCCGACCTGGTATATTACCGAGCAGGAATTCGACGAGATGCTTGACAAGATGTATAAGTAAGAAATACGATATGTTTTGAGAAATTAACATTTCTCTGGACGGTCGGAGCGGGGTGGTTTCCTTGAAGAAAAATCAGGATATTAATTTTACCGAGGGCAGTATTGTCCGGCAGTTGGTCCTGTTTTCCGTTCCGATCGTCTTAGGAGAACTGTTCCAGAATCTTTACCACACCGTAGATTCACTGGTGATCGGAAACTTCGCCGATGCATTGGAGCTGGCGGCGATCACAGTCTGCGACAGTCCTACGAATCTTCTGGTCGGTTTCTTCAACGGTATGTCTCTTGGCTCCTCGGTTATCGTCGCAAATGCCTTTGGCCGCGGCGACCGGAAACGCCTTGAGAAAACAATAAGGGTAAGTTTTTCATTCTCAGTATTGTTCGGAGTCTGTATGGCGGCGCTCAGCATCGTGTTGGCGCCCCTGCTTCTCCGGATCTCCGCTGTCCGGGAAGAAATTTTCGGGCAGGCTTTGTTATATATGAGAATTTATCTCATAGGGCTTACCTTTACAATCATCTACAACATCGCGGCGGGAATCCTGAGGGCGGTCGGCGATTCCGGCGAACCGTTTCGAATCCTTGCCTTGTCCTGCTGCATCAATATCATGCTGGATCTCCTTTTTGTGGTTGTGCTTCACTGGGGCCTTGTGGGCGTGGGAATTGCCACTGTGATTGCAGAGGGGATCTCCGCATTTCGCACATATCAGGTGTTGAAGCGAAAGTATGAGGAATTCCGTCTGGATTTCCGGGAGATGAAGAAAGAAAAAACGATCATTGCAGAGCTCATGAACGTCGGATTGCCGACGGGTCTGCAGAATTCCCTGATCAGCATTTCTAACCTTTTTGTCTGGCGCTACATAAATATGTTCTCTGCCGTAACAGTGGCGGGAATCGGGATTGCACAGCGTCTGGATAAATTCATTCTGATGCCGGGTAAAGCCCTGGGCATGACCATTTCCACCTTTGTGGGTCAGAACGAGGGAGCTGGCAGGCGAAAAAGAGGCATGCGCGGCATCTGGATTGGCATGGCGCTTGCAGAAGCATTCGCCATCTGCCTGAGCCTGCCACTGTATTTCTTCGCGGCTCCGCTTGCGAACCTGTTCAGCAGGGATATGGAAGTCGTGGCCACCGGAGTGGCCATGTTGCGTGTACTCGCACCATTTTATTTTATGTCGTTCCTGAGAGAAATCCTCTCAGGTGCGTTGCGAGGCTATAAAAAGACAAAATGGACTACGATACTGTCCATGCTGGGCATGATCGGGCTGCGCCAGATCTACCTGGCTGTCAGTATGGGGATATTTACACCGACTACCACAAAACTGTTTTACTGCTATCCGGTGGGATGGGTCTCGGCAGCGCTACTGCTGCTTCCGTATTTCGGATTCGAACTACATCAGCTTGGCAGTAAAAAGGAGGAGGAACAGACATGTTAGTAGCAGATTTTGAGAAAAACGGCATCCTGGTTCCCTATGACCAAATGCCGAAGAACACGGTCGCGGAGGTGAAGAGCCGCCTTCTGGACGCGGTCGTATCCTTGATCGGGGGCGCCTTTGCGGTGGATGAGGCGAAAAGCGCTGCACTGAAAGAAGCGGCGCGCGCCGGCGGAGATGTGCGGCCGGTCTGGCCAGCCGGAATGAAGACAAGCCTTGAGATGGCCGGCTTTCTGAACGGTTTCTATCTACGCAATGCGGACTGGGGCGATACTTACCGCCGTGAGGGTGGCGGCGTGGGCGGTCGGCCGGGGGATGCCGTGGCCGCCGTTCTGGCGCTTTGCGAAGATAATAACCTCTCCGGGGAAAGGATTCTGGAACTCACCCATCTTTCCTATCAGATGTGGGCAAATATACAGAATCATATGCTGGCAAAGCGCCGGGACCTGGATTATACGACAACCCTGTCCCTGATCGTGCCGGTACTGACAGCTGTCTGCAACGGTGCCTCAACGGAAAGAATTCAGAACGCGCTGAATTTCAGCGCGGCGAGCGGAGCTATTCTGGAACAGGTCCGCACCGGTCAGGTTACAAATCTGAAATCAGGCGCGACGGCCTATGCGATAGCCCGTGGCATCGAGTGTTATCGTTTCAGCACGGCCATCGATGCTTCATACAGTATTTTTGACGGCAAATTTGGGTGGAACACTGTCTATGCGCCTTTTGATGGAGCGTGGAAGGGCAGCGCCGGCACGGAATGTTATCACACGGTCGAGACCAAAACCTTCGCCTGTTATAACTGCGCGCAGTCCGCGCTGGAGCTGGCGGTAAAGATCGCGCCACGTCTTGCTGGAAAAGCGGAAGAGATCAGCGCCATCCGCCTGAAAATGGGCGCGGACGATATCCAGTGGACGCTTCGTCCGGGTCAGTCCCTTTATCCGTCCTCTGCGTCCGACGCGGATCACAACATTCGCTACTGTGTCTGCACGGCGCTGGTTCATGGCGTACTGACGCCTCAGCAGTATGGGGAACGTTATCTTCAGGATGAACAGGTGCACAGGCTGATTTCCCTGATGGAGGTCGTAGAGCAGACGGCGGAGGAAGCGAATGAGCTGCAGCATCAGTCCGGTTCCTGCATCCTGGAAATTACGCGGAAGGACGGGACAACAGAGCGTGCAGTCTGCGCGAAACCGGCCGGTATTTTCACAGGGCTGAGCGAAGATGAGCGGGAAGAGAAGACACGTGCACTGGTGGAGCTGAAACTGAAAATGCTGGAGAAAGCGAGCGGTTTCCATCTGGAGCCCATAGCGCGGATGATTGACGAAATCGAAAAATACAATGGAAAATCACTGATTACCTGCATCCATGCCTGTTGTGAAAATAACTAAAAAGGATTTTCAGAAGAAACGAAAAATATCCTTTTTGTTAAAATTGTATTTTCAGTTCCTGAAAGTTACGATATAGACAGTAAAAAAAGAAAAATGAAATCTTCAACAGGAGGAATGACAAAGATGAGCTACAATCCGAACCCGGAGCTTCTTCCGGCAGATGTTATTGAGAGAGCAAAAAAACTGAATGCCGCACTGCTCAGCGACGGCATGAAAGCACTGGGAATCAAAGGCTGCGGAAGTATGGATGCCGCGATGATGCCGGTGAATCCATCCCTCACCATGGTGGGAACCGCTGTGACGGTCAAGACCGATAACGGAGATAATTTCCCGATCCATGTCGCTACCTATCAAGGGGGTCCCGGTTATGTGATGGTAGTCGATGGAAATAAAAATACAGAACGCGCGTACTTCGGCGACCTGATCATGGGAGCGGCCAAGGCGATCGGTTATGAGGGAATCGTGATGGACGGCTATACAAGAGACACGACTGGCTGCATCGCGATGGGATTTCCGGTCTATTCCATCGGAATCAAGCAGGCCGGTCCGATCAAGAAGGATCCGGGTGAACTGAATGTTCCGATTGTCTGCGCAGGTATCGCAGTCAACCCGGGCGATCTGGTGGTAGGCGACGCGGACGGCGTCACAGTCGTGCCGCGGGAACGCGTATATGAGGTGCTGGAAGAGGCGGAAAAGAAGTCCGCTTATGAAGATAACAGAGATGCGACCATTGCCGAATACAACCGTTGTAAGGCGGAAGGTCTGGAAACGCCGCAGCTGGCTCCGCAGTGGGTGCTGGATATGCTGGCCGAGATGAAAAAATAAGAGGTGTCTGTTATGGAAAAGGTATTGGTGATCGGACCATTCAATGAGACGATGAGAGGGGCTCTTAATCGCTGCCTGGCGGATGATTTTGAACTGGAATTTATCACGAGCCGTGATCAGTACGACAGGCTCACGGATGCTGACTACATCATTTTGCGCACACTGAATCTGACAGCAGAGGACATGGAACAGATGCCGAAGGTCAAGCTGATTCAGCGCTGGGGAGCGGGCTATGACACCGTGGACATCGAAGCTGCGGCGAAAAAGGGGATCCCGGTGGCTGTCTGCTATGGTGTGAATTCAACGCCGGTCTCGGAGATGGCGATGGCGCTGATTCTCTCCGTATACCGAAATGTCGTTCCGTTAACCGAGGGCATTCAGGCCGGTAAGTGGGAGAGAGAAGAGTATGCAAAGCAGTCCCATACGATCAACGGCAAGACCGTGGGTATCGTCGGAATCGGAAATATCGGCCGCAAGGTGGCCGCGCTGTGTCAGGCCTTTGGCGCACAGATTCTCTATTATGATGCATACCGTCTGAGCCCGGAACGCGAAAATGAGATGCATGTCACCTACTGTCCGCTCGATGAGCTGTGGGGAAAATGCGATATTATTTCCCTTCATGTGCCGCTTCTGGACAGTACCAACAAAATGGTGAATCGCGATACGATCGCAAAAATGAAGGATGGCGCGTTGCTCATTAATTCCGCCAGAGCGGAGCTGGTCGATCTGGATGCGCTGAAGGAAGCACTGGTATCCGGAAAGCTCTGCGGAGCCGGTCTGGATGCCGTTGATCAGGATGTGATGGCTTCTTCACCGCTTGCAGGCATCAAAAATGTTGTTCTGACGCCGCATCTTGGGGGAAATACGGCGGACGACGCACAGCAGATGGCGCAGCGCTGCAGCGAGCAGATCCATGCAATCAGCCGCGGAGAGAAGCTGACGCCGCCTCATGTCGTCAATTCCAATCTGCTTTAGAAAACCCAGACGGAAAGGAGTCTATGATGGCTGGAAAGACAATAGCGGAAAAAATATTAAGTCAGCATTCCGGACAGGATGTACACGCGGGTGATGTAGCGCTCTGCGATGTGGACGCCGTCATGATGCATGACGCCAATGGCCCCATCTCTGTAAGGGTTTTCCGCAGTATGGGTGGAGAGAAGGTCTTCGATCCGAAAAAGGTAACAGTGATTTTTGATCACTGCTGCCCGCCCTCCAATGAAAAGCTGGCAAATATTCATGCTTTCATGCGGGAATTTGTGCGGGAGCAGGGTGTGAATTTTTATGAAGGGGGACGCGGCGTCTGTCATCAGATCATGGTTGAGAGCGGCAGGGTAAAGGCCGGCGATCTCGTGATCGGAACAGACTCCCACACCTGCACCTACGGCGCTCTGGGCGCGCTTTCCACCGGACTGGGCGCGACGGATGTTGCTACCGTGCTGAAGGGCGGCAAACTATGGTTTCGCGTGCCGGAGACCATCCGGGTCAATCTGAATGGAGAGCTTCCGCCTTACTGCAGCGCGAAGGATATTATCCTGAACGTGATCGG
Source organism: Lachnospiraceae bacterium (assembly GCA_021205385.1). Classification (GTDB taxonomy): domain Bacteria; phylum Bacillota; class Clostridia; order Lachnospirales; family Lachnospiraceae; genus Hominiventricola. The sequence goes on along the minus strand of JAJPXQ010000024.1, from coordinate 11,711 downwards.
AACCCTGGGCGCGGACGGCGGAAATTATTTAAGTATTGAATTTTATGGAGAATATCTGGAGAAGGTTTCGCGTGCGCAGCATCTTACCATCACAAACATGGTGGTGGAGATGGGAGCCAAGTGCGGTTTTACCTGCCACTCCGGTCTGGGCATCGCAGCTGACGCGGACGCGTCGTATCTGAAGACGGTAGAAATCGACCTTTCCACAATGGAACCGGCTGTTGCGAAGCCCCATACAGTCGACAATGTATGTCCGGTCACGGAGGTGGAAGGAATTGAGATCCAGCAGGCTGTCCTCGGGAGCTGTACAAACGGACGGCTGGAGGATTTTGAGACTGCTGCCAGGATACTGGGAGGGAAGCATGTTGCGGAAGGCGTGCGACTGCTGATCCTTCCGGCTTCGGAAACGATCCTGAAGCAGATGGCGGAGAACGGCATTCTGTCGACACTGATCGCTGCCGGTGGCATTATCTGTACACCGGGCTGTGGGGTCTGTGTAGGAACGCTGGGCGGCGTACCCGCGGACGGAGAGGTCGTGATCTCCAGTACCAACCGGAACTTTAAGGGCAGAATGGGAAATAACAAGGCCATGATCTATCTCGCTTCACCGGAGACGGTGGCCGCCTCTGCCCTGAAAGGAAAAATCAGCGATCCGAAGAAACTGCCGGAATTCGGCGGAGCCGGTGACTGAGGAAGGAGAGAGGATTAGATGCAGATTTCAGCGAAAGCGATTGTTTACGGGGACGATATCAATACCGACCTGATCATCGCCGGAAAATATACGAAAACATTGAATACCAATGATCTGGTTGAACACTGCATGGAGGATCTCGATCCTGATTTTCACCAGAAATGCGCGGACGGAGCGATCATCGTAGCCGGTAAGTATTTTGGCTGCGGTTCCTCCAGGGAGCAGGCGCCGATCGCCCTGAAAAATTCGGGAGTAAAATGTGTCGTGGCAAAAAGCTTCTCCCGTATCTTCTACCGGAGTGCCATCAACATTGGCCTTCCGCTGATCGAATGTAACACAGAACTGATTGAAGACGGCGATCTGCTTGAGTGCGAGCTGGGTGGAAATATTCTGAAAGACATCAACCGGAACCTGACGCTCCATATACATCCGCTTCCGGAGCTTATGCGTAACATTCTGGAATGCGGCGGCATGGTGGAAGTGATGAAACGATATGGCGGTTTTGAAGAATTTATCAGGGAGGTGAAGAAGCGGAATGGCTAAAACATTCGCGGAGAAGGCTCTGGGCCGCGCTGCGGGTTATGAGGTGCAGGAAGGCGATATCGTCACCGTATATCCGGACTTTTGCCTGAGCCATGAGAATGCCTCTTCAGTGGCGGATACTTTTCACAGCATTGGGCAGGAAAAAGTGTATGATCCGGATCGCATTGTGATTGTCTTTGACCATACGGTACCGCCTCCCACAGGGAGTTATGCGAACAGCCATATCAAGACCAGGCAGTTCGTGAAGGAGCAGGGAATCAAACATTTTTATGACATGAACTGTCACGGTGGGATTTGTCATCAGATTCTCTGTCAGGAGGGCTACTCGGCTCCCGGACTTCTGATCGTAGGCTCCGATAGCCACACCTGTACGCACGGAGCGGTCGGCGCTTTCGCGACAGGTATTGGACGCAGCGAGATGGCGGCTGTCTGGGCGACCGGAAAGCTGTGGCTTCGCGTACCGCAGTCCATGAAGATCACGGTAAACGGCGAATTTAAGCCGGGCGTTGCGGCAAAGGATTTGATTCTGAAAATCGCTGGCGACATCAGCAGCTCAGGAGCGGACTATCTGTCTATGGAATTCCACGGCGAGGGAATCTCCAGAATGAGCATCGGCGAACGGATGACGCTCTGCAACATGGCAATCGAGATGGGAGCCAAAAATGCGGCCTGCAAACCGGACGAGAAGGTCTTTGCCCATCTGAAGGATCGGGCGAAGAAAAAGGACTGGGAGGCCGTCTGGGCTGACGAGGGTGCTTCGTATGTAAAGGAGCTCGTCTATGACCTTGGAGATCTGATACCGGCGACCGCTCTGCCGGGAAGAGTAGACAATTACGCGCCGATCACGAAGAGCGCCGGTCGAAAGATCGACCAGGCATTCATCGGCACCTGCACGAATGGCCGACTGGAAGACTTACGCGCTGCGGCGGAAATCCTGCGCGGCAGGAACGTAGTGGTGCGGACGATTGTGCAGCCGGCGTCAGTGGAGATTTATCAGAAGGCACTGAAGGAAGGGCTGATTGAGACTTTCATCGAGTCTGGCTGCGTGGTCAATCATCCGGGCTGCGGTCCCTGCGTAGGCGTATGCGGCGGTATCATCGGAGACGGAGAAGTCTGTATTTCCACAGCAAACCGGAATTTCACAGGCCGGATGGGCAGCAAGACCTCCGAGATCATTCTGGCCAGTCCGGCTACTGTGGCAGCCAGCGCGGTGAATGGCGTTGTGACTGATCCCAGGGATTTTGTGAATGGAAGCGCCGGGAAAGGAGAGGCCTGATGACATTTCAATCAAAGGTGATCAAATATGGGGATGAAGTCAGCACGGATCTGATTTTCCCGGGGAAATATACCTATATGATGCTGACCGAGGAGCAGATGGCGGAACATGCGCTGGAGACGCTGGATCCGGAGTTCGGCTCCCGGGACGTGGCAGGTGACGTGATCGTCGCGGGATGGAACTGGGGCTGCGGCTCCGCCCGGGAACAGGCGGTCAAATGTATCCGTAAAAAAGGAATAAAAGCGGTGATTGCGAAGAGTATCTCCCGCATTTATTACAGAAATTCCATCAACGAGGGACTGCTGCCAATCGTGTGCCCGGAAGCGGTTGATCAGATGGAAAATGGAGATTCGGTCGAAGTAGATGTTCTGGCCGGAATCATCCACACGAAGAACGGCGATTTCTCATTTCCCAAATTCCCGGAATTTGTACTTGGAATTCTGAACAGCGGCGGACTGATCGCCCAGGTAAAGAATGAAATCGCAGGAAAAAACGCTTGAAATAATAAAGGAGGGTAAGAACTATGTTACAGGCTGACATTGAGCGGGCCAAAGAAACATTTGGAGAACTGCTCGCATCACAGACGGAGCGCATTGAGAAGATGAAGGCTGCTCCCGCGGCGCCGGAATACGAGAATATGGACAAAATTATCATCGGCGTGATTCGAGGCGACGGGATCGGGCCGTATGTCATGAAGCAGGCGCTGCGTGTCGTCAACTCCATGCTTGCAAAGCCGATTGCGGATGGACGGATCGAGATCCGTTTCATCCCGGGCTTAAGCGTCGATGAGAGAAGAGTGGCCATGAAGAGCATCCCGGACGAGTCCCTGGAAGCGCTGCTGGCCTGCGACATCATCCTGAAGGGGCCGCTGGACAATACCTCGATCAAGGGGCTTGGCAGCTCTGTGGCAGCGATCCGCCGCGCTCTTGACCTGACCGTGAATTTGAGACCGGTCAAGAATCCGATTCTCGGCTACGACTGGGTGATGTTCCGTGAGAATATCGAGGGCGCTTATATCTGGGGCAGCAAGGGCATACAAGTGGATGATGATCTCGCGGTTGACTTTGTGGTGGAGACGAAACAGCAGAGCACCCATCTGGCACGTATGGCCTTCGAATATGCCCGCAAGAATGGCCGGAAGCATGTATCGGCCGTTACAAAGTGCAACGTGATCAAGCTGACCGACGGCAATTTCCTGAACACCTGCCGCGAGGTAGCGAAGGAGTATCCGGAGATCGACTTCAACGAAAAACTGATCGACATCACAGCTTCGAAGATGACCGATGCGGAATTTAACGCCAATATGGAAGTGCTGGTACTGCCGAACCTGTATGGAGACATCATCTCCGATGTAGCGGCAGAGGTCTGCGGAGGGGTTGGCACGGCCGGCAGCGCAAACATTGGTTCCAAGTACGCATTGTTTGAAGCGATTCACGGCACCGCACAGATGCTGGTCGACAACGGCAGAGCAGAGTACGCGAATCCGAGCAGTCTCCTGCGAGCAGTCAGCATGCTGTTTACGCATATCGGCTACAAGGAAGAGGGAAAGAAGCTCTCCGATGCGCTGGATATCTGTGGATACACGGAGAAAAAGCTGGTTGTCACGAGCTTCCCGACGGACGCGAGTGCCGAGGAATATACGGACTACGTCCTCGAGACTGTGGAACGTCTGAAATAAAGACAGGAGGTACTTGTTTTGGGTGAAGTAAAAGAGAAAACAAACGGTCCGCTGGATGCGTTTGGTAAGGTGATTGACACGATATCCATAACCATGTCGAGGGCATCGTCACTGCTTCTGATCGTGACCGCAATTCTCGTCATTGCGGATATCATACTGAGATGGGTGGGGCATTCATCGCTTTATATCACAGACATTGTCACATATATGCTGGTGTGCTTTGTCTTCCTTTCCATTGCTGATGGACTCAGAGGAAAGCATCATATCGCAGCGGATGTTCTGACATCCAGAATGAATAAGCGCATGAAGAGTCTGATGATGGGTCTTGGTCTTTTGCTGACATTCATCGTCACCTGTATCTGGGGGTATTATTTTACATTTTTTGTTGGTTCCTCCTATTCTTCAGGAGAACTGACCTCTAACTTTATCAGAGCTCCCTTCTGGCCGGCAAAAGCGATCGCCGCTCTGGGTGTGATCGTATTTGGTCTGATGGCGCTCAAAAATTTCCTGGTGGAGATGCGCTATGTGATTCAGAATCCTGATGGGGTTGATTTCGGCAAAGGTCTGAACAATCCGGGGATCGTGATTCCGGTATATGTCGCGCTCTGGGTTTTATCTGTGGTCCTGATGAAAACGGTCTCTCCAACGGCAGGCGTCGTGGTTCTGCTGCTGACACTCCTGTGTTCGGGGGCGTCGATTGCAATATCCATCATGACGACCGGTATGGTCGTGCTGGGACTGCTGTTCAGTACTACGACCGCAAACCTCTTGGCGAATGTTCCGTCTATGACATTCAGTTATGTGAATAAATACTCGCTTCTGGCGCTGCCGATGTTCATCTTTGCCGGAGCGGTTATGGCGGAGGGCGGCCTGGGAGACGCGATTTTCAATTTTGCCAATGTCTGGGTGAGGCATATCAGAGGCGGCCTGGGAATCGGCGTTGTAATTGCCTGTGCGATATTCGGAGCACTCTCCGGTTCCTCTTCCGCCTGCTGTATGACGATCGGTGCGGTCGGTTATCCGGCGCTTGTCAAGAATGGATATGACAAGGGAACGGCAGCAGGTCTGATTGCGGTGGCAGCGGGTATCGGTATCATGATTCCGCCATCCAATCCGCTGATTGTCTATGGTACGCTGACAGACAGCTCCATCGGAAAGCTGTTTATGGCGGGAATCGGGCCTGGTATTCTGCTGACGGTGATGCTCTCGATCACATTGATTTTCATGTGCCGGAAGGGTCAAACGCAGGTCATGGAAAAGGCCAGTTTGAGGGAGAAGGCTTCCACAACGAAGAAGAGTTTCTTTGCACTGCTTCTGCCGGTCATCATTCTTGGCGGTATCTATGGCGGTATTTTTACTATCACAGAAGCCGCAGCCGTTGCAGCCGTATATGCGGTGCTTTATACAATTCTTTCCAGAGCAATTCCGCTGAAACGGATCTGGACACTGATCGGAAACAGCGTACATACTGTGGCATTTATCGAGTTCATCCTGATTGCAGCAGCGATCCTGCAGAAAGCTGTCACGCTGATGCGCCTGCCGAACAAGGTACTGGAATCTACGGGGAATATGAACGGACTGACCTTTGTCATCCTGGTTACGGTGTTCTGCCTGTTCCTCGGCATGTTCATCGATGGTGCTTCCATCATGACACTGGTGGTGCCGCTGGTGGCCACGTCGCTGGAGCAGTATGGATATAACCTGTACTGGTTTGGCGCGATGATGGTTATTTATGATACGATTGGAAAAGTCACGCCGCCGGTTGGCGTCAACCTGTTTATCGTACAGAAACTTGGAGATCTGGAAGCGACAGATGTATTTAAAGGCGCGATGCCCTTTGTCATAACAGCAATTCTGATGATGATTCTCGTGATCCTCTTCCCGGCTATTGTCCTTTGGCTGCCGAACCATATGGCCTGATACCGGTTAGAACGATAAAACAAAAAAGAAAAGGAGAAAGAAAATGAAAAAGAGAGTACTTGCTTTACTGATGGTCTGTACCATGGCGGCCACTCTGATCGCGGGCTGCGGAAGTTCTTCAAGCAGCAGTACCGAAAGCACGGAGGCGGAAGAGAGTGCTGCGGAAACCGAAGAAGCTGAGGAATCAGCGGATGCGTCAGAGGAGACGGAGATTGTAGAGATTGCAGAACCGATCACGCTGAAGCTTGCTACCGCAAAATCTCCCGGCGCCGTTATTTATGAGACAACCGTGTATGTAGCAGAGCAGCTGGAAGAGAGAAGCGGCGGTATGATCACCTGTGAAGTGTATGCTTCCGGTTCCCTCCTGAAAGACAGCGATATGCAAGACGGTATCGCAGATGGCATTGCAGATCTCGGCTTCTGTGGTATCGGATTTATGTCCGGCTCAATCCCTGAGATTGGCGCTGTGGCTCTGATGGGCGTATATTCGGATGAGGAGACCTACTGGGAGACGATGGAATCTGAGGGCGGCATTTATGACTATTTGGAGGAAAAATCCATCGAGAAGCTTGGCCTTCGTATTCTGAACTGGATTGATATCGGCGGTACGAACTGCTTTATGTATATCGGCGATCCGATCCACGAATTAGAAGATCTTGACGGTGTGCGTGTACGTGTTCCGAATACGACCCTGGCGTCTGCTGTAGAAGCAATGGGCGGAGTACCGGTGACGATGGAGACGGCTGACACCTATACCGCCATGCAGAGTGGCCTGGTCGATGCTGTCTGGGTCGGTGTTGGTTCCGCAGTTGCCAACGGTTTCCAGGAGCTTGTCACCAGCGTTACGGATATGTGCTTCGGTTACAACGATTCTGAGGGCATCATCGTATCCGAGACGACTTACCAGAGCTGGCCGGAGGATGTGAGAAACCTGGTTGATGAGGTTTGCGCAGACGGCTATCAGTTCTCCAAGGATTATATGGAAAACTATAAAGAGGAAGTGCTCACGAAGCTGGCTACCGAGTATGACAACATCGAAGAGGTATATTCCATGACGGAAGACGAGCTTGCCCCGCTCCAGGAACTCATCGCGGAGAACCAGCTTGAGACCTTCAAGTCCGATTGTGGAGAAGATGTATATAACGAGGTTATGGATATTATCGCAAAATTTGAGTAATAGACCTACATGGATGCCATATTTCATTGCTTTATTCTCTGAAATGGGAAAAATTGCCGCGGAGCACTCCGCGGCAGTTTTCCTATACGTGAAAACTGTTGGATGGAGGAACAAACTATTGAAAGAAATAACAGACTTAAGATCAGCACTGGAACTGCTTCGCACGATGCCGGGGCAACTGCTTGAAACAGATGTGGAGGCCGATCCAATGGCTGAAATCTCAGGAGTATATCGTCATGTTGGCGCAGGCGGCACGGTTATGAGGCCAACACAGGAAGGCCCTGCGATGATTTTTCATAATGTAAAGGGACATCCGGACGCGAAAGTCCTGATCGGCCTCCTGGCGAGCCGCAGGAGGGTCGGTGCGCTGCTGGGCTGCGATCCAAAAAAACTTGGATTCTTACTGAAGGACAGCGTGACGCATCCTGTCGCGCCGATAGAAATCCCACAGGAGCAGGCAAAGTGTCAGGAAATCGTTCATCTTGCGACGGATCCTGATTTTGATGTGCGTAAGCTCGTTCCCGCGCCGACCAATACGGAAGAGGACGCCGGCCCCTACATTACGCTGGGCATGTGCTATGCGACAAGTCCGGAAACCGGGACATCGGATGTGACAATACACCGCATGTGTCTGCAGGGAAAGGATGAAATTTCGATTTTCTTCCAGCCGGGCGCGCGTCATATCGGTCATTTCTTTGAGCTAGCGGAGGCGAGGAAGGAGCCGCTTCCTATTTCTATTTCAATCGGAGTAGACCCGGCGATCGAGATCGCATCCTGCTTTGAACCGCCCACCACACCTCTCGGCTATGACGAGCTGCAGGCAGCAGGCGCGATACGGAAGAGACCGGTGGAACTTGTGAAATGCCTGACGATCAACGAGCGGGCGATTGCGAACGCGGAGTATGTCATTGAGGGAGAAGTGCTTCCGGGAAAGCGTATCAGAGAGGATATTCATTCCGATACCGGCAAGGCGATGCCTGAGTTTCCGGGATACTGCGGGCCTGCCAATCCGGCGCTGCCGGTTATCAAGGTAAAAGCGGTCACAACGCGAAAGAACCCGATCATGCAAACCTGCATCGGACCCTCGGAGGAGCATGTCTCCATGGCGGGCATTCCGACCGAGGCAAGTATTCTGGCGATGGTAGAGAAAGCGATGCCCGGAAAGCTTCTGAATGTCTACTGTGCATCCTCCGGCGGCGGCAAGTACATCGCGGTTATGCAGTTTAAAAAATCGGTTCCCTCAGACGAGGGGCGGCAGCGGCAGGCAGGACTGCTGGCGTTCTCAGCTTTTGCAGAGTTGAAACACGTATTTCTGGTGGATGAGGATGTAGATCCCTTTGACATCAAGGATGTGATGTGGGCGATGACAACGCGGTTTCAGGCGGACCGGGATATCATCCGGATCCCGGGCGTACAGTGTCATCCGCTCGACCCATCGAATAATCCTGCATATGCGCCGGGCATTCCCGCAGTGGGAGTGGCCTGTAAGGCAATCTTCGACTGCACCGTTCCCTTTGATCAGAAACATCGCTTTGAAAGAGCAAAATTCATGGATATCGACATGGAAAAGTGGAACAGTGTACTATGAAAAAAGCGGCTCAGAGATATTTTCTCTGAGCCATAGTAACAGACAATCTTTTGGATACATCTTTTAATTCAGCTCAAAATCATCCGATTAACAAATTTTTTAATATTCGCACCCAAACGCACCTCGTAGGTTAAAAACCTTGACAAACGAGACGGAACGAATATAATGAAGTCATAAGGAGGTGTTGTTATGGCATTAGCAACTTTTAGCGTAAGAATGGATGAAAACCTAAAACGGCAATTTGATGCCCTTTGCACTGATTTTGGAATGAACGCGACTACGGCGTTCAATGTGTTTGCTCGTGCAGTTGTTCGGGAAAAGAGAATTCCATTTGAAATTCAAGCATCTGATGATTTCACAAAACAAAGTGGCATGCGGACATTTACAGCACTTCGGGCGCAGGCAAAAGAAAATGGAGTACAGGACCTGACTCTTGATGAAATCAATGATGAGATTCACAAATCCAGATATGAGGAGGCAACAAAGTGACTTGCTATGCAGTGATTGATACAAATGTGCTGGTATCAGCACTTCTGTCAAGCCACGATGATGTCGCCACCGTTAAAGTGGTGGAAAAGATATTCTCTGGAGAAGTGGTTCCCTTGTTCAGCGAAAAAATTTTACGTGAATATGCCGATGTGTTAATGCGTAAGAAATTCGGATTTTCGGAGGAAATGGTCAGTTCCTTCATTTATGAAATTGAACAATGCGGAGAACTGGTTGTTGCCACGCCGACAGGCGAAACTTTGCCGGATATGAAGGATCTTCCATTTTATGAAGTCGTTATGGAAAAAGGAAAAGATAAGGCTTATCTGGTAACAGGGAATTTGAAACATTTTCCAACAAGGTCATTTATTGTGACTGCAAGAGAGCTGTTAGACATTCTGGAAAGTAAGTAAGCTGCACTGATATCAGGCAACGCGCCACACGAAAAGGCAAAAAAGCTGTAATCATGGAAATCGGCTCAGAGATGTTTTCTCTGAGCCGTCGCGACAGACAATCTTCTTGACTACATTTTGTCAATGATATCCTTCTGGATGCGTATCCTGCCGTAAATCGCCATAGCCACGGAGCCAATCTCCCCGATGGGGAGCGCGAACCATACATAAGAATAGCCCAGAGTGTAGCCAAGCAGATAGGCCAGCGGAATCAGCACAACGAGCTGCCGGGCTACACTCATAAGCAGGGCGAGAAAGCTCCGTCCGCAGGCCATAAAGAACTGGGAAGTGACGAGACTGTATGCGGAAATGGTAAAGGCGATGGCAATGATCCGAAACGCCGGGATACCAATTTCCAGCATCTGTTCTGAGGCACTGAAGATTCCCAACAACACACCGGGAACAAGAATGAAAATCATGGTCCCGAGAAACATGTAGGCAAAGGCGCAGCCAAGGCTCAGGCGATAAGTCTTCAGCATACGGTCCTTATTTCCGGCGCCAAGATTATAACCGATGATCGGGTTCATGCCGTGGGAGAGCCCAATGACCGGCATATTAAAGAAGCTCTGAATCTTAAAGTAAGCGCCGAATACCGCCGCCGCGGTTGCCGTGGATTCGATCGCGATCAGAAGCCGGTTCATCATAAAGGTCATGACAGAACCGATTCCTATGGTGAGCATGGACGGCACGCCAATCTTGTAAATCGAGAGAATCATGCTGCCGCTGGGACGGAAATGCCGGAACTGCAGCCTGATTTCCTTATTGTGGCGTAAGTTCAGGAAAATCCCGACGATCATACTGCAGATCTGCCCTGTCACGGTCGCTGCCGCGGCTCCGGCGACGCCCATCTCCGGGAACGGTCCCCAGCCAAAGATCAGAAGCGGGTCAAGCACGATATTGAGAATCGCGCCGGTAAGCAGGATATACATTGAGAAATGCGATTTCCCGACGCTCTGCAGCAGGCGTTCAAAGACAACCTGTCCGAACTGACCAAAGGAGAAAAGACAGCAGATGGTCAGATAAGATTTGCCGCCCGCGATGATTTCCGGGATATCCGTCTGAGCATAGAAAAACGCGTCCAGTCCCACAAAAGCAAACAAGACCATAAGCAGATAGCTGCATAGCGCGAGGAAGACGCCATTGTTTGCAAGCATATTTGCCTTTTTGTAATTCTTTTCCCCCAGACTGCGGGAAATCAGCGCCACCAGGCCAATGCCGGTGCCGGATGCGATCGCGCTCATGATATTCTGAATCGGGTAGGATAAAGAGACGGCGTTAAACGCCGCCTGATTCAGCCGTGATACATACAGGCTGTCCACGATATTATAGAATGCCTGCACAAGCATCGATATAATCAGTGGAAAGGCCATGGTAAATAATAGTCTGCCAATGGGCTGCGTGCCCATTCTGTTTTCTGATCGTACTTCTTCCGTTTCCATCATAACTCCTCCAACATTTCTGCCAGTTTCTCATAAATCTTTTCAAATACATCCATAAAGACAGACACCTCCTCGGGCGGCAGCTCCGAGAACAGTTTTACATTAATTTCCTTAAATGCTTCGTCGATGATCCGGCACATTTCCTTTCCCTTATCAGTCAAATAGATATAGTATGTACGCCTGTTCCCATTCTGACGGCGACGTTCTACCAGCCCTTTCGCCTCCATCCCGTTCAGCACGGAAGTCAGAGAGGCGGTTTCGATAAAACAGGCCGCCGCGATTTCCGTCTGACTCGAGCCGTCATGGGTGTACAGATAGTTCAATATCCGGGGCTGTCCGGGCGTCAGACCTGTATTGGAAATCATCTTCATGGCCAGCTTGCGGTGCATGGAATGCGTTGTGTTTAACAGATTCTGGAATTCCATAAATGCTCCTTTCTCAATTGTTAGAAACTTAATTAT
>JAJPXQ010000119.1 GCA_021205385.1 Lachnospiraceae bacterium | reverse complement strand
AGATAGTATACTGAAAATATCAGGATCAAAGGCTCTAATAATATCAAAGACGGCTTTCCCGGATCCAGGGAAGCGCTTTCCCGGAAAGATACAGAAAAGGAACCTACAGGAGGATTTTATGGCAGGCAATATGAGAGAAAAATACGAGTCGCTTTCTCTGGCGATACTGCGCGACCTGGCGAAGAGCAGAGGACTGAAAGGAACTTCGACGATGCGCAAGGAAGGCGTGATCGAGGCCATGCTGGCAGAGGATGAACGCCTGGAGAAGGCGGAAAATCTGAAGGCGCAGGCTGCGGAGACAGGAAAGAGCGTAGCGGACATGGAGCAGCTCGACAGCGGGCAGACCGTCTGCGGCGTGCTGGAGGTGATGGCGGACGGCTTCGGTTTCATCCGCAGTGATCACTATCTTCCGGGTGAGAACGATGTGTACGTCTCCCCGGCACAGATTCGCCGCTTCAGTCTTCGAACCGGTGATATCGTATCCGGCAATACCAAGGTTAAGACAGAGAAGGAGAAGTTCAGCGCGCTCCTGTACTTGAAGAGTGTCAACGGGCTTGCGCCGGCAGTCAATGCGAAGCGTCCCCGTTTTGAAGACCTGACGCCGATTTTCCCGGACGAGCGCATCCGCCTGGAGCGAAAGGGCGGCAGTATGGCGGTCCGCATTGTCGACGAGATCGCGCCGATCGGAAAGGGGCAGAGAGGTATGATCGTCTCCCCGCCCAAGGCCGGCAAGACGACACTTTTGAAGGATATTGCGAAGTCCATCACGATTAATAATCCGGAGATGTACCTGATCATCCTGCTGATCGACGAACGTCCCGAGGAGGTGACGGATGTTCGCGAGGCGATCGAGGGAAAAAATGTAGAGGTCGTGTGGTCCACTTTTGATGAACTGGCTGAGCGGCATAAGCGCGTGTCGGAGATGGTGATTGAGCGTGCAAAGCGTCTGGTGGAAGCGGGAAACGACGTTGCGATCCTGCTCGACAGCATCACACGCCTGGCGCGTGCCTACAATCTCACCGTTCCGCCCAGCGGCCGTACGCTCTCCGGCGGTCTCGACCCGGCGGCGCTGCACATGCCGAAGCGTTTCTTCGGCGCGGCCCGGAACATGCGGGAGGGCGGCTCTCTGACGATTCTTGCCACCGCGCTTGTGGATACAGGCAGTAAGATGGACGATGTCGTCTACGAGGAATTCAAGAGCACCGGCAATATGGAGCTTGTGCTCGATCGGAAGCTCTCCGAGAAACGTGTGTTCCCGGCTATCGACATTCCGAAGTCCGGCACCCGGCGGGAGGATCTGCTCCTTGATCCGGAGGAGCGGCAGGCCATGGACAATATCCGCAAGGCGCTGAACGGCATGAAGCCGGACGACGCGGTGGAGTCGATCCTGAATCTGTTCACGCGGACGCGGACGAACGAGGAGTTTGTGCAGAACGTAAAACGGACGCGATTTTTCTAAAAGACCTTGCATCCGCGAAAAGCCTGTGCTATAATCATATGGCTTGAGCGATCAGAGCAATGCCTGCAGGGACTTGCAGGGACAGCCCGGGATATCTTGCCGTGAAAGGATCGGAGCGGCATTGGCCGGGAATCAGCTGCGGCTGGAAGTTCACGAATAAAGGAAAGAGGGGAAATCACATGAAGGAAGGAATTCATCCGAAGTATTATCAGGCGACGGTGACCTGCAACTGCGGCAACACCTTTACGACAGGCTCCACGAAGGAGGACATTCACGTCGAGATCTGTGCGAAGTGCCATCCGTTCTACACGGGGCAGCAGAAGACGGCAGCCGCCCGCGGACGGATTGATAAGTTCAATCGTAAGTACGGCATTCAGTAAGCTGGCAGAAAACAGGGTTGAGGTTGTTGCAAATCTCAGCCTTTTTTGCTTTTAAGGAAGTGATTATTTGAAACCATCAGGAATAGGCGGGCAGGCGGTACTCGAGGGTATTATGATGCGAAATAAGGATCAGTATTCCGTGGCCGTGCGCAAGCCGGACGGGGAGATTGAGATTCGTATCAATGAGTTTCACAGCCTTGCATCGAGAAACGGCGTGGCGAAGCTGCCGCTGGTTCGCGGCGTTGTGAGCTTTGTGGAATCCCTGCTGATTGGTATGGAGACGCTTGGCTGGTCCTCTACCTTTTATGATGAGGAGGACTCACAGGAGCCGGGCGCGTTTGAGAAGCTGCTGACAAAGCTCTTCGGAGATAAGGCGGAGAAGGTCGTCATGGGTGTGACGGTGGCCTTTTCGATCGTCATGGCAGTTGCGATTTTTATGCTGCTGCCTTATTTTGCGACAAATTTTTTCCGTAATTATATTGTATCGAATACCCTTCTGGCTATTCTGGAGGGAGTGCTGCGTCTCCTGATCTTTACGCTTTACGTGTGGCTGATTTCCTGCATGAAGGATATCAAGAGGACCTATATGTATCATGGAGCGGAGCATAAGTGTATCAACTGCATCGAGCATGGCATGGATCTGACGGAAAAAAATGTCCGTAAGAGTTCACGTTATCATCCGCGCTGCGGCACCAGTTTTATGTTCATTGTCATGGTGATCAGCATTATCTTCTTTATTTTTATTCAGGTAGATTCCCCGATTCTGCGGGTCGCGTACCGGTTGCTGCTGATTCCTGTAATCGCGGGTGTATCTTACGAGTTTATCCGTCTGGCCGGACGCAGTGAGAATCCGCTGGTGAAAATCCTGAGCATTCCGGGAAAAGGCATGCAGATGCTGACGACGAAGGAGCCGGACGACGACATGATCGAAGTCGCGATCGCAGCGGTGGAGGCGGTTTTTGACTGGCGGGAGTTCCAGGGTTATCCGCTTTACGACGAAGAAGAAGAGGAAGAGAAAGCATGACGCTCGCTCAGCTTCTGAAGTCCGGTGAAGACAGACTCCAGGCCGCGGGCGTGGGTGAATGGAGAACGGATGCCTGGCTGCTTTTCGAGTATGCGCTCCCCATCTCCCGAAAGGATTATCTGCTTGAAAGGGGACGGCAGGCCACGTCGGAGGAGTCAGCACGATATGAGAATCTGACAGAGAAGAGAAGCCGCCGTGTGCCGCTGCAGCATCTGACCGGCTGCCAGGAATTCATGGGGCTTTCTTTTGGTGTCAGTCCGGACACATTGATTCCGCGGCAGGACACGGAGACTCTCGTGGAGGAAAGCCTGAAATTCATGCGTCCCGGCATGCGTGTACTCGATCTCTGTACCGGCAGCGGCTGCATTCTGCTGAGTGTTCTGAAGCTTGCGGAGGGACTGGAAGGCGTTGGAACGGATCTGTCAGAGCGCGCGCTTTGTGTTGCGCGGCAAAATGGGGAGAGACTCGGTGTAAAGGCTGCGTGGCTGCAGGGGGATCTTTTTGAGAACGTCACAGGAAGTTTTGACCGGATTCTCTCAAATCCGCCCTATATTCCCAGGGGGATTATTGAAACACTGGAGCCGGAGGTGCGGGATCACGAACCGCCGGAGGCCCTGGACGGCGGAACTGATGGTCTTGTGTTTTACAGGAAAATCACGGAGCAGAGCCCCCGCTATCTGCGGGATGAAGGAATGCTCTTTATGGAAATTGGATATGATCAGGCGGACGCGGTGAGCGTGCTTATGGAAGCACACTTTACGGATGTCCGCGTTGTGAAGGATCTGGCGGGTCTTGACCGTGTGATATACGGGACCGTCAGGACATAGACTGGATGGAGGAGTTTCGATGTTTGACAGACTGGAAGATCTGGTCCGGCGTTATGAGGAGATTACGAATGAGCTGGCGGAGCCGGCGGTTGTGAACGACCAGAACCGTTTTCGAAAGCTCATGAAGGAGCAGGCAGATCTGCAGCCTCTGGTGGAGGCATACACGGAATACAGGAAATGTCAGGAGACGGAAGCCGACAGTCTCTCGATGCTCGAGGAAGAGAACGACGAAGAGATGCGCCAGATGCTGAAAGAGGAGTTGTCCGACGCCAGGAAACGTGTGGAAGAGCTTGAACACACGATGAAGATCCTGCTGCTTCCGAAGGATGAAAACGACGACAAGGACGTGATTGTGGAGATTCGTGCCGGTGCGGGCGGTGATGAGGCCGCGCTGTTCGCGGCGGAGATTTACCGGATGTATGTCCATTACGCGGAGTCGAGGCGCTGGCATGTGGATCTGGTAGATTTTGATGAGATCGGTATCGGCGGGATGAAGAGTGTGACCTTCATGCTGAAGGGGAAGGGCGCTTATTCGATGATGAAATATGAGTCCGGCGTACATCGCGTACAGCGCGTGCCGGAGACGGAGTCCGGCGGGCGTATCCATACGTCGACGGTCACGGTGGCCGTAATCCCGGAGGCCGAGGAGGTCGACGTGCAGATCGATGAGAAGGATATCCGTATCGATGTGATGCGCGCGTCCGGCAATGGCGGTCAGTGTGTCAATACGACCGACTCGGCGGTGCGCCTGACGCACTATCCGACCGGCATCGTGGTCTACAGCCAGACGGAGAAGTCGCAGCTGCAGAACAAGGCAAAGGCTTTCGCGCTGCTGCGCTCGAAGCTCTATGACATCGAGTGTCAGAAGGCGCATGACGCGGAGGCGGAAGCGCGGCGCAGTCAGATCGGCACCGGCGACCGCTCGGAGAAGATCAGAACTTATAATTTTCCGCAGGGAAGGGTTACGGATCATCGGATTGGTCTGACGCTGTATAAGCTCGACAAGATTCTGGACGGCGACATTCAGGAGATTATTGATGCCTGTATTGCGGCCGATCAGGCGAAGAAACTGGCTAATCTCGAATAAGGAGAATCGATTCATGGGAAAATATTTTGGAACAGACGGCTTCCGCGGTGAGGCCAACGTGACACTGACGGTGGAGCATGCCTACAAGGTGGGACGCTTTCTGGGATGGTATTTCGGCCAGCAGCACAAGGCGCAGGTTGTTATCGGCAAGGATACCCGCAGATCGAGCTACATGTTTGAGTATTCTCTTGTGGCGGGGCTGACCGCTTCCGGTGCGGACGTTTATCTGCTGCACGTGACGACGACGCCGAGCGTATCTTACGTTGTGCGCACGGAGGGCTTTGACTGCGGCATCATGATTTCCGCGAGCCACAATCCATTTTATGACAATGGAATTAAGATCATCAATGGCAACGGTTACAAGCTTGAGGCTTCCGTGGAGCGGCAGATCGAGGATTATATTGACGGTGTCATCGGCGGCATCCCGCTGGCGACGCGGGAAAATATCGGACGGACGGTCGATTTCTCCGCAGGGCGCAATCGCTATATCGGCTATCTGATTTCGCTTCCGACCCGCTCGTTTAAGACCATGCGCGTCGGTCTGGACTGCTCGAACGGCAGTGCTTCGGCGATCGCGAAGAGCGTTTTTGACGCGCTCGGTGCGAAGACCTATGTCATCCACAATGAGCCGGATGGCACGAATATCAATCAGGACTGCGGCTCCACACATATTGAGTCGCTGCAGGCTTTTGTAAAAGAAAAAGGGCTGGACGTCGGCTTCGCCTATGACGGCGATGCGGACCGCTGTCTTGCCGTGGATGAGCGCGGCAATGTGGTGGACGGCGATCTGATTCTCTATATCTGCGGAACTTACATGAAGGAGCGCGGACAGCTGAAAGACGACATGATTGTCACGACAGTCATGTCAAATATCGGACTCTACAAGGCCTGCGACCGGGTGGGCCTGAAATATCAGAAGACGAAAGTCGGCGACAAGTACGTGTTCGAAAATATGATGGAGAATGGCTATCGTCTCGGCGGCGAGCAGTCCGGACATATCATTTTCAGCAAGCATGCGACGACCGGGGACGGGATTCTGACCTCCCTGAAGATCATGGAGGTACTGCTGGAGAAGAAGACGACGCTCTATTCACTTGCCTCGGAGGTACAGATTTATCCGCAGCTGCTCCGGAATCTGCGCGTGACTGACAAGCAGGCGGTGCTCACCCATCCCGCCGTGCAGGCTTCCATCAGGGAGGTAGAGCAGGCGCTTGGCAGCGATGGCCGGATTCTGGTCAGAGAGAGCGGGACAGAGCCGTTGCTGCGTGTGATGGTGGAAGCCACGACGCAGGATCTCTGTGAAAAATATGTCGGAAAAGTCATCGACGCGATGAAGAACGTCATGTAAAAATGCGGAGGAGGGCGCTATGAAAAAAACAACTTTGGTCGTGATGGCCGCGGGAATTGGGAGCCGCTTCGGGGGTGGTATCAAGCAGTTGGAGCCGGTGGGACCGTCCGGCGAGATTATTATGGATTATTCGATTCACGACGCGCTGGAGGCAGGATTTAACAGGGTAGTTTTCATCATCCGTAAGGATATTGAAAAGGATTTTCAGGAGATCATCGGCGCGCGGATACAGAAATATGTCGAGACCGCCTATGTGTTTCAGGAGGTTGATGATCTTCCTGCGGGCTTTACGAATCCGGAAGGCCGGACGAAGCCCTGGGGCACCGGTCAGGCGATTCTCTGCTGCAGGGATATTGTGAAAGAGCCCTTTGCGGTCATCAATGCAGATGATTACTATGGAAAAGAGGCCTTCGTGAAGGTACACGACTATCTGGCGCAGGAGCGGCCGGCTACAGGCAGACTGGACTTCTGTATGGCGGGCTTCCGGCTCGGAAACACCTTGAGCGAAAACGGCGGCGTAACCAGGGGCATCTGCAGTCAGGACGAGGCCGGGCGGCTTATCGGCGTTGACGAGACGAAAAATATCGTGAAGACGGCGGACGGCGCGGCGGTGCAGAACGCGGACGGCACGCAGACACCGCTTGCCGGCGATCGTCTGGTGTCGATGAATATGTGGGGTTTTACCCCGGAGCTTTTTGAAGTGCTGGCGAATGGATTCGCGGAGTATCTCGCAAATCTCTCCGATCCGATGAAGGGCGAATACCTGATCCCCACAGTAGTGGATCAGCTGATTCAGGAAAAGAAGGCGGATGTGGCGGTTCTCCCGTCGAACGACAAGTGGTTCGGCGTCACCTACAAGGAGGACAAGCCGCTGGTTGTCCGCTCTTTCCGTGAGCTGATCGATAAGGGAGTCTACAAGGAGAGGCTGTTTGACTGATGGAAGAGATTTCATTTAAAAAGCCTCAGCTGGAGGACCGTGAGCTGATTGAGGGCTATTTCGACAGGCTGGGGCGCTACAGCTGTGAGTGGACCTTTGCAAATTTTTATCTGTGGTCACGTTTTTTCAATGCGATGTGGGCAGTGATCGACGGTTTGCTCGTGTTCCGGAGCGGTTATGAGGATGCTTATTCTTACACGTTCCCGATTGGCGAGGGAGATCATCGGGCGGTGTTGGAACGTCTGATGGCGGAGGCACGGTCTGCCGGTTGTCCGTTTCGGATGCATTCCCTTGGCCGGGAAGACGCGGAGGCGCTGGAACAGTATTTCCCGGGACAGTTCGAGGTGGAATGGCTGCGGGATTACGCAGACTACGTTTATGAGACGGAGAAACTGATTCAGCTCTCCGGGAAAAAATATCACGGGAAGAAAAATCACATCAACCAGTTCAAAGCGCAGTATCCGGACTGGACGTATGAGCCGATTACGGACGATAATGTGGAGGAATGTTTCCAGATGGCGCTGCACTGGCGCGTGGAGAACGGCTGCGAGGCGGATCCGGAGAAGAATCAGGAAATGTGTGTGACGATGAATTCGCTGCGTCTCTACAAAGAGCTGGGCCTGAAGGGAGGGCTCCTGCGGGCTGAGGGCCGTATCGTGGCCTTTACGCTCGGCGAACCGCTCGGCAAAAGCGACGCCTTCGTCGTGCATATCGAGAAAGCCTATGCGGACGTCCGCGGCGCTTATCCGATGATCAATCAGCAGTTTCTGGAGCATGAAGTTTCCGGTTACCGCTATGTGAACAGAGAAGACGATACCGGCGATGAGGGCCTCAGAAAGGCGAAGGAATCCTATCATCCTGCTTTTCTGGTTGAGAAGGGCTATGCGCATCTGAGAAAGGACATATAGATGAGTAAATGGGAAGAGAATATCCGGCGTGTGACACCTTATACGCCGGGCGAGCAGCCGAACAGGCCCGGTATGGTCAAGCTGAATACAAATGAAAATCCCTATCCGCCCGCGCCGGGTGTGACGGAGGCGCTGCGGGCGCTTGAAAGGGACGAACTGCTGCGTTATCCTGACCCGACAGCGTCCGCGCTGACAGCCGCTCTGGCACGGGAGTATGGCGTGGCCCCGGAGCAGGTCTTTGTCGGCGTCGGTTCTGACGATGTGCTGGCGATGGCCTTTATGACGTTCTTTAATTCGGACAGGCCCATTCTGTTTCCGGATATTACCTACTCCTTCTATCCGGTCTGGGCGGAGGAGTTTCGTATCCCGTATGAGCGCGTGCCGCTCGATGCGGATTTTGGTATTCGCAAAGAGGACTACTTCCGCGAAAGCGGCGGTATTGTTTTTCCAAATCCCAACGCGCCGACCGGAGTGGAGCTGGCGGCGGAGGACGTGGAGGAGATCATCCGGCGAAATCCGGATGTGGTTGTGATTGTGGATGAGGCTTATGTGGATTTTGGAGCGCATTCGGCGCTGCCTCTGGTGGAGAAATATGACAATCTGCTGGTTGTGCAGACCTTCTCCAAGTCCCGTTCCATGGCGGGCATGCGCATTGGTTTTGCAATTGGGAATCCTGCGCTGATTCGTTACCTGAATGATGTGAAATACTCGTTTAATTCTTACACAATGAACCGCGCTGCACTCGCCTGCGGCGTAGCGGCTCTGGAGGATGGAGCGTATTTTCAGGAGACGACGCAGAAGATTATAAAGACGCGCGAGACTGCGAAGAAGGTGCTGGGGGAGATGGGCTTCTGCTTTCCGGACTCCAGAGCAAATTTCCTCTTCATCACGCATCCGGAGCTTGACGCAAAGGAGCTCTTTGAGGCTCTGCGCGCGGCGGATATTTATGTGCGCTATTTTGCGCAGCCGCGGATTGACGATTATCTGCGTGTGACGATCGGAACGGACGATCAGATGGAGGTGCTATACCGCTTTCTGAGAGATTATACGAAAGGATTAAAATAACAGATGGAAACACTGATGACCTGGGTGATTAACCTGTTGAGCGGAAAGGCATCGAAGGAGCTGATCATATTTGTTATTTCGCTGCTTCCGATTCTGGAGCTTCGTGGCGGACTGCTGGCGGCCTCCGTGCTGAACGTGGAATATGTGCGTGCACTTATTATCTGTGTGATCGGAAATATCCTGCCGATTCCCTTTATTCTGCTGCTCATCACACCGATCTTTGACCGGCTGAAGAGGACGAAGCTGTTCCGGCCCCTTGTGGAGAAGCTGGAGAACCGGGCGATGAGCAAGAAGGACCAGATCGAGAAATATCAGTTCTGGGGACTGGCGCTCTTTGTTGGTATCCCGCTGCCGGGGACCGGCGCATGGACGGGCTGCCTGATTGCGGCGCTGCTCGGCATGAAGTTCCGCAAGGCCTTCCCGGCGGCACTCATCGGTGTCGCGCTCGCGGCGGTGATCATGTCGGTGGTCTCTTACGGGGTACTCGGAGCGATTCTGCATTGAGTTAAAATCACGAAAGCCATACAGTATATCGATGCAAAACTGAAAAAAATCACGAAAAATAAAAAAATACTTGCAATTTTAAAGTGTATCGTGTATGCTACAGGAAACAGTGATATGCACTGGTTGCGAACGAGGATGTTCCACATACGGAGTGGAGCATCTTTTTTTATTTCGCAGCAGAAAAGGGAAAGGATGGAGAGAAGTATGAGTGTAAACGTTGCTGAAGTATTTGGACAGGACGTATTTAACGAGGCAGTCATGAAGGAGCGGCTGCCGGAGGTAACCTATAAGCAGATGCTGAAGTTGATGGACGAGGGCGGCGAGGTCACGCTCGAGCTCGCGGACATTGTGGCGAAGGCGATGAAGGAATGGGCGATTGAGAAGGGCGCGACGCACTATACGCACATCTTCCAGCCGTATATCGTCAGCATCGGCGCGGAGAAGCACGACTCCTTCGCGGATATCCCGGAGGGCGGCAAGATTGAGAACAGCTTTTCCGGAAAGGATCTGATGATGGGCGAGCCGGATGCGTCTTCCTTCCCGTCAGGCGGCCTGCGTGCTACCTGCGCGGCGAGAGGTTACACGGCATGGGACGTGGCATCGCCGGCCTATGTGAAGGACGGGATCCTGTGCATTCCGACCGCATTCTGTTCCTACACCGGTGATTCGCTTGACACGAAGACGCCGCTTCTGAAGTCCTGCGACGCGGTGAGCAAGGCGGGTGTCCGCTTTGTGAGAATGTTCGGCAATATGGAGGCGAAGAAGGTTCGCTCTTATGTGGGACCGGAGCAGGAGTACTTTATCATAAACAGAGAGAACTACCTGCGCAGACCGGATCTGGTGTACGCAGGACGTACGCTGTTCGGCGCTCCGGCTCCGAAGGGGCAGGAGATGGAGGACCAGTATTTTGGACCGCTGAAGACAAATATTGCGGAGTTTATGGCTGACGTCGATGAGCAGCTCTGGAAGCTCGGCATTACGGTAAAGACCCAGCACAATGAGGTCGCTCCGGGACAGCACGAGATCGCTCCGATTTTCGCGCCCTCCGATGCGGCGCTTGACAGCAACTTCCTCGTGATGGATGTGCTGAAGAGCACGGCGACGGAGCATGGCCTTGCCTGCCTGCTGCATGAGAAGCCTTTCGCGGGCGTCAACGGCTCCGGCAAGCACAACAACTGGTCGCTCGGCACTGACAATGGCGTGAACCTCTTCAAGCCCGGCAAGGAGCCGAACAAGAATCTGCAGTTCCTACTGGTGCTCGCCTGCCTGATGGAGGCGGTGAAGAAACATTCGCTGCTCCTGCGCGCGGCGGCTTCCAACACCGGAAACGATCATCGTCTTGGCGCGAACGAGGCTCCGCCCGCGATCATCTCGATCTACATGGGCGACCAGCTCGGCGAGATTGTGGATGCGATCGTGGCGGGCGTCCCCTTCGATGAGCTGCCCTGCTCGCATGTGGGTACGCTTGATCTTGGCGTCAGCACGCTGCCGGTACTGCCGAAGGATCCGACCGACCGGAACCGTACCTCACCCTTTGCCTTTACGGGCAACCGCTTCGAGTTCCGTATGGTGGCTTCGTCCGTATCCATCGGCGACGCGAACACGGTCATGAATTCGATGATGGCGGAAGCTTTCAATAAGGCCTGCGACGCGTTGGAAGGAGCCGAGGACTTCGAGAAGGCGACGATCGACTACATTTATAAAGTGATGAAGGAAAATAAAGACATCGTGTTCAACGGTGACGGCTATTCGGATGAGTGGGTTGCCGAGGCGGAGAAGAGAGGTCTGCCGAACATGAAGACGATCGTGGATGCGATCCCGGCCTACACGAGCCCGAGCACGATAGAGATGTTTGAAAAGCTTGGCGTTATGACCGAGCGTGAGCTGACCGCCCGCCGCGAGATCAAGCTGGAAGAATACGCCGGTCTGATCAATATCGAGGCACGGACGATGATCGATATGGCTTCCAAGCTCTATATCCCGGCTGTGATCTCCTTTGTCAACAGCGTGGCCTCTTCGATGAGCACGGTCAAGGGCGCCTATGCTCAGGCCGATACTTCCGCGCAGCAGGAGATTCTCGTGAGGGCGAGTTCCCTGCTGGCCGAGACGCAGAAAGCGCTCGATGATCTGAAGGAGAAAGTCGAGCAGGTCAGCACCGCAAAGGAATATCACGATATCATCCTTCCGGCGATGGAGGCGCTGCGCGCCCCGGTCGATGAACTCGAGACCATCGTGGACCGTGAGCACTGGCCGGTCCCGACCTATGGGGAGATGATGTTCGAAGTCTAAAGTTCAGAGCAGCAGCAGAACGAAAAAAGGGCCCCTGCAGATTTATCTGCAAGGGGCTATTTTTTTGGTCTGTGATGGGCGGAACGCCCATCGAGCCGCAGACATAGGACGCCGAAGGCGGCATATAGCCGGCGAAGCAGGCGGTCTGCGGCCTGCGGCTCTGAACTTAGTATCCCTTCGCCACCCGGAAACTAAAACTCCACTACCTTCAGATACCTCTCCAGCGCGTCCTGCCACGTCGGCAGCGGCGTGAACCCGTTCTCCACCAGCTTCCTCTTATCCAGCCTGCTGTTGAAAGGCCGTGCGGCTTTTGACACCCCGTATTCCGCGGTCGTGACCGGCGCCACTGTCAGATGCTCCGCGTCATACTCCGCATGCCCGAGCGCGGCGGCCTGCCGGAAGATCTCGCAGGCGAACTCATACCAGCTGATGTAGCCGCCCTCATTTGTCGCGTGATAATAACCATACTTCTCTGTCTCAATCATGTCGACCAGCAGCCGTGCGAGATCAAAAGTGTAGGTCGGCGTGCCGATCTGGTCGTTCACGACGGTGAGCCGCTCGTGCGTCTTTCCGATGTTCAGCATCGTTTTGATAAAATTCTTTCCATTGACGCCGAAGACCCAGGCGATGCGGACGATGAAGTATTTCTCCAGATTGCCCGCCACGGCGAGCTCGCCGTCCAGCTTGGTCTGGCCGTAGACGTTCAGCGGCTTGTAATCCTTGCAGTCCGGCTGCCAGGGATCCGTTCCCTGTCCGTCGAAGACATAGTCGGTCGAAAGGTAGACCATCTTGCAGTCCAGCTTTTTTGCGGCGAGCGCGATATTTTCCGTGCCGCAGACGTTGACGAGGCGAACTTTTTCGACCTTGTCGTCGTCCTCGGCCAGATCGACGGCGGTCCAGGCTGCACAGTGCACGATGACGTCCGGCCGTACATCGGACAGCGTCTTCTCCACAGCTCCCTTGTCCGTGATATCAAGCTGTACATAGGGCATGCCTGTGACGGCAGTGCCGTCTGCGACGCCGCTGTACGCAGGCGCGATGTCGGAACCGACACCCTCGTACCCTCTCTTTGCCAGTTCATTCATGACGTCGTGGCCGAGCTGTCCGCCCACACCGGTGACAAATACCTTCATTCTGCTTTCCCCCTGTTTCCATACATTTTCTCATAATAGTTCTGGTACTCACCGGAAATGATGGTCTCCCACCACTCGCGGTTGTCGAGATACCAGCGAATTGTTTTTTTGATACCGTCTGCAAACTTCGTCTCTGGTAGCCAGCCGAGCTCATTATGGATCTTCGTCGGGTCGATCGCATAGCGCATGTCGTGGCCCTTGCGGTCGGTGACATAGGTGATCAGGCTCTCGGGTTTGCCGAGTTCTTTGCAGATGATTTTCACAATGTCAATATTGCGCATCTCGTTGTGTCCGCCGATATTGTAGACCTCGCCGACGCGCCCCTTATGGATAATGAGGTCGATCGCCTTGCAGTGATCTTCGACGTAGAGCCAGTCGCGGACGTTTTCGCCCTTGCCGTAGACGGGCAGCGGTTTGTCGTTCAGCGCGTTCGCGATCATGAGCGGGATCAGCTTCTCCGGGAAATGATAGGGGCCGTAGTTGTTTGAACAGCGGCTGATCGTGACCGGCAGGCCGTAGGTGCGGTAGTAGGCGAGCACGAGCAGGTCGGCGCCGGCCTTCGAGGAGCTGTAGGGGCTGCTCGTGTGGATCGGCGTCTCCTCGGTGAAGAAGAGATCGGGCCGGTCGAGCGGCAGGTCGCCGTAGACCTCGTCGGTCGAGACCTGGTGGTAGCGCGTAATGCCGTATTTGCGGCAGGCGTCCATGAGGACGCTCGTTCCGATGATGTTCGTGTCGAGGAAGACCTGTGGATTTTCGATTGAGCGGTCTACGTGGCTCTCCGCCGCGAAGTTCACGACGATGTCGGGATGCTCCTCCTCAAAAAGCCGGTAGACGGCCTCGCGGTCGGTGATGCTCTCCTTCACAAATCGAAAATTTGGCTTATCCATGACCGGCGCAAGTGTTGAGAGATTGCCTGCGTAGGTCAGGCAGTCAAGGCAGATGATCCGGTAGTCCGGATATTTCTTTAGCATATGGAAAATAAAATTGCTCCCGATGAATCCGGCTCCGCCGGTGACAATGATGTTCAAAATCGTTTCCTCCTTATGAATGCAGTATATCCACGTATTTGCCGTCGAGTACGTCCTTCAGGTACTGGCCGTACTGATTTTTCTTCATCACTTCATAGACCTTCAGAACGTCCTCGCGCGTGATCCAGCCGTTCAGGTATGCGATCTCCTCGAGACAGGCGATCTTCCTGTGCTGGTGCGTCTCCATCGTCTTCACGAAATTCGTGGCGTCGACGAGGCTCTCGTGCGTGCCGGTGTCGAGCCAGGTAAAGCCCTGTCCGAGCAGCTCAACGTTCAGCTCGCCGTTCTCGAGATAGATGCGGTTCAGGTCGGTGATCTCGAGCTCACCGCGCGCGCTCGGCTTCAGGTTCTTTGCGTAATCGACGACGCGGTTATCATAGAAATAAAGGCCGGTGACGCAGTAATTGCTCTTCGGTTTCGCGGGCTTCTCTTCAATCGAGATGGCCTTGCCCTCCGCATTGAATTCTACGATGCCGAAGCGCTCCGGGTCGTCCACATAGTAGCCGAAGACCGTCGCGCCTTTGCCGGATTCGGCATTCTGTACAGCGGCGCGCAGGCGCTTCTTCAGACCGTGCCCGGCGAAGATGTTGTCGCCGAGCACCATCGCGACGGTGTCCGGACCAATGAAGTCAGCGCCGATGATAAATGCCTGGGCCAGTCCGTCCGGGCTCGGCTGTACTGCGTAGGAGAGTTCGACGCCAAAATGGCGGCCATCGCCGAGAAGCTCCTGGAAGCGCGGGGTGTCCTGGGGCGTCGAGATGATCAGGATATCCCGGATGCCGGCGCTCATGAGTACAGACATCGGATAATAGATCATCGGCTTGTCGTAGATGGGAAGCAGCTGCTTTGACGTGACCATGGTGAGCGGATAGAGCCGCGTGCCGGAGCCGCCTGCCAGAATGATACCTTTCATAAAAGAATATCCCCCTTCATTTTAATTATCTACAGTATAAAAGGTGACGCATGGTCACCTTCAAGGGCTTTTATGAAAATTTTATAATTTTTTCCGGCAGAGAAACAGACCGGCGTCTTTGGTGATGGGAAATCCCCGGTCTGTCTTCTTTTTGACAAAGGCGCGGAAGTCATTATAGCGGTCAAGAATATATTGATTCTGATTGCCGTGACAGGAGAGAATGTAGGAGATCAGCGGTTCGGGCGAACCGACTGACAGGGAATCCTCGTAGGAACACCAGACGATCTTTTCGAAGAAAGGACGCAGAATCGCCTCTCCGTTTTCGCGGCCGAATTTTTCATAGAGTTTTTCTGCGGACAAAATAATCCGTTCATCAAAATCCTGTACAAGCTGGCTGACCTCTTTCATATGGCTGGAACCGTAGGCGCTGCAGACAAAGTGGCCGTCCGGACGCAGTACACGGAGAACTTCCGCGCATACGCGGGGAATATTCTCACAGTAGAAGAGTACATGGTTTGCGATAACCAGATCGAAACTTTCCTTTTCATAAGGAATGTCGGCGCAGTCGAAGGCGGCGAAGGAGAAACGCTCATCTTCTGCGCCAAGTGTGCGCCGGGCATCGCGGAGCATGCCCTCTGAGAGGTCGGAGAGGGTAATGGATATGGATTCAGGCAGGCGGGAAAGATTCTTCATCCAGAGTGTTCCGTCTCCGCAGCCGAGCTCCAGAATCCGCATGCCCGGCCGGATGTCGCACATGCGAAAAACCCATGGGAACCAGCCCTCGGGATTCTGCGAGCAGAGACTGTGCAGATTGATGCGTGCGGAAATATTGGACGCGTCCTGATACTGATTTTTCAGGCTCTTTTCCATACCGGTCAGATGAATGAGCTCAAGCATCCGGCTCCAGTCTACGGACTGTTCGTCCTGAATGGCTGCGGCGGTGCTGCGGATCGCATTCTCCACGAGCTGCATCTGTTCAATCCGGTCCCGGACCAGTTTCAGCTGGACGTGCAGGGAATCGAGCATCAGATGATAGTCCGTATCCGCCACGGTCATCTCACGGATGTCGTCGAGGGAAAAACCGAGATATTTTAAAAGCAGGATCTGTTGAAGTCTGGCGAGATCCTCCTTCGTGTAGAAGCGCGCCCCGGATTCCGTCACGAGCGACGGCTTCAGAATATTCTGTTTGTCATAGTAGCGGATCGTCCGCAGTGTCACCCGCGCGAGCTTAGCAAACTCGCCGGAGGAATAGTAGCCCTCTTTTTTCATCCTGAAAATCTCTCCTGTCAGGCACATTATAGCGAAAAACGGCTTTTTCGACAATGAAAAGTGTGAAAAATGTATGAAATGGACAAATTTTCCGTTTACATAAGGAAAAGAACGCGTTATAATGAAAAAATCACGATGAAAGTACGGTATGATGGCAGAAAAAGCCTGGAGGGGAATAGATATGGACTGGAAGAAGATACTGATGAAGCTGTGCGGGCTGCCGCTGAAGCAGATTGGCGCAGGGGTCATGGCCGTGGTGCTCGCGACCGGCAGTATGGGGATCAGCTCATACAGCATGTCAGATTACGATTATGATTCAGAAGAGACGATGGTGGCTCAGGTCGTGGAGACAGAGACACCGACGGAGACCGTGGAGGAGATTGTCGAGGTCGAAGAAGAAGAGGAAGAGGAGACAGTTGTACAGCTGTATCTGACTACTACTTCGATTGAGAAGGATCTGAAGATCAAGATCGTGAATGCAGATTCGAAGGTCGTGACGGGCGAAGAATTTACCGTAAAGGTAAAAGAAGACAAAAGCGGCGCGAAGGCGACGGAGTACACAGATGAGGACAAGGACGGTATTATTTACATAGACGATCTGGAAGAGGGGGATTACGCGGTAGAACTCGAGGAGATCGAGGGATATGAGATCGTGGAAGGTTCCATCACGGCAGCAGTGAAGGGCCAGATCGAGTACAAGAAGGTGGATGTCACCGATGAGATCAAGACAGAGTCTGAGGTCAATGTGGCGGTTGAGGATACGGCTGTCAACAGTGTCGAGGAAGAGGGGAGTCTGACGGATACGATTGAGCTTCTCGAGAGTACTGTGACAACATCGAAGGTCGCTCGTTCGGAGGTGGACACTTCCCTGATCACGAAGGCCTCAACAGGCAGTGATAAGAGTTCATCGACATTGCAGAAGACGACGACAGAGCAGGTGCTGGTGGAGGACGATACGGATACCACCGACACAACGGAAGAGAATACTGAAGGCACGAACGAAACAGAAGAAACAAAGGAAACGGACGAAACAGAGGAAACAGAAGAAATAACAGAAAGCGAGGATGTCGATACCGACACCAATACGAATACGGAGGGCTCTGAAGGCTCCGGTGAAACAGAAACGCTGACTTCCAGCTCCGGACGTTTTGTTGCAGTAACGTATCAGGATGTCACATACACCTATAAAGCGACCGTGTCCATTCCTGCTTCGGCAACTTTGTACAATTGTGATGTGTCCGCGTCCAACAGCATAAAGCTGACGCTGACGTCGGATGATCCTTATGGAATTATCAAGAGTATTTCCTGGAATTCGCAGGATACAACCGTCTGCACAGTCTCTGAGACGAGCGGCAGCTCGACGACGGTGACGATGAAGAGCACCGGCGTCGCGAATGTGCGGGCGAAGGTCACCTATTATACGGATGGCAATGGCAGTACGACGAGCGTAGATCTTCTTTGCAAGGTGCTTGTGGATGAGCTCAGCGATTCCGAGACTGTGCTGAAGGATACATCCGGCAATACCTTATATGTCGACTCGAATGCGACGACCACTGCAAAGGTCAAGGATTATATGAAGTATACGACCTTCTACACATCGCCGCAGTACACCGGCTGGCAGACGCAGGACGGAAAGGTCTACTATTACGACGCGAATCACAATAAGGTGACCGGCAGTCAGGTCATCGGAGGCGTGACCTATACCTTCGCTTCCGACGGAAGTCTGTCGCAGAGCTCCGGAAATCGCGGCATCGATGTCTCGAAATATCAGGGTTCCATAGACTGGAGCGCGGTGGCTGCATCGGGTATCAGCTTTGCAATCATCCGTGCCGGGTATCGCGGTTCATCCACGGGCGTGCTGGTGGAAGATCCGTATTTCAGGACCAATATCAAGGGTGCGACCGCCGCGGGGATCAAGGTAGGCGTTTACTTCTTCACGCAGGCCATTACGGAGGCCGAAGCTGTGGAGGAGGCCAGTATGGTACTCTCACTGGTGTCCGGCTACAAGATCACCTATCCGATCTTTATCGATACGGAGAGCGCTACGAACGGGCGTGCAAACGGCCTGGGCGTGAGCGAGCGGACGGCGATCGTCAGTGCATTCTGTAAGACGATCAAGAATGGCGGTTATACGGCAGGCGTTTATGCGAGCAAGAGCTGGTTTAACAGCAAGCTGAATGCTTCGTCACTCAGCAGCTATTGCATCTGGGTGGCGCAGTACAACTCCAGCTGTACTTATTCCGGAAAGTATAATCTGTGGCAGTATTCTTCCAAGGGGAGTGTTTCCGGTATCAGCGGGAATGTGGATATGAATATCAGCTATCTCGGCTATTAACATTGTGTGTGGCAGCAGGGCTGCAGCCTTTTTACGGCTGCGGTCCTGTTTTTTTACTCCGTGTTTGCCAATGCCCGACAAGTATGATACAATGAGCCCAGCGTTTCCAGGCATTGTACCAGAACATCGGGTCTTCGGAGGGAGCATGCATGATTGAGAAAAAAAACAGACTGGAGTTGTGGCTTACCTGCATTATTCTGGAGGGATTTCTGCTGTACGGCGAGACGACAACAGCAGTTTCGGAGACCTGGCCGGTATTGGGAAATTATCTGGAATACTGGTTATATTTTATGTATCTGCTTGTGCTGATCAAGGTCGTGATACAGAAGAAGAACTGGCTGGAATGGCTGGTGACAGCGGGCCTGTTGGGGTTTGTGGAGCTGACAAGGATCACGACGCAGACCAACGCGGTGCTCTGGTTTGCCGCCGGACTGCTGATTGCGAAGGACATCGATCTTGCCAGAGTGTTAAAGACAGATCTTCTGACAAGAATCGTGATGGCGGCCGCGCTGCTTGTGCTGCCTCTGAGCGGACTTTATCCTCTCTATATCAAAGACTGGGGAGGCGACCGTGTCCGCTACAGTTTTGGCTGGAGCCATCCGAATGAGATGGGACTGTTTTTTCTGATGTTGTGCGTGTCCTGGGTCTACCTGCGATATAAAAAATGGTGCTGGAAAGATAATGCGGTCATGCTGCTTCTGCTGGTATTTCTTGATTGTCTGCCGAATAGCCGGACTTCGGAGATCAGCATTCTGCTTCTGCTTGTCCTGGTGAATTTCAGCAGCTTTCTGAAAAGGAGAGTGCCTGATGACGGGGCACGGCTCAGACTGTGGAAGACGCTGGGGCTGCTTTCTATATTGGGCGTCTGTATTCTGTCTTTTGTTTTGTTTATTGGTTACAGCGATGAAATCACCATTTTTCAGTATATCCCTTCAACGATGAGAGGCAGATTTTACCTGGCGCATCGTTTCTGGAGCGAGCAGGGCTTTTCGCTTCTGGGGCAGGTTTTCGATTCCGGTGCTTATGGTTATCTGGATATGCTGTATGCCTATCTGAGTCTGAATATGGGAATTCTGGTTATGATCGGCGTATTGTTCCTGAACGTGCTGACTGCCTGGCGTGCGGGAAAAGACGGAAATGAGGGACTTTTGATCGTGCTGATCGCGTTTCAGGCGTATGGCCTGATGGAGCACGAGCATTTCAAGATTATTTACAGTTTTTATCCGCTGCTTCTGGGGTACTCCCTGTGGCCAACGGCAGGAGAGATCGCGAAGTGGCTGGAACAGAAGGTAAGAAAGCCGATGCCTGATAAGGCCTGAGGATCTGTGGGAGGATAAGAGCCATGTTCTTGTTTGCAAAAATTGTACTTACGCTTTATCTGTATCTGATCAGCTATTTTTATACCCTGTCGGTTCCGATATCCTGGGATGCTCCGCTTCGCCTGATCGTGATTTATGCCTGCGTTCATGTAGTCTGTCATTTCCTGCAGAAGCTGAAAATTACGATTGCGGATGAGCCGGGACCTCTGAACTGGAAATTTGGTCTTGCATCTGCCGCTCTTACGTGGGCGGTGCTGGGCATTTATTATGCAGCCTACTATCCGGGAGGGCTGATTACCGATACGTTTAACCAGTGGTATCAGGTGCAGGAAGGCTATCTGCTGGACTGGCATCCGGCGATTCATACCCTGCTCTTTATGAAGCTGCCTTCCATGATCTGTAATAATCTTGCTTTTGCATGTTTTATGCAGATTGTCTGGCTGGGCCTGGCAGTGGGCTACCTGGGCATGGTTCTGGAGCGCTGGGGAATTAAGAAGAGGTGGTGTATTCTGGCGTTGGCCCTGGGAGTCGTCACTCCGGCTTCTGCGATTGTGCTTTCTTTTTTGTGGAAAGATACAGCGATGACGCTGTTTATGATTGTGCTGGCCGGCCAGACGATCGAGATTCTGTTTTCAAATGGAGTCTGGCTGAAAAACTGGCGTAATGCCATGGCTTTTGGTCTGTGCGGAGCTCTGGCGGCGCTGATGCGCCACAATGCGATCTTGCTGGTGGCGCCGCTGATGATTCTGGTAGCGCTGCTTTATTGGCGGCAGTTCAGGCGCTACGCGCTGATGGGAGGAATCTGGACGCTGATCTTCATGGCAGGAATCAAAGGGCCTGTGTACAAGGTTCTGCATGTGCAGAGCCATCCCCAGGTGGCTGCGGAGATGCTCGGCGTCCCGATGACGATTCTGGCAAACGTTCTGGTAAACGATCCTGAGAAGCTGGACGAGGAGGCGAGGGAGTTCCTCTACCGGATCGGCGACCAGGAACTGTGGGAGAGCACCTACGAAGAAGGCAACTGGAACAGTGCCAAGTGGATGGGCGATGATATTTCCAATGATGTGATCGAGGAAGAAGGAGCCGCGAAGGTGCTGCTCTACACCTGGCACGCGATTCAGAATGCCCCTTATTTGAGCTATCGGGCGGTCGTGAAGCTCTTTGAGGTTGTATGGAAGCCTGCCGGGACGAGCGTGACGTGGAGCTACACGGTCAACGTGGGTTCCAATTCCTATGGCTACGAGATGACAGGGATTGCCTGGCTGCGGGACATCCTTGGGAAATGGAATCAGCTTTCGATTCAGGGCAGCGTTTTCACGACATGGAGCTGGCACATCGGTTTCTTTACCCTGCTGCTGTTGTTTTTTGGCGTCAGCCGTCTTGGAGCGGGGCTGAAAAAGACGCTGCTCTGGATACCGGCGATCTGCTACAATTTTGGAACAGCGCTGCTTCTGTGCGGCCCGGATTTCCGGTTTTTCTGCTTCAATACAGTTCTGACTTTTGCACTGGTACTTGCCATGCTCTGCCAGAAGAAGGGGGACGCGGATGAAGAGATTGCTTAAATGTGCAGGAATGCTGATCGCGGGCATTCTGCTGGGAACGCTTGCGATGTGTCTTGTATATTTGCTGCCGGTTCAGCCGATGCAGGAGCATATGACGGAATCTCTCGAATCCTTTATGGAGGAGGGAGACAACCCTTTTCTGATAGAGGGACTCAAGGGAAGTTCGCTTGATAACACGACTGACGCGATCATGCTGGGGACGGCGGTCTATCAGTCGGACCGCCCCTTTTATCAGTCGGCCATGCTGGTCGCCTGGCACCTGAATGATCTGGAGTCGATGGACGCCCTTGAGGAATACCTGACGGAGGGAAATACAGAAGGAGAATCGTGCTATCCCCGTTACTGGCATGGTTATCTTGTCCTTCTGAAACCGCTGCTTCTGTTTCTGAATTTTGGTCAGATTCGTATCCTGAACGGTGTGATCATGGTAATTCTTATGGCCGCAATCCTGTGGCAGCTGTGGCGACGCGGCCTGTGGCGCGTGATGGTGGCTTATGTATTGTCTTTGCTGGCGCTGTATCCGATGACGATCCCTTATTCGCTGCAATTTTCCACCTGCTTTTATGTCGGGAATGCAGCGTTGCTGCTGGCGCTTCTTTATTTTGAAAGGTGGGAAGAGCGTGACGCCTGGCCATATTTCTTCCTGATTACAGGGATGTGCACCAGTTTTGTGGACTTCCTGACCTATCCTCTGTACACCTTTGGCATGGCTTTTGTACTGTGCATGGCGCTGCGAAAAGACAGTGCGCGCGGAGAGCTCCGGTTTCTTATCCGGAGCGGCGTCGCCTGGTGTGCGGGCTATCTGGGAATGTGGGCCGGAAAATGGTGCATGGCTACGCTGCTTACCGAAGAAAATATTTTCACGGATGCGCTGGTGAGCGTTTCGGCGCGGACGGCGCTCGAGGCCTATGACGAGAAGATTAGCCGTATCATGACTGTGCTGAGAAACTTCTATATGTATGCCAATATCTGGGGCATTCTGCTCACGGTGGCTGTGATCGTGTGGCTGTGCTGCAGTCTGCGCGGGCAGAAGCTGAAGAGCCTCCTGCCGCAGATCTGGCGGCTGGTTGCGGTGGCCTGCCTGCCGCTGCTCTGGTATGTGCTGGCGGCCAATCACTCTTATATTCATTACTGGTATACCTTCCGGGATCTCGCGTTTTCCGTGTTTGCGATCAGCCTGATTCCTGAATTTCTGCAGGGAAAGGCGGTCAGAACATGAGGATTTCCGTGATTGTGCCGGTATACAACGTGAGCGCATATCTTCCACGCTGTATGGAATCTCTGCTCGGGCAGGACGCTTCGGATGTGGAGATTCTGCTGGTGGACGATGGGAGTACGGATGAGAGCGGCGCGCTCTGCGATCGCTACGCGGCGAGCGAGGCGAGGGTGCGTGCATTTCACAAGGTAAACGGAGGGCTTTCCTCTGCGAGAAACTATGGACTTCGGAACGCTTCGGGGGACTATGTGGTCTTCGTTGATTCCGACGATTATGTTGATAAAGAGATGTGCCGGGTACTGGAGAGCCGCATACAGGAAGCTTGCGGCGCAGACATGGTGTCCTACGATGGCTGGGAAGAGACGGAAAAAGAGCGTTCGTCCATGCGCAGGATACCGGTGGAGGAAGCGCTTGTGGAGAGCGGCTCCGCGTATCTTCTCCGAAACTATAGGAATCGGAATCTGAATGTAGAGGCCTGTCTCTATGCTTTCCGGATGGATTTCCTGCGGGAAGAGTCGCTCCTCTTCCGGGAGGGGATTCTGCATGAGGATGTGGAGTTTACGCCGCGGGCGCTTCTGAAAGCGAAGAAGGTGCTGACGATCCCGGACGGCTTTTATCACTATATGATCCGGGAGGGCTCGATCAGCACCGGCAGGAGCAGGACGAAGAATATCGAGGATCTGTTTGCCACGCTGGGGGAGCAGTGCGCACTGGCTGAGCAGCAGGAGCCGGAGCTTTGCAGATGGATGAAGAATGCGATCCTGGACAGCTACCTCAACATGATCTACGACGCGCGCATGTATCGGCCGCAGTATCGGCATTATATTGAGAAATCTTTTTTGCGCGGAAAGGCAGCGACGCTCTGGAATCACTTCCGGGCGGCTTTATGCATGCTCAGTCCGCGTCTCTATTGCCTTATGAATGATCTCTACAAGAGGCTGCGTTGACGGCCTCCTGGTACAGGGCTTCAAAGGCGTCCAGCATCTTAGTTTCCGAATAATTCTCTAAAACATGCTCCCGGGCGGCGGCGCCTTTTGCGGCGAGTCGCTCCGGTTCAGAAAACGCACTTTCCATGGCGCGTGCCAGCGCAGCGCTGCTCACCTCGGGCAGGCACCACCCGACCCCGGGCGGGACAATTTCCGGCATGGCGCAGATGGGAAAGACAATGACTGGCGTACCGGATGCCATCGCTTCGATCGTGGTCAGGCCGAAGGTCTCATAGACAGACGGGTTGACCAGAATATCGCAGAGCGAGTAAAACCGATTCATCTCTTTCTGGTCGGTGATATATCCGAAGCGCCGGGTCTGGAAGCCGGCGTCGCTGAGCACGGTGAGGCCATTGTCCTTTCCGGCAATCAGCAGCAGATAGTCCTGCGGGGAAGAAAGCCGGGGCAGCGCTTCGAACAGATAGTTCATTCCCTTTGCTTTTATCTGCGGATCGGCTGCCACGAAACCGACGATGTGTTTGTCCTCCGGTATGCAGTAAGCTTTTCGCAGTTCTGATTTTTCACAGGGCGTCCAGCGCGCGGTGTCCAGAGCGTTTGGAATACACACGCAGCGCTCCTCTTTGAGATGGGATTCCAGCACCTGCCTTCTCATCCATTCGGACGGGACCGTGAAACGGATATTGACGCCATGAAAGGCGTCCTTTTTGGCCTCGAGAAGCGTGGGGACGCGTTCGGCACGGACCGGCGGATAATGCTCGGGATGCGGGCAGTGCGCGCATCCATTTTCCCAGCGCTCCGGGCAGTCGACAGGGGACGTGCAGTGTCCGGTCAGCGGCCAGAAGTCATGAACCGTCCACACGACCGGGCAGACCTCCGCGATCGCACGGATGTCATCGATGCCGAGAAAATTGCCGTGGGCATTGTGAAGATGGACGACGTCGATCTGTCGCTCCCGGATAAAACGCAGGATATATTGTCGACTGTAAGGAATCGTCAGGTTTTCATTGCTGTGCCCGCGCGTGAGGACGCGGTTCAGGACGAGCAGAGGCGCTCCGTGGTAGAGAACGTGGACATCCTCCGGCAGTTTCTCCGGACGCTTATGGTAGCTGACAATCTCGTATACGTCGTGCCCGCGCTCCTTCATGCCCTGAAAAATCCGGAGCGTTACCGCCTCCGCACCGCCGCAGAGGTAAGTTGTGTTTAAAAACAGAATCTTCATATCCTGATTATATCCGCGCAAACGAAAGACTGCAACTAAAAACAGCCCTCCTTGTAAAAAAGAAGGGCAGATGTTACAATGAAAAAAAATGCAGGAGAATGAGATGAAACAGCAGTATGATGTGCCGGTTGTGGTCATTGTATTCAACCGGTATGAGCTTGCGAAAAAAATGCTGGACTGTCTTGAGAAACTCCGCCCGGGACGGTTGTTTGTCGTTTCGGACGGGCCGCGTAAGGAAAAGAGCGGCGAGCAGGAAAAGGTGGAGCGCGTCCGCGCCCTGTTTGAGCATCTGAACTGGCCCTGTGAGCTCACGCGGATTTACGCGGAGACGAATATGGGCTGCGACGAGCGGATCCCGACGGGCCTTGATCAGGTGTTTGCGCAGGTGGAACGCGCGGTGATTCTGGAGGATGACTGCATTCCGGGGGAAGATTTTTTCGCCTATGCGGAAGAAATGCTGGAGCACTATGAGAACTGTTCGCAGGTGATGATGGTTTCCGGATCCAATCCCTGCCCGAAATATCAGATGGAAAAGAGCTGCTGTTTTACCGCCAGGGTCTATACCTGGGGCTGGGCGACCTGGCGGCGCGCGTGGAAGTATTACTGTGCGGACGCTTCCCGATGGGAGGAAATCCAGCGTGACGGCAGCTTTGCGGCCGCCTATCCGGCGCGGACAAGGTATTACCTGAAGAAAGAGTTCGGTTATTATTTTCAGAGAGGGAAATGCCCCTGGGACTATCTGTGGTGGATTTCCTGTCTGGGAGAAGGGGGGCTGTGCGTGGTCCCGAAGGTGAATCTGATCAGCAATGAAGGTTTTGGCGAGGATGCGACGCATACGCAGGGGCGGGAGGATTATCGTATGGAGACCTGCGAGATGGAGTTCCCGCTCGATTATCCGGAGGAAGTCGCACGCGACAGGAAATTTGACCGTTACGATCGCGGACTGAATCCGCCGTCAAAGCTTACGCGGCTTTTCCGAAGATTCGGGAGTCTTGTAAAATAAGGGTAAAGATGGTAAACTACCATAGAGTGCGTGTAAATACGCCGGGAGCGTTCTATGTTGAAAATACGAAACAAAAAGATGGCGTACCGGATTTTTCTGCAGGTCCTTGCGGATGCCCTGATCATCACCGCTGCGGGACCGCTGGCAATCTATATCCGTTACAATCTCTTCTTTGAGCCACAGGCCATCGAGTTTATCGAAAATATTTTTCATTATCTGCCGGTGAATCTGGTGATCACACTGGCGGCTTTTTATGCATGTCGGCTTTACCAGGGCATCTGGAAGTATGCCAGTGCGTCCGACCTGGCCAATATTATCGTAGCCTGTCTGATATCGACCATCACGCAGGCCATCGGGATGGCGCTCATGGGGCTGCATGTCCCCCGCAGCTATCCTTTTATGTATTTTGCAGTTCTGGTCATGGGGATTTCCGTGTTCCGTTTTATGTACCGGATCCTGGGCTATCTGCAGCAGCGGCAGCGCATCACGGTGCACGCGGGCAAGAAAAATACGATGATCGTGGGCGCCGGCGAGGCGGGCTACACGCTGCTGAAGGAACTGCAGAGCAGCCGTTATATCGAACAGAACGTCTGCTGCCTGGTGGATGATGATCCGGGTAAGCAGGGCAAGTATCTGCGCGGTGTGCAGGTAGCGGGCACCCGTCAGGATATCTGTCGTCTGGCGGAGGAATATGACATTGACGAGATCATGATCGCGCTTCCGAGCGCGTCCCACGCCGCGGTGCAGGAGATCCTGGATATCTGCAGCCAGACAAGCTGCAAGCTGAAGGTATTGCCCGGACTCTATCAGCTCGTGAATGAGGAGGTCAGCGTTTCCAAGCTGCGCAATGTGGAGATCGAGGATCTGCTCGGGCGCGAGCCGGTGGACACGCAGGTGGACAGCATCATGGGCTATGTGTCGGGCAAGACGGTGCTTGTGACCGGCGGGGGCGGCTCGATCGGCAGCGAGCTCTGCCGCCAGATCGCGCGGCATGAGCCAAAGCAGCTCATCATCTTTGATATTTATGAGAATAACGCGTATGATATCCAGCAGGAGCTGCAGCATGATTATCCGGAACTGGATCTTGTCGTGCTGATCGGCTCGGTGCGCAATACGCATCGGATTAACAGTGTGTTTGAGCAGTACCGTCCGGAGATTGTCTACCATGCGGCGGCGCACAAGCACGTGCCGCTGATGGAGGACAGCCCGAACGAGGCGATCAAGAATAATGTGATGGGCACCTGGAAGACCGCGCAGGCGGCGGACCGCTACGGCACACGGCGCTTTGTGCTGATCTCGACGGATAAGGCAGTGAACCCGACGAACATCATGGGTGCGTCGAAGCGCCTCTGTGAGATGGTGATCCAGATGATGAATGATCAGTCCCGGACAGAATTTGTCGCGGTGCGTTTCGGAAATGTGCTTGGCAGCAATGGCAGCGTGATCCCGCTCTTCAAGAAGCAGATCGAGGAGGGCGGACCGGTGACAGTGACGCATCCCGATATTATCCGCTACTTTATGACGATACCCGAGGCGGTCTCGCTCGTGCTGCAGGCCGGCGCACAGGCGAAGGGCGGGGAGATCTTTGTGCTCGATATGGGCAAGCCGGTGAAGATCCTCGATCTCGCGCTGAATCTGATCCGTCTGTCGGGTCTGAAGCCCTATGAGGATATTGATATCAAGTTTACCGGGCTGCGGCCCGGTGAGAAGCTCTACGAGGAGCTGCTGATGAGCGAGGAGGGCCTGAAGGGCACGGAGAACGCGCTGATCCATATCGGAAAGCCGATCGAGTTCGACGAAGAAGAGTTTATGCGGCAGCTCGCCGAGCTGGACGAGCTCTCGAAGCAGGACAGCCCGCTGATCAAGGAAAAAGTGATGGAGATTGTCCCGACTTATCACATGACGACACAACAATAAAAGAAAAGAGGCATTGCAAAGATGGCACATATTTATCTGGCTTCCCCGCACATGAGCGAGGAGGGCTACGAGCAGGAATACGTGAAAGAGGCGTTCGATACGAACTGGATCGCGCCGCTTGGCAAAAATGTCAACGAGTTCGAGAAGGAGCTGAGTGCCTATATACACGCGCAGGACGCAGCGGCGCTCTCGGCGGGTACCGCAGCGATGCATCTCGCGCTGAAGGCTGTGGGCGTGGGAGAGGGCGACATTGTGTTCTGTCAGTCGCTGACCTTCTCCGCGACGGCGAACCCGATCGCCTATGAGAAGGCAGTGCCGGTTTTCATCGACAGCGACCGGGAGACCTGGAATATGTCCCCGGAGGCGCTTGAGCGGGCATTTGAGAAGTATCCGGAAGTAAAGGCTGTGCTCCCGGTGCACCTTTATGGTCTTCCGGCCAATATGGACGCGATCATGGAGATCTGCAGGAGGCACGGCGTGCCGGTCATCGAGGACGCGGCAGAGAGCCTGGGAACGCTCTATCACGGGCAGTATACCGGCACCTTCGGCGATTACGGCGTCTTTTCCTTCAACGGCAATAAGATCGTCACGACCTCCGGCGGCGGCATGCTCGTGTGCAGTCTGCCGGAAGAACAGGCAAAAGAGCGTATGGCGAAGGTGCGCTTCTGGGCGACGCAGTCGCGGGAACCGGCCCGCCATTATGAGCATAAGGAAATCGGGTATAATTACCGTATGAGCAATATCTGCGCGGGGATCGGCCGCGGTCAGCTTCAGGTGATCGAGCGGAGGATTGAGCAGAAGCGTCATATTTTCGCGTATTATCAGGAGCATCTGGGCGATCTTGCGGGTGTGTCCTTCATGCCGCAGCACGAGGGGGAGCGCGCGATCTGCTGGCTCAGCGTCATGCAGCTCTCCGACGACTGCCCGGTGAAGCCGCTCGACGTAATTCTCGCGCTCGAGCGCGGCGATATCGAGAGCCGTCCGGTCTGGAAGCCGCTGCACCTGCAGCCGGTGTTCGCGGGCAGCGATTATTTTGACAACGGCGGCGTGGCGGAGTCGCTCTTCACGCACGGCATATGCCTGCCGAGCGACACGAAGATGAGCGATGCGGATCTGGAACGTATCTGTGAGATTATCAGAGGACTGTGGAAGTAGATGAGTTTTTACAGGCGGTATGGAAAGCGAATATTTGACCTCTGCCTGACCATTCCGGCGACGATTATCTTGAGTCCCGTGATGGGGGTGACGGCGCTGCTGGTCGCTGTGAAGCTTGGACGCCCGGTGCTGTTCACGCAGAAGCGGCCCGGCTATAAGGAGCGGATTTTTCGTATGTACAAGTTCCGCTCGATGACGGATGAGCGGGATGAGCAGGGGGAGCTGCTGCCGGACGAGGCGCGGCTGACACCCTTCGGGGAGAAGCTGCGCAGTACGAGTCTCGATGAACTGCCGGAGCTTCTGAATATTCTGAAGGGTGATATGAGCCTGGTGGGGCCGCGGCCGCTGCTCGTGCAATACCTTCCGCTCTACAATAAGCGGCAGCATCGGCGGCATGATGTGAAACCCGGCGTCACCGGTCTCGCGCAGGTGCGCGGCCGCAACAGCATTACCTGGGAGCAGAAGTTCGAGTATGACGTGCAGTATGTCGAGAACCTTTCCTTTAAAGAGGATGTGCGCATTCTCTTTGAGACAGTCTTCAAGGTGCTGAAACGAGAGGGGATCAACAGCGAGAACTCCGCCACGATGGAGGATTTCATGGGAACGCCGGAGGAAGAGGCATAGATGATGGAGACTCCGTATTACCTGATCCATAAGGACATGCTGGATGAGGGAATGGAAAAACTGAAAAAAGCGCTGGAAGATTACTGGCCGAACGCGGCGATCGGGTATTCGTTCAAGACAAACGCGCTGCCCTGGGTGCTGCAGTATATGAAGGAGCAGGGCTGCCGCGCGGAGGTCGTGTCGCAGGACGAGTACGAGCTCGCGGAGTATATGGGCTATGAGCGGATGATTTATAATGGGC
Source organism: Lachnospiraceae bacterium (assembly GCA_021205385.1). Taxonomy (GTDB): domain Bacteria; phylum Bacillota; class Clostridia; order Lachnospirales; family Lachnospiraceae; genus Hominiventricola. The sequence continues at coordinate 31,770 of JAJPXQ010000119.1, read as the reverse complement.
CGGTCAAGGGGAAGGAGAGCTTCCTGCGCGCCTGCGCGGCGGGACAGATCGTCAATCTGGACGCGAAGCGGGAGCTCGGCTGGCTCCGTGAGGCCTGTGCGTCCGGGCAGACTGTGCAGGTCGGCATCCGCGTGAATTTTGACCTGGAGGCGCTGTGCCCCGGCGAAGCGTCCGGCGGCGAGGAGGGCGGACGCTTCGGCTTCAGCTATGAGAATGGGGATTTTGCCCGCGCGCTCGAGGCGCTGAGCGGGATACCGGGCGCGACGGTCGCGGGAATTCATCTGCACTGCAGCTCCAGAACGCGCAGCCTTGCCATTTACCGCGCGATCGCGCAGACGGCCTGCAGGCTCCGCAGAGAATATGATCTGAAGCTGTCCTACATCGACGTGGGCGGCGGCTACTTCGGCGGTCTTGCGAATAAGCCGCAGTATGCCGACTATCTGCGCGAGATGTCGGAGATTCTTCATGAGGAATATGATCCCGCGGAGACGATGCTGATCGTCGAGCCGGGGACCTCCCTTATCTGTCCGCCGATTGAATATGTCACTTCCGTGATCGACGCAAAGGAGACGAACCGCAACCATTTCGTGGTGACGGACGGGAGCCGGATCCATGTCGATCCGCTGATGACGAAAAAGAGTTATTTCCATCATATAGAGTATGCGGATGGGGAAGAAGGGAGAGAATGCCTGAAAAAGCAGGTGGTCTCCGGCTTTACCTGTATGGAAAATGACCGTCTCTTCGAGATCGCGGACGGATCGGCGCTGTGCGAGGGGGACCGTATCGTCTACGAGAAGGTCGGCGCCTACACGATGTGCCTGTCGCCTCTGTTCATCAGCTGGTTCCCGGCGGTCTGGCTTGAGGAAAACGGAGCACTTCGCCTCGTGCGCGAAAAGTGGAGCGCGCGCGAGTACGCGCAGGGTTCTCTCTGGAGGGAAAAGGAAACATGAATGTTCTGATACTGAGCTGTGGTACGCGTAATAAAATCATACAGTATATGAAAAAAGAGCTGAAGGGGAGAGGACTCGTCGTCGCGACGGACATGAGTCCGAACGCCCCGGCTCTCTACGAGGCTGACCGGCACTATATCGTGCCGCGTATGACCACGCCCGGATATCTTGACGTTATCTATGATATCTGCAGGAAAGAGCGGATCACGGGCGTCTTTTCCCTGATCGACCCGGAGCTCTCGCTGCTGGCGCAGCACGAGGCGGAGTTCCGTGCGCTCGGCGTCACGGTCATCGGCTCCTCCTATGAGCTGTGCGAGCGCACGCTTGACAAGTGGCAGATGTACCGCTGGCTGAGTGAGCACGGTTATCCCTGCGCGAAGAGCTATATCGGGCGGGAGGAATTTTACCGAGATGTGGAGCAGGGGCTTATTTCTTATCCGGTCTTTGTCAAGCCGGTGCGGGGGAGCGCGAGCATCGCGATCTCCGTGGCGCAGGACCGGGAGACAGTCGATCTTCTGTTTGACCACACGGAGGGACTGATGATCCAGGAATATCTGCGCGGGCAGGAGATCGGCGTGGACTGCTATATCGATATGCAGAGCCGTGATCTGATCTCGGTCTTCTCGAAAAAGAAGCTCGTCATGCGGGCGGGAGAGACGGACAAGGGTGTCTCCTTCAAGGATCCGGCGCTCTTCGCGCTCGTGGAGCGCTTTGTGCGGGAGAGCGGTTTTACCGGACAGATCGACATCGACCTCTTTGACTGTGACGGCGTCTACTATATCTCGGAGGTCAATCCGAGATTCGGCGGGGGTTATCCACATGCGTACGAGGCGGGCGTCAACCATATGAAATACATCGTGCAGAATCTCGCGGGGCAGGCGAACGAGCCGCAGATCGGGGACTATGAGGACGGCCTCGTGATGATGAAATACTGCGAGATCATGCTGCGAAGAGAGGAACAGGACGAATGAAAAAGCTGTGGATACTGAACCATCACTCGGGGCTGGAGGGAGACCGCCACTACGAGCTGGCGAAGGAGCTGGTGCCCCTCGGTATGGAGGTCGTTGTGTTTATGTCTTCCTTTACGCACGGGAGGGAGACCTACGCTTACGATGAGGAAGTAAAGATCCGGAAGGTGAAGCCGGGCATTACCTACGTTTTCCTGCACACGGCGCCGGCCTACCACGGGATTTCCCTGAACCGCATCCTGAATATGATGGATTACTGCCGTCTCATGAAAAAATATGAGAAAGCCTTCTATAAAAAGTTCGGCGTTCCGGATCTGGTGATCGGCTCGTCGGTGCATCCCTTTGCCTGGGAGAGTGCCTGGTCGATCGCGAAGAAAAACCGGATTCCGTTTATCTGTGAGATTCGCGACTACTGGCCGCTGTCCCTGACGGAGATCTTCGGGACACCAAAATATCACCCGGCCTGTCTGATGTTTTCCCTGCTCGAGCGCCGCGCATATCGCCATGCGGACGCGATCGTCTCGACGATGGAATTCGGCTATCGCTATCTGGGACAGTTTCCCTATGTGAGGCGCGACCGGATTTACTGGATTCCGAACGGTTACCATACGGAGGAGATCGACGAGGTGCTGGCAAGGGGCGAGGTGGAACTGCCTGAGGAGCTGGATCGCTATCTCAGCGAAAACTGGTGCGCGGTCTACACCGGCAGCTTTGTCGACTCGGAGCGGCTTTTTGATATGCTGGACGCGGCAAAATGGCTGCAGGAGCAGGGAGATGATAAGATCAAATTTGCCTTCATCGGCAACGGCTATCTGGAGGAGGACGTGAAGCGCCGCGTGCAGGAGGATGCACTGAAAAATGTACGGATTTTCCCGCGCATCCAGAAAAGCCAGGTCGCGGTCGCGCTCTCGAAGGCAAAGGTCTGTATCGCGGCGCTGCGGGACGACCGGGTGCTGAACGACCTGGGTCTGAGCCTCAATAAGCTGAACGATTATCTGTACTCTGGAAATCCGACGGTGTTCGCCTGCGGCTCGGTCAATGTGGTCGGCCAGTCGGGCGGCGGAATCGTTGTCCCGCCGGGGGATGTGAAGGCCTACGCGGAGGCGCTGCAGCGGGTTTACCGGATGACGGACGAGGAGCGTCGGGCGATGGGGGAGAGAGGAAAGCGTGAGATTCGCGAGAAGTACAGCTATTCGCTGCTCGCGAGACAATATATGGATATTTTTAAAGAGGTAGAGGGATGAGATACGCACTGATCGGCTGCGGCCGAATCGCAACAAACCATATCAAAGCGGTACGGAACAACGGTCTCACGTTTGCGGCGGTCTGCGATGTGGAGCCCGCACAGATGGAGGCGCTGCTCGCGAAGCATGGTCTCGAAAAGGATGAGAGCATCGCGCGTTACACGGATTACCGGAAAATGGTGGAGGAAGTGAAGCCGGAGCTCGTCGGCATCGCGACGGAGAGCGGTGTTCACGCCGAGATCGCGCTGTTCTGCATCGATCATGGTGTGAACTGCATCGTCGAGAAGCCGATCGCGATGAACATGGAGGACGCGGACGAGATCGTCCGCTGTGCGGCGGAAAAGGGCGTGAAGGTCTCTGCCTGCCATCAGAACCGCTTCAATCTGGCGGTGCAGCAGACACGCCGGGCGCTCGAAGCCGGACGATTTGGGAAGCTGTCTCACGGCTCGGTTCATGTGCGCTGGAACCGGAACCAATCCTACTATGATCAGGCGCCGTGGCGCGGGAAATGGGCTTCGGACGGCGGCGCGCTCATGAACCAGTGTATCCACGGCATTGACCTGCTGCGCTGGATGCTCGGTGACGAGGTGGAGGAGGTCTACGGCGTGACGCGGCAGCAGTTCCATCACTACCTTGAGGCGGAGGATGTCGGCCTGGCGGTCGTAAAGTTCAAGAACGGCGCGGTCGCGACGATCGAGGGGACGACGAACGTCTACCCGCAGAATCTGGAGGAGACGCTCTATCTCTTCGGGGAAAACGGCACGGTGAAGCTCGGCGGGAAGTCCACGAATAATATCGACGTCTGGGAATTCGCGGACGAGGAGGCCGGGGACGCAGAAAATAAGCATTTGCAGGAAGAGACGAGCAATGTCTACGGAAACGGTCACACGAGCCTCTATGCGGACGTGATCGATGCGATCCGGAAGGACCGGAAGCCCTATGTGGACGCCGTGGCGGGACGGAACGCACTTGAGATGGTGCTCGCGATCTACAAGAGCCAGAAGGAGGGCGTGCCGGTGAAGCTGCCGCTTAAGGGCTTCCGGAGCACGGATATGGCGGGGGAATTCGATGTTTAAAGTTGGAGAAGTAAGCGCCTGCGAGCTGGCAGGGGAGGAGTTCCCCGAACTCGCCGGGCGGGAATTTAAAATATTCGGTGTCTCCGATCCGGAAGCGCCGGAGAGCAACAGCATCATCTACGCGCGGACCGATGTGAGCGGAGACTATGCGGGCGTGCGGGAAAGCATCTTCGTGACGAAGGCGGAGGTGGAGCTGCCGGGTCTGCATGAATCCTGCGTGCAGCTTCGTGCCGCGATGCAGAAGAGCGTGTACGGCGTGCTCCTCACGCGTTTCCGCGCGCTGTTGCCCAAAACTGCATTACAGCAGCGGGACGGCAGCTTCGTAAGCGAAGACCTGAAGCTCGGCGCGAATGTGACGATCGCGCCCTTCTGTGTGATCGGTGCGGACGTCGTGATCGGTGACAACTGCCGGATCGGCGCGGGAACGGTGATCAAGGATCACGTGCGCATTGGAAACAACGTGGAGATTCAGGAACACTGTCTGATCGGTGTGGACGACCTCGACACGTATCGCCTGGACGACGATGTGTGCCGCGACCTGCCGCATCTGGCGGGGACCGTCATCGGGGACGGCTGCCTCCTGCTGGCAGGGGCGGTGCTGGCCGCGGGCGATTCACGGACGACCGTGCTTGGCAGAAGCTCGGTGATCGGACTCCTTGGCGACGTCGGGCACAACTGTGTGATCGGAGAGCACAGCTCGATCGGCGGCAAGTCGAGTATCTCCGGGCACTGCGACCTCGGGGAGCATGTCTACGTCGCGCCGATGGCGGTGACGACGAACCGGATGCGCGTGGGAGACCGCGCTTACCTCGGGATCGGCGCGACCGCGATCCGGGACATTCCCGCGGATGAGAAGCAGTTCGGGAACCCCGCGCGAAGAGTGCTGGAGAAGAAGCAGTGAGTTGTGGGCTCGGTCGGAAAGACAGGAAAGCGGGAGACAGATTTTATGGTTCAGAATGTACTGGAATACCTCGAGAACAGTGCGGCAGACTGCCCGGAGAAAATCGCGTTTGAGGATGCGGAGCGGAGTTTCACCTACGCGCAGGTACTGGCGGACGCGCGGAGAATCGGCAGCGCACTCGCGCGCGAGCTGCCGCAGAACGCGCCGGTGCCGGTGCTGATGGAGAAGGAAGCCTTTACGCTGAACGTATTTCTGGGGGCAGTCTGTGCGGGCTGCTTTTATACTTTGGTGGAACCGGAGCAGCCGGCAGAACGGATTCTGTCGATTCTGCGGACGCTGGAGGCGGGACTGCTCGTCACCGACCGGAAGCTTCTTGTGAAGATTGAAAAAATCGGATTTGAGGGAAAGATTCTGCTCGCGGAGGAGCTCCTGGCCGCTGAGCCAGACGAGGCGCTGCTCGCGGAGCGCAGACAGAATTTCTGCGATGTCGATCCACTGTATACAAACTTCACCTCCGGTTCGACCGGCGTGCCAAAAGGTGTCGTGGTATCGCACCGCTCTGTGATTGATTTTACGGAGCATTTTACCCGCATGTTTGGTTTTGACCGTGAAGATGTGATCGGAAACCAGGCGCCCTTTGACTTCGATGTGTCGGTCAAGGATATCTACAGCGCGCTGAAGACCGGAGCGACGCTCGAGGTGATTCCGAAAAAATATTTCTCGATCCCCAAAAAACTGATCGATTTCCTCGATGAGCGGCAGGTGACAAACCTCACCTGGGCGGTGTCTGCGCTGTGTGTCATCTCAATGCTGAAGGGTTTTCGCTATAAGGTGCCGGGGAGCATTCGCCGGGTGCTGTTCAGCGGCGAGGTCATGCCGGTGAAGCAGCTGAATTACTGGCGGACTTATCTGCCGGACGCACTCTATGTGAATCTCTACGGGCCGACGGAGATCACCTGCAACTGTACGTATTACGTGATAAACCGGGAGTTCTCGGAGGAGGAAAGCATCCCGATCGGGCGGGCTTTCCCGAACGAGCGGGTCTTCCTGCTGGACGAGGAGGATGCTCTCGTGACAGAGGCCGGGAAGCTCGGCGAAATCTGCGTGTCCGGCACGGCGCTGGCACTCGGCTACTATCGGGAGCAGGAGAAGACGGCCGCGGCCTTCGTGCAGAATCCGCTGCATACGCGCTACCGGGAGCTGATCTACCGCACCGGCGACCTCGGGCGCTACGGCGGGGACGGGGAGCTCTACTATGTGACGCGCAAGGATTTCCAGATCAAGCATATGGGGCACCGGATCGAGCTCGGGGAGATCGAGACGGCGCTGCAGGCACTTCCCGGGATCGCGCGGGCCTGCTGTGTCTACGATGAGCCGAATACGCGGATTGTTGCCTTTTACGTCGGAGAACCGGACGCAAAGGAGGTTATCACGCAGTTGACAGAACGGCTCCCGCGGTTTATGATTCCCAGTGTATTCCGGCGCGTGGAGGAGATGCCGCTCACGAAGAACGGCAAGATTGACCGGAAAGCGCTGATGGCGGAATTATGATACAACTCGGATGAAAAAGGAGCTTACGATGGACGGGAAAAAGCTTTTGGAACTGGTAAAGACGCTCGGAACGCCCTCCTATGTGTTCGACACGGACATGCTGCAGGAGCGCGTACAGCGCATTGCGCAGAAGCTCGCTCCGGCGAAGCTGTGCTACGCGATCAAGGCCAATCCCTTTCTCATAAAGGCGATGGACGCCTCAGTGGATCGCTATGAGGTCTGTTCTCCGGGCGAGTTCCATATCTGTGTGAAAAATGAGCTGGACATGGAGAAGATCGTGCTGTCCGGCGTCTATAAGGCGGCGGAAGATGTCCGCTACGCGATGGAGCAGGGCGTCCGGCATTATACCGCGGAGTCCGTGCGCCAGTTTCAGCTCGTGCAGCGCTGCGCGGACGAGCTTGGCAGAAAAGTGGACATTCTGCTGCGCGTGACGAGCGGAAGCCAGTTTGGCATGAGCGAGGACGATGTCCGCTCGCTGCTCCGGGAGCGGGAGCAGTATCCCTGTATAGAGATTGCAGGATTTCAGTATTTCACCGGTACGCAAAAAAAGCAGATCAAAAAGATCGCGACGGAGCTTCAGTATATCGAGGATTTTATCCGGCGGCTTGAGACGGAGGAGGACTTCGTCGCACAGACGCTGGAGTATGGACCGGGGCTCGGCGTGCCCTACTTTACGAAGGATGATTTTGAGGAGGACGCGCGGCTGCTGGACGAGTTCGCGGCGCTCACCCGGGAGGAGCGGCCCTATGAGCTGGTCTTCGAGATGGGGCGTTACCTCGTCGCTTCCTGCGGCTACTATATGACGCAGATTGTCGACCAGAAGCGGAACGAGGCGGTGAACGTCCTGATCGTGGACGGCGGTATCCATCATGTCAATTATTATGGGCAGAATATGGCGATGAAGACGCCGGTTCTGTCGTATTTCCCGCAGCATCCGCTGGAATGCGCCGGGGAGGAAGAGTGGACCGTGTACGGCTCCCTCTGTACGACGGCGGATATTCTGCTGAAACGCCTGCCGCTCACGGATGTGAGGGTCGGCGATTACCTGGTCTTCCACAATATCGGCGCCTACTCGGTGACGGAGGGAATGTACCTCTTCCTGAGCCGCGATATGCCGGCGATATATCTGTACAGTGAGGCGGCCGGTCCGGTTCTGGTCCGGGATGTGCTTGCGACCTGGAAGCTCAATTCATAGGAAAAGGATACAAAAGAGATGTTGGAAAAAGAACGTCTGGAGAGATATAAATTCATTTTGCTGAGCGCCCTTATGTGGGGGCTCTGTGCGCATGGAATGGCGTTTTTTAATAAGTACTCTTTTCATGACGATGCGTCGCTGTTTACCCTGGGCGGCACGTACTATCTGGGCCGGTGGATGCTGGGGATACTCGGCGATCTGAACACCTGGCTTTTCGGGAGTACCTACTACAGTCTGCCGCTCTTCAACGGGATCCTGACCATCCTGTTTATCGCGCTGTCCGCGATGCTGCTGATCGATCTCTTTGAAATCAGGAATCGGTGGCTGATGGCGGCGTTGACCGGCGTGCTGGTCGTCTTTCCCATGATCACCAGCGGTTTCGGCTATATGTTTACCATGCCCTATTATTTCTTCGGCACTCTGCTGGGTGTTGCAGGCGCCTGTCTTAGCTGCAGGACAGGGAAATGGTATCTCTATCTTGCGGGACTGCTTCTTATGGCCTGCGGCGTCGGCACCTATCAGGCCATGATACCGGTATTTGTCAGTATCATCCTGTTCTATGCGCTGATGCAGACGGTGAAAAAAGAAGCGGCGCAGTGGAAGGATTTCTTTTATATAGCCTGCAGGAGCGTGCTTTCCTGCGGGGGTTTCATGGCGATTTACTTTGTGATCATGAAGCTGTCGCTGACACTCACAGGTAATACGCTCTCCGATTATCAGGGAATCAGCACGCTGGGCTCGACCTCCCTGAAAGGCTACATTAAGAGAGTGCTCGTCGCTTACCGGGAGTTTTTTTGTCCCACCGATGCGGTGAGCGCGAATATGTATCCCTTCTCCAGCGATGTCGTATACCGGCTGATTCTGATTCTGGCGCTGATCGGGACCGCAAATCTGCTGTATTGCTGTTTCCGGAAGAACCGGATGCTCTGCCTGCAGGCGCTGGTGTTTGTGCTCTGTATTCCGCTGGCGGTGAATTTTATCTATGTGATGTGTGAGGCGGACACGGTGGATTCGCTCATGGTCTATGGGCAGGCGATGTTTTATGTTTATTTTGCGTGGCTTCTGGAGGCCGGCTTTCTGCCAGAATTTTCCGCGGAGAAAATCGGCGGGAAGGCGCGGCGCGCTCTGCCCGTGCTCAGTATCGGACTGCTCCTGCTGCTGAATGTAATGTACGTGCGCTTTGACAATATCTGCTACCTCAAGGCGGAGGTCATGCAGTCTGAGGGGATCAGCTACTTTACCATGCTGGCCACGCAGATCAAGAGCGTAGAGGGCTTCACCGATGAGACGCCGGTTGTGTATGTGAATGAATTTGCAAAGTATGATTATACTTCCGGCAGCATCGGTCTGCCGGAGTTTAAGGAGATTGAGCTGATACCTTACGACAGCAGCAGTATTCTGAATAACTACGCGTGGCGCATCACGATGAAGATCTGGTGTAACTTTGATCCGGAGACGCTCGACGCGTCGGCCTATGCAGAGCTGCCGGAAGTCCAGGAGATGCCGTCCTACCCGGATTCGGGATCCATTCAGATGCTCGACGGCGTCATTGTGGTCAAGTTTTAGATAAGAGAAGGAGTATGAGATGGAAGAATTAAGGGAGCTTCTGGCGCAGCTGAAGCCGGAAATTGATTTTGAAAATGAGAAGGAGCTGATCGACGGCGGCGTCTTTACATCCTTTGATGTGATCACGCTGATTGCGGAACTGGAGGAGCGTTATGCCCTGGAGATCCCGGCGGAGGAGATCGTGCCGGAGAATTTCAATTCGGCGGAGGGTATCTTAAAGCTTATCGAGCGGTTAAAGGAGGAAGCGTAAGTTATGCAGTTTCGGGACTTGAAGAGCCAGTATCGGGCATTAAAGAAGGAGATGGACGCGGCGATTGAAGTCGTCCTTGACTCTTCAGATTATATCGCGGGAGACCAGATCGATGAGCTTGAGCGGGAGCTGGCAGATTATATCGGAGTGCGCAACTGTGTCAGCTGCGGAAACGGGACAGACGCGCTCGTGCTGGCGCTGAAGGCCTGGGGCATTGGCAGCGGCGACGCAGTCTTTGTGCCGGACCACACCTTCTTCTCCTCTGCAGAGTCCGCAGCCTTCGTCGGTGCGACGCCGGTCTTCGCGGACGTGTCGGAGGATACTTTCACGATCGACCCGGAGAGCCTCACGCGCGTGATCGAGGCGGTCGTAGCGGAGGGAAAATTAAAGCCGCGGGCGATCGTCGTGGTCGATCTCTTCGGCCTTCCGGCGGATTACGAGCGGCTTCGCGCGATCGCAGACCGTTACGGTCTCTACATTCTGGAGGACTGTGCGCAGGGCTTCGGCGGCGTCTACCATGGAAAACGGGCGGGAAGCTTCGGCGATATTTCCACGACTTCTTTTTTTCCGGCGAAACCGCTGGGCTGCTATGGCGACGGCGGCGCGGTGTTTACGGACAATGACGAGTGGGCGGCGCTGATCCGTTCGATGCGGGTGCACGGCAAGGGCAGCAGCAAGTACGACAATGTCCGCATTGGTATGAATTCCCGCCTCGACACGATCCAGGCTGCGGTGCTGCAGGTGAAGCTGAAGGCCTTTCAGGAATATGAGCTGGAGGATGTAAATAAGGTAGCGGCGCGCTATACGGAAGCGCTGCAGGACTGTGTGAAGGTCCCGCGCGTGCCGGAGGGCTATTATTCCAGCTGGGCTTCCTACAATATCCTTCTGAAGGACGAGGCGCAGCGTGACGCGGTACGCGCATACCTGCAGGAGAATGACGTGCCGACGATGATTTATTACCCGAAGGGGCTGCATCAGCAGAAGGTCTTTGAGGACGTCTGCCTGTACGGCGAGAGCCTCGCGGTGACGACGGATATCTGCAGACGCACGCTGGCGATACCGGTGTCGCCGTATCTATCGACAGAGGATCAGGATCGCATTATTCGTCTGATCCGGGAAAAGACAGGGGCGGAAGCATGAAAATACTGCTGATATCTTACGATTATTACGCATATGACGGGCGACTGCGCGAGCTGGTCCGGGCGGCGAAGGAGCTCGGAAAAGTATGGTATATCACCCGTGCATCGGAGGGGGAGGAGCCGCAGGAGGCGACGCACATTCTCTATCAGGATCACGGCTACAGCAATTTTATCCTCTTCGTGATGCAGCAGGTTCAGAGAGTCGGCGCGCAGGATGTGATCTTTGTGGACAACCGCAAAGGTATCATTCCGGGTGTGATCGCCAAAAAGATGACGGGCGCGCGCTATATGGTGCAGGACTGCCGGGAGCTCTATGACCGTAAAAGCGCGGTCGGACTTTCCGGGCGGCTCGGCTGCATGGTGGAAAAGCTTTTTACGCGGCGCTCGGACGTGGTCATCGCGGCGAACGCCTACCGCGCGAAGATCATGGTGAAGAAATTCCGGCTGAAAGAGGAGCCGTTGAACTATGAAAATATTCGCAGTCTTCGCTATACCTCGCAGAAGCGGCGCGAGCAGGTGGAGGCCGAGTGTGCGGACTTTTTCAAAGAGGAAAAATTCCGCATTATCTCCACAGCGGGCTGTGATATGAGCCGCACGACCGGCAGAATGATTGAGGCGATGAAGGGTCTCGGGGAGGACTATGAGCTGCTTCTCATCGGGGAGAGCGAGGAGGAAGACGAGCAGATCGCCCGCGGCATGATTCAGGAGCTCGGGCTCACCAATGTGAAGATCTTCCCGCGCATGGACCAGGATCATCTGAAATATTTTATCGGACACTCTCAGGTGGGCATGGTGACCTATCATCAGCGCGATCTGAACAATAAATACTGTGCGAGCGGGAAGATTTACGAGTTCCTGTTTGAAGGAATTCCGGTCGTGACATCCACGAATCCGCCGCTTAAGGATTTCTGTGAGAAATATAAGGTGGGACGCGCTTCTGACGATTATGAGGCCGCGATCCGTGAGGTCGCCGGAAACTATGGTCGCTGGACGGCTGCGGTCGAGCGCTTTGTGAGCCGCACGGATGTGGAGCGGAACAATCACAGGCTGGCGGAGCAGATTCGGGAGCGCCTGAAGGAGAAGACACGATGAGAAAAGTAATGCTGGTGTTCGGCACCAGGCCGGAGGCCATCAAAATGTGCCCGCTGGTGAACGAGCTGAAGACGCGCCCGGGGATCGAGACGGTCGTCTGTGTGACCGGTCAGCACCGGCAGATGCTGGATCAGGTGCTGGAGGCTTTCTCGGTCGTGCCGGACTATGACCTGTCGATCATGAAGGAGCGGCAGACGCTCTTCGACGTGACAACGAATATTCTGAACCGCATCCGGGAGGTGCTCGAAAAGGTCGCGCCCGATGTGGTGCTCGTCCACGGCGATACCTCCACGACCTTTGTGACCGCGCTCGCCTGCTTTTATCTGCAGATTCCGGTCGGACATGTGGAGGCGGGACTGCGCACCTACAATCTCTATTCGCCCTATCCGGAGGAATTTAACAGACAGGCTGTCAGTATTATTTCGCAGTATAATTTTGCGCCGACCGAGCTCTCGAGGCAGAACCTCCTGCGGGAAGGGAAAAATCCGGATACGATCTATGTGACCGGCAATACGGCGATCGACGCCCTGAAGACGACGGTGCGGGAGGACTATACACACCCGGAGCTCGACTGGGCAGCCGGCAGCCGCCTGATCCTGATCACGGCGCACCGCCGCGAGAATCTGGGCGAGCCGATGCGGCATATGTTCCGTGCGATCCGCCGCGTATGCGACGAGCATCCGGACATCCGTGCGATCTATCCGATTCATATGAATCCGGTCGTGCGGGAGACGGCGCGCGAAATTCTCGGGGACGACGAGCGGATCCGTATCATCGAGCCGCTCGATGTGCTTGATTTTCACAATTTCCTGGCGCGAAGCTATCTTGTCCTGACGGACAGCGGCGGGATACAGGAGGAGGCGCCCTCCCTTGGAAAGCCGGTGCTCGTCATGCGTGACACGACAGAGCGTCCGGAAGGAATCAAGGCCGGCACGCTGAAGCTGGTCGGCACGGACGAGAAGGTTATCTATGATAATTTTAAGCTTCTGCTCGAAGATAAAGCGGCCTATGAGGCCATGAGCACTGCGAGCAACCCCTACGGCGACGGCTTCGCGAGCAGGCGGATTGCCGATATTCTGGAAGGAAACGCATGAATTTATATCTGCTGGTATTCTTGGTGCTGGCGGCGGGATCTGTGCTGGAATGGTTCCGTCCTCAGTATAAAAACAATATTTACAGAGTGTGCTGGCTGCTGATGACTGCGCTGCTCTGCCTGCGCTATGGGCAGGGGACGGATTATATCACCTACGAGGCGATTTACAATTCGATTCCTCTGACTGTCGATTTCTCCCGTTCCTATATTTTTGGTGTTTATCCGGAGATCGGCTGGCGGCTGATCTGCGCGCTGTTTCGCGCGTTTCATGCGCCGTTCTGGGTATTCACGGCCGCGCTGGGTCTCGTCGAGATGCTGCTTTTGCACCGCGTACTGACGAAATACACAGGTCACCGGACGGCGGGACTTTTTCTCGCTTACCCCGTGCTTTTCCTTGTCTATATGCTCTCCGGGCTGCGGCAGGGTCTGGCGATGTGCCTGTTCCTGGGTATTGCGCTGCCCTTTTATCTGGAAAAGAAGTGGATCCCCTACCTGGTGAGCGTTCTCATCGCGTCCGGTTTTCACAAAACGGGGTATATCTGGCTGATTTTGCCGTTTGTATACTATCTCTCGACGAAAATCATGCTGGCTCTGGCAGCTCTGTCCGCAGCGGGAGGACTGATCCTGCAGATTCCTTTTGTGGAAAATAAGGTGATGGAAATATTTCCGTCCTATCATCTGTGGCAGTTTCTGCATGAGGGGGAAATCAGCTGGTTTGCACTGGCGGAAAGGCTGGTCAGCTGCGCCGTTCTGGTTCTGCTCTTTTTTCTGCTGCGCAGAGCGGGAGAGGAGATTGAGGCGGAGACAGAGCTGCTGTTGAAGGCTTATCTGTGCGGCATATGCCTCTACATGCTGCTGATGCAGAACAGCTATTATGCCAGCCGTTACGCGGTTGTATTCAAGGTGCTGGAATGCGTGCTGGTGCTGCGTCTGGTCGTAAAAGAACAGCGCGCGGCGAGGGCGGCGGCAGTCTTTTTCCTGGGGCTTACGCTGCTCATGGGACTGAAAAATATGAACGCGATGATACGGGAGGGTTTTTACGATTCCTCCCAAGTGAATCTCCTGAATTTCCCGTATGTATCGATATTCCGGCAGGAGCAGATCAATGATTACACTGCCTATGGGGAAAAGTATCCGGGAATTCTGGAAAATCAGATCGAGGATCAGGAGCTCTGGATACTGGAGGACGGGACGGAGTGAACAGCGATGCGGCTTGAAATTTTACTGACCGCCCTGTTGTTTTTCGGCGGGACATGTCTGACGGGCTACACAGTGCGGCGTCTGTTAAAACTGAAAAAAGAAGGAATCCTTTTCTCCATTGTGCTCGGGGCAATGTGCTGGTGGGCGCTGATGGAGCTGATCCTTGTGCCGATGACCATGAAGTTCGCCAGCTTCAGCAGCTTTGTGACCATTTACAGCGCGGCCGTGGCGGCGCTGTCCCTGCCGGGACTTACCTGCTGGCGGGAGATACGGGAGGATCTGCGGGCGCTGATCGGAAACTGGAGGCAGTATCTGACGCTGGGGCATCTGGTGGCTCTCCTGTTGATCGTATTTGAGTTGTGGTTCCTTCATCATCACATGTATCTGGAGTGGGACGATACCTATTATGTGAATCTGGCGAATGTGGCGATCTCCTCGGACCGGATCTACTGGGTGTATCCGGAGACCGGCACGCTGGCTGACTTCGACAAGCGCTATGTGCTCTCGCTCTGGCCCATTTTTTATGCCTGGCTCTCGAAAATTTTCGGCGTTGCGGCGACGGTCATGGCGCACACGATCCTGCCCTGGTTGATGATCCCTCTCGCCTACATGGTCTACGTACTGATTGGGAAAAGGCTGTTTGAGGACGATACGCAGCTGCAGGGGATGTTCCTCGCGTTCGCGATCCTGATCCACCTCTTTATGAGCGGGGAGCACACGACGGGTCTCACCTTCCTCACCATCACGCCCTGGGTCGGAAAGGGCGTGCTGGCGGCGATCGTGATACCGACGCTGTTTTACTGGATCCTGCGTGCAGTCTGCGACGGAGGAGCGAAAAACTGGATTCTGCTGGGCCTTACAGGTCTGGCGGGTTGCCTGACCTCTTCCATGGGCATTATGCTCACGCCGCTCTTTGTCGGCCTGACGGTGCTCCTGCTCGCGCTGCAGAAGAAGGACCTTCGTTACCTGGTGTATGGCATTCTTTCCTGTCTGCCCTGTATTCTGCTCGGACTTTATTATATCCGTCTGACACACTGAGGGAGGTATCGGATGCAGGAATTTTTTGAAATTGCGACAACCGATTTTGCAGCGACCTTTGAAGGAGCGTGGATGCTTCCGCTTCTGCTGCTTGGCGTGGGCCTGATCCTGTGGAAGGAGCCCGACCGGACGAGGAAAATTCTGCTCGGCGTCCTTCCGCTGGCGGCGATTTTTGTCTACTGGTTTCCGCCCACGGGCATGCTGTTTATGAAGCTGCTGGGTGAGAATGTATACTGGCGCATTCTCTGGCTGATTCTGATTGCGGTGATTATTCCCTATGCGCTGTGCCTGCTTCTTCGCAGGTGCAGCGGGCTGCGCAGACAGGCGGCCTTCCTGCTCTGCCTTGCCCTGATTGTGCTGTGCGGGACTCCGCTGCTCGCCTCGGAGGAATTTCTGGATTCTACAAATGAATATAAGATACCGCAGTATGTGATCGATGTCTGTGAGCTGCTGCCGGAGAACATCCACGCGATGGTCTCCAATCGGCTTATGCCCTATATCCGGCAGTATGACACGAGCATCACGCTGGAGTTTGGCCGCAATGATTACCGCTATCTGAATCCGGGCGAGGCCGACGACGAGGTCGGTCAGATGTATCTGGAGGCGCAGGAGTCAGAGATTGATCTGTCGGTGCTTGCCCCGACGGCGAAGGCCGAGGGCTGCACCTTTCTGGTTTTTTCCAATACCCGTACGTATATAGGAGAATGGGAAGATTACGGATATACCAAATACGCTTCGACGGATGAGTTTGATATCTTTGTAGATATGGACTATGAGGAAGGACAGGATACGAGAAAGTGGGAGGAATGAAAAAAGCGGCGCTGCTCCTTATCATTGTGGTCTGCAGCCTGTCGGTCGGAGCGGTCCTCAGTCAATACGAAGAGCCGGGACAGACGGTCTGTATCAATGAGATCTGCAGCAGCAACAAGCGGGTGATCGAAGATTCCGGCGGCGAGTGCAGCGATTATATCGAGCTCTACAATGCCTCGAAAGAGCCCGTGTCGCTGTCCGGCTGGTATCTCACGGACGACGCGGAGGAGACGAACAAGGCTGCGCTGCCGGATGTCACGATCGAGGCAGGAGGGTACTTCGTCTTCTTTGCCAACGGGCAGGATGACAGCGAGGACTCGCTTCCCTTTAGAATCAGCGCCGCCGGAGGAGAGACGATCCTGCTGACGGACGCAGAGGGTAATACCGTGGACTCTGTGGCAGTGCCGGAGCTGAAAGCGGATACGGTCTATGCGAGGAGCGCGGACGGCGCCGATACCTGGGCGGTCCTGGAAGCATCCCCCGGTATTTCGAACAATGGGAGCGTGGCAGTGCGGGAGGCGACGCTCGATACGCCGCTCTTCTCCGCGGAGGGAGGCTTCTACAGCGAGGCTTTCTATCTGACGATTGTGGCGGGCGAAGGCGAGACGATCTACTATACGCTGGACGGCAGCGAGCCGACGGAGGAGTCTGAAGTTTATACGGGAAGCATTTTTATCGAGGATGCCAGTGCAAATCCCAACGTATACAATGCCATTCAGAACGTGACGACAGACTGGATGAATTACACGCCGACAGAGGAAAATGTGGATAAAGGCACGGTCGTGCGCGCGATCGCAGTGGATGAAGAGGGAAACTTCAGCGAGATCGCGACGGCAACCTACTTTGTGGGTCTCACGGCCTATGAGGATGCGGACGTGCTGTCCCTGGTGGCGGATCCGGAGGACCTCTTCGGTGAGGAGGGCATCTATGTCACCGGAAAGGAATACGACGAATGGTATCTCTCGGGTTCTGAAGAGGAGGAACCGACGCCGAACTATGAGCAGAAGGGATCGCTGTGGGAGATCGACAGCAATCTGGAAATGTTTGAGTCGGGAGACAGTGTGCTGAATCAGGCGGTCGGCCTGCGGATACAGGGCGGCTCCTCCAGAGCATCGGCGAAGAAGCGCTTCAGCGTCTACGCGCGCGAGGAGTACAGCGGCAGCGATTATTTTGACTATGAGATTCTGGAGGGAAAGAAGCTTCACTCCTTTGCGCTGCGTTCGGGCTTCGCGAATGTGGCGATGCAGGAGCTGGTGGAGGAGCGGAGCGTCGGTACGCAGTCCGCGCGGGAGGTTGTCGTCTTTCTGAACGGGGAATACTGGTACACGACCTACATCCAGGAAAAATACAGCAAATATTATCTCAGTGAAAAGTATGGCGTCGATATGGAGGGTGTGGCGATCCTGCGGAATTATTCCGTGACCGGCGGCGGGGACAGTTCTGTGGAGGCCGAATTTGCTGAGCTGATGGAATATTTTCAGAACGGAGATTTCTCCACGGCAGAGGCCTTCGAGGAAGCCTGTGAGAAGATCGACATGCAGAGCTACATCGACTTTATGGTCACGAATATTTATCTGTGCAATATGGATATGTCCGACCGCTACAACCAGCTGACCTGGAGGACTTATGAGGATGAGGGAACGGAATACGGGGATGGGAAATTCCGCTGGCTCATCTACGATATGGACTATGTAGAGACGAGCCATCTGGATTTCTACGGCGTCGACAATATGGCGGAGCTGAACTCCTTCACAGCGCCGATCCGCTTCGACGTAAACGGCTCGTCGATGGATGAGATGATTATTTTCAGCGCGCTGCGTGAGAATGAGAGTTTCCGGGAGCAGTTTGTCACTTCCTTCCTGGATATGGCAAATACCTGTTTCTCGGTGGAAAATGTCACGCGGGTACTCGAAAAGTGGGGCGAGGATGTCCACTGGCATGACGACTTTTTCCTGCTCCGATTCGACTACGCGGCAGAGTATCTGGCGGAGGAATTTTCACTGAACGGCACGCTGGAGGAGCTGACGCTTTCCACCAGCGATCCGGATGGCGGAAGCGTGCAGCTGAATACCTGTACGCCGGATCTTTCGGAAGGCACATGGACCGGAAAATATTACAGCGATTATCCGCTCACGCTGACCGCGGTGGCTGCGGATGGATATCGCTTTGTCGGCTGGACGGGCAGCGTGGAGAGCTCTGAAGAGACGATCACGGTGGATCTGTCGGATGGCGGCGCGCAGCTCGAGGCTGTTTTTGAGAAGACAGAGTGAGCGGACAAGGAGGGAAAGAAAATATGAGCAGGATATGGAAAAAGATGCAGGGTCTCAATGGAGTCATCCTGTGTATCTATCTGGCTGTGGTGGTGGCCATCAGCCTTTATTATGCGCTGGCGGGCGTCTCCGGAATGCCAGGAAAGATCAAACTGCTGCTGCTCGCGGCCGGCTGCGTGCTGGCTGTCCTGGCGGCTCCGTGGATCATCCGCGGGATACAGAAAATTCCGCTGCAGGCGCTCCGTCCGGTCTCCATGAGCCGGAAAAAGCGGAACTGCTTTTTGTGCGGGGTCTGGCTTGTCTCCTTTCTGGTACTGCTTTTGTGGTATATCGGATTCTATCCGGGCGCCATTATTTTTGATACGGCAGAGCAGTGGCAGCAGGCAGTCAGCGGAAGCTACAGTGACTGGCATCCCGCGCTGCATACGCTCCTGAGCTTTACTCTGCCCTTGAAACTGACGAACGGCTGGGCGGGCTCCGTGGTTTTCTTTCAGATCCTGCTGTTTGCGTCGGTGCTGTGTTATGCCAGTGCCGTGCTTTCGCGGGTGATTCATCACCGGATCGTGATCGGGATTCTTGTATTTATCCTTCTGAATCCGATTACCGGCAAGATGAGTGTGCATCCCCTGAAGGATACCTCGCTGGCCCTGTGGGGGACTCTGCTCCTCCTTTTTGCCATGCAGATCTACTATTCCCATGGAGAGTGGTTGAGAAGTATCTGGCGCAAGCTTCTGTTCGCAGTCGTCTTTGTGATTGCCACGCTGGTGCGGCACAACGCGATCCTGCTGACGCTGCCGATCCTGGTCTGTGTGCTCCTGTGTGTGAAAAACCTCAGGGGAAATCTGAAAGTGCTTGTGCTGATCGCTCTTCTCACCTGGGGCGTCAGAGGCCCCCTGTACAGCGCCTTTGATGTGAGCGCGCCGGGCGCGCGACATATGGAGACGCTGGGCTGCCCGATGACAATCATCGGGAACGTGGTGGTCACGCACCCGGAGGTGCTGGACGAGGAGACGCAGGAATTCGTCTATGCGATCGCGGATCAGGAGACCTGGGAGACTTATTACACCTGTGGAAGTTTTAACAATCTGAAACGAAGCGGATATGCGGATCTGACGGTGATTGAGGAGACCGATGTGCTCTCGATCCTGCGCATGACGCTGCGCTGCACGCTCAGGGCGCCGGCGTCCGCGGCGGAGTCTTTCCTCACTCTGACGAGGATGGTCTATTCTCTGGATGGAAACAGCTATTTTTACGAAATTCTGGAAGGACCGGAGGAGTTTGAGGTCGAGTACGCGGGAAACCGGGCGCTGCTGAATGGTCTGGAAGCCTATTGCAAGGTATTCTACAACAGTTTCCTGAAATATTTCTTCTGCTATATCGGAATCATGGATCTGGTCGTTCTGGTCTGTATGTGCGGAAAGCTGAATCTTCGCAATCCGGATGACTGGAAGAGGCTCCTTGCCTGCGTCTCCGTCTTTACTTATAACTTTGGAACGATGCTGTTCCTCACGGGCCGGGACGACCGTTTCTTCTATGTGACCTTTTTGCTTGCACCGGTGCTGACCGTCTTCGCGCTGATAAAAGAAGCGCCGTCGTTTACCGAAGGCGCCGTCTCCGCACCTGATCGATGAGCCGCTGACCGAAGATGCGCTTGACGCCCAGCTTCAGGTAGAATACACACTCGCGTAAAAGACGCGAAGGGCTGAGATGAAAGACGCCGAGCTCCCGCTGCATGCGCAGCTGCTCGCTGTGGGCGCGCAGCTTGTTGTTGTCGGAATATCCGGCGATCTCATAGACTGCGATCGGCGTCTGCCGATATACAAAGACCTTGCCGGCCAGGTACATGCGCAGAAAGAAATGGTGATCAGCACAGACGCGGTAGGAGAGATCGTAGGGGGTCTCCAGCAGCAGTCCGCGTCTTATAAAAGCTGACTGGTGGCAGAAGGCCATCTCCTCCGTCAGGCGAGAAAGCGGCAGCGCGGGATAGAGCTTCTGTCCGCCCTGGTAGATGCAGATCGTGTCTCCGTAGAGGATCTGCGCGTCCTTTTCAGCGGGGAAAAGATCCTGGAGAATATGAGCGGAAGCAAGGCGATCTCCCGCGTTTAAGAACAGGAGCCACTCGCCCGCCGCCATCCGGGTTCCTTTGTTCATGGCGTCGTAGATGCCCTGATCCGCCTCGGAAAGATAGCGGAAGGGAATCTTTTTTCTGTCGAATGTACGCTTTGCCTCATCGAGGAATGTCGCTGTCCCGTCGTCGGAAGCGCCGTCGATGATCAGATATTCAAAATCCGTAAAATCCTGTGACAATACACTTTCTATGGTAGTCTGCAGCGCTGCTTTCGCATTCCTGCAGACTGTGATGACCGACAATGTCAGAGCAGCCAGAACGACCGCCTCCTCTCTGTTTTCTAGGGCTCATTATAAGGGAAAAAGGGCGGATTTACAAGCTGTCTTGTAAAAACATGCCGGAAGTGGTAAAATACAATAGACTATGTTTATGAGGTAGCGATTTCCATGGATAAATATGATCAGTTCAAGCGCCTGCTCCGTCTTGGCATCGCGGGACTGGAGATACTGATAGAGACCGCCCTTTTCTCGGCTGTCTGGTATATTATTTATAATGAGCGCCGATGGGCGGCTTTTGAAAACAAAGGGAATCTGATGATGATCGGATTCTATCTGTTTTATCTGGTCATTTTTATTTATATGTACGGCGGCACAAAATACGCGTACTATACCAAGGGACAGCTCATCCTGTCCCAGACGCTGGGTTCGCTGTTCGCGAATGCGGTGATGTATATTCAGATCATCATGGTATTTGGCCGCTTCCCCTTTCCGACCGCCTGGCCGATGGTCGCGCTGTGTGTGGCGGATCTGGTGGTTGCGGCGATCGTGAACCAGCTCTCTGACGGCATGCTCCGCCGGCTGTTTCCACCCAAGCGGCTGTTGCTGGTCTGCGATCAGCAGTATCGGGCTGATCTTGAGCAGAAGCTTTCCGTGCGGAAAGACCTGTACGAGATTTCCCGCTGTGTTCCGACCTCGGAGCCTCTGGCAAATCTGCAGCGGGAGATTCAGAACTGCGACGCGATGATGCTCTATGGCCTCGACGAGTCCAAGCGCAATATTCTGGTCAAATTCTGCTATGAACAGTCCATCCGCGTCTACATCGCGCCGGAGATTTCCGATATTCTGCTGCGCGGAGCAGATCGTGTGCATTCCTTTGATACTCCTTTTCTGCTGCTGCGCAATGCGGGGCTCTCCTTCGAGCAGCGCATCGCAAAACGCGCGATGGATATTGTGATTTCTGCGATTCTTCTCGTGATCGCCTCCCCCTTTATGCTGTTGACCGCGATTGCGATCCGGCTGGAGGACGGCGGCCCTGCGCTCTATAAGCAGGAGCGCGTGACGATCGGAGGCAGAAAATTCTTTATCTATAAATTTCGCAGTATGGTTGTGGATGCGGAGAAATATGGCGCGCAGTTTTCTACGAAGAACGACAGCCGCATCACGAAGGTCGGTCACTTCATCCGTGCGACCAGGCTGGACGAGCTGCCGCAGCTTCTGAATATTCTGAAGGGCGACATGAGCATCGTCGGGCCGCGTCCGGAACGCCAGCAGTACATCGAGGAGTTCTGCCGCGAGACGCCGGAATTCATCTATCGGCTGAAGGTGAAGGCGGGGCTGACCGGCTATGCGCAGATTTACGGAAAATACAACACGACTCCGCTGGACAAGCTAAAGCTGGATCTGATGTACATCGAGAGTTATTCGATCCTTCTGGATATCCGGCTGATCTTCCTGACGCTGAAGATCATGTTTACGAAAGAGAGTACGGAGGGAGTGGAGGACGGACAGAACCATGCGTAGATTCTGGATTTTCAATCATTACGCGACGACGCCGAAGACAGGCCCCCTGCTTCGCCACTTTTATTTTGCAGAGTATCTGAAGGAGGAGGAGATCGAGACGACGGTCTTTGCGGCCAATGAGCTGCATCAGACCGGCGGGACGGTCGACACGAAGGGCGCGCCGTATCTAAGGACGGAAGAGGAAGGCGTCCCCTTCGTCTTCGTTCATACGAGCAAATATCAGGGCAACGGCCTTTCCCGCGTGCGCAACATGCTGTCCTTCTTTTTCGGTCTGCTGCGCATCAGCGGAAAATATGCGAAGCAGTACGGAAAACCGGACGTGATTATGGGCTCGAGCGCTCATCCGCTGACAAGCATCGCCGGCATTCTGATCGCGCGGAAGTTCCGCGTCCCGGTGATTGTGGAGGTGCGCGATCTCTGGCCGGAGGCGATCTTTTCCGTCGGGAAGCTGAAGATGGAAAGCCTCCCGGGGCGGCTTTTGAGTGCCGGCGAAAAGTGGATGTATGTCCATGCGGACGCGATTGTCTTCACAAAAGAGGGAGACGTTGACCACATCAAAGAGATGGGCTGGGATAAGGAGCACGGCGGAAAGATTGATCTTGAAAAATGCCATTATGTCAATAACGGCGTCAATCTCTCTGAATTTTATACGAGTATCGAGCGCGACATTCTGCCCGATCCGGATCTCACGGATCCAGGCTTCCGCGTGACCTATACCGGTACCGTGCGGCCGGTCAACAATGTGGGCAACCTGCTCGACACGGCGAAGCTTCTGAAAGAGCATGAGGACATCCGCTTCCTCATCTTCGGCGGCGGCAGCGAGCTCGAGACGCTGAAAAAGCGCGCGGCGGACGAGCAGATCGACAACGTGGTCTTCAAGGGCTTTGTCGAGAAGAAGTATATTCCCTATATCTTAAGCCGTTCCTCGGTCAATGTGCTGAACTATTCGCAGTCCAACTACAACTGGTCGCGCGGAAACAGTTCCAACAAGCTGTTCGAGTACATGGCCAGCGGCAAGCCGCTGATCTCCACGGTGCGGATGGGTTACAGCATTCTCGATCGCTACGAGTGCGGACTCTCGCTCGACGAGTGCACGCCGCAGGCGCTGGCGCGGGAGATTCTGCGGATCCACGATATGCCGGAGGAGGCTTATGCGCAGATGGCTGCGAACGCGCGGGAGGGTGCGAAGGATTTTGACTTCCCCGTCCTGACCAGGAGACTGTATCAGGTGATCGAGAGTGTCTGGTAAAATCAGAAAATATTACGATACGTTAAAATATTTAAAAAAGAGTCAGATCGCGTATCTGCTGAAAAACCGGCTGTTGCGCGGAAAGGCCGCCGTGACGACGGCACATGCGCCGGGGCGAAATCCCCTGCCGCTGTGGTGGGAGGAGCTGGATGAGGATCCGGCGTATCTTCAGCGCTTTGATGCGGAGGAGATCTTTCAGGGGAAAGTGACGCTGCTGCATGAAGCGCAGGATGCGGAGGGAGAACGCTCCCACCTCTGGAACTTTAACCTGCATTATCTGGAATATCTGATTCCGCTCGCGGCGGAGTACCGCAGAAGCGGTGAGGAGCGCTGGTACACCTGTTTTAAAAGTTATTGCCTGGACTGGATCAGAGACAACCGCTCCGGCAGGGGGGACGGCTGGCACCCCTATACGATCTCGCTTCGCCTGACGAATCTTCTGATCTGCATGGACGGTTTCGGCGAAATTCTGGAGCGGGACCGTGAATTTGTGCGGGAGCTTGCGGACAGCATGTACGCGCAGTATCTGTATCTGCAACAGAATCTGGAACGCCATCTCCTCGCGAATCATTACTTTGAAAATCTGAAGGCGGTTCTCCTGGGAAGCCTTTACTTTCAGGAGGAAAACACCTATAGTAAATATAAGGCGCTTTTGAAACATGAAATTGCAGAACAGATTCTGCCGGACGGTCTGCATTATGAGCGCAGCCTCATGTATCACAAGATTATTCTGGAGGACCTGTTGCGGGTGACGTCTGCCGTGGCTGATCGCGATAAAGCCTTCTCTGAGGAGCTGCGGGGAACGATACAGCGCATGGCAGACGCCATGTATGCGCTGGAGGACGGAATGGGGCGCACGCCGCTCTTCAACGACGCGGGCGACAATGTGGCGCGGCCGATGGACAGTCTCCTGTGCGCTCTTGCGGGCAGACTGGATATCACGCCCGGGCAGCCGGTGAAGACGGCCTTCCCGGACGCCGGATATTACTGCCTCAGAAGCGGCGGTATCAGGATTCTGATGGACGCAGGGGAGATTGGCCCCGACTTTGCCGTGGGGCACGGACACTGCGACGCCCTGAGTTTTGAACTCTCCGTAAAGGGAAGACCGCTGTTTGTCAATGCCGGAACGGGACTGTATCAGGGAGAGCTGCGGCCCTGGTTTCGAAGCACCGCGGCGCACAACACGGTTGTGATCGACGGGCAGGAGCAGTCTGTGTGCTGGGGCGAGCATCGCGTGGCACGGCGGATCCGGGATGTCTCGGGCGAGTGCTCAGACGGCTGGACAGAGGGCCGACTTACGACTGCCGCGGAAAAATCGCAGAAAAGACGCATCGAGCTGGAAGGAGAGACGGTTCGTATTCTTGATACGGTGTGCGGTCATGCGCAGGCGTATCTGCATCTGGCGCCGGAGTGGGAATATGTCCTGCAGGGACAGCGGATCCTGCTGCAAAGGCGCCCGGGGAGTACAGCGGAAGCGGAAATGTCCTGTATACTCAGCGTACAGGAAGGTGATACCGTACAGCTTCACCGGGATGGCAATCTGGCGCTCTATGCGCCGGAGTTTGGCCGGATAGAGCGTATTGAGACGCTGGAGATCTCCTGGGAGGGAGACGGGACGGCGCACGAGATAAAGATCGATTTTACAAGGAGAGAGGAACGATGATCAATGTAGTGGGACTCGGCTATATTGGCCTGCCGACAGCTCTGATGTTTGCCGCGCATGGTGTGGAGGTAATCGGTACGGATTATAACCGGGAGCTGGTCGATACGCTTAAGGCGGGAAGGACAACCTTTGAGGAGGACGGTCTTGACGAACTCTTTGAGGAGGCGGTGAAAAAAGGCATCCGTTTTTCCCACGAATATCAGAGCACGGACATGTATATCGTGTCGGTACCGACGCCCTACGACAAGGCGAGCAAAAAGGTGGACGCCAGTTTTGTGGTTGGCGCGGTAAAAAATGTCATGGAGGTCTGCCCGAAGGGAGCAGTGATCGTGATTGAGTCCACGATCTCTCCGGGGACGATCGACCGCCATGTGCGGCCGGTAGTGGAGGCGCAGGGCTTTGTGATCGGCGAGGACGTCCATCTCGTCCATGCGCCGGAGCGTATCATCCCGGGGAATATGGTCTATGAGCTGAAGCACAATTCGCGCACAATCGGCGCGGACAGCCGCGAGGTCGGGGAGAAGGTAAAGGCGCTGTATGCCTCCTTCTGCGAGGGCGAGATCGTCGTGACGGACATCCGCACTGCGGAGATGACGAAGGTCGTGGAAAATACTTTCCGTGATATCAATATTGCTTTCGCAAACGAGCTGGCAAAGATCTGCCGTTCTGACAATATGGATGTCTATGAGATCATCCGCATTGCGAACAAGCACCCGCGCGTGAACATTCTCACGCCCGGTCCCGGCGTGGGCGGGCATTGCATCTCGGTCGATCCCTGGTTCCTGGTCGGGGATTATCCGGGACTTTCCAACATCATCCTGGCGGCACGGAAAATCAATGATTCCATGCCGGATTTTGTGCTGGAGCGGATTCACGATATCATGAAGGAAAACGGAATCGACGACGTGCGCCGCGTGGGTCTCTACGGACTGACCTACAAGGAAAATGTCGATGATACGCGCGAGAGTCCGACGTTGCAGATGCTCGAAAGCATGGAGCGGCATCTTACAGGAGGGCTGATCAAGGTCTATGACCCTTATGTGATAAGAGATATTGTTCCGAACCAGTATCATGATCTGGATACATTTCTGCGGGACGTGGACATGGTTGTGCTGCTGGTGGGGCATGATGAGATAAAGGAGCAGATGGAAAAACTGAGGGGAAAAGTGATTCTGGATACCAGACATGTCTGTTTTCTTGAGGGAGTTTATCGTTTGTAGGTAAAAGGTTCGGGGGATGAAAAGAGAGAGTGCGAAATACGACCTGTGTTTTCTGATTCTGCTGATCGGAGCACTGATGGTTCATCTGTCCAGAATCCGGCTCGGATATGCGGATATAGATGAAAGTTTTTATCTGACGGTGCCTTACCGTATTCTGCAGGGGGATTCTTTTCTGGTAGATGAGTGGCATCTGTCGCAGCTGCTGGCCTTCCTTACGCTGCCGATTATGAAGGTCTATCTTCTGATTTTCAGAAATACGGAGGGAATCTATCTGGCGTTCCGCTATATTTATCTGGCGGCGCTGGCCGTGGCAGCTTCCCTGTCCTATTGGCTGCTGCGCAGCAGGGATAAGGTCCTGGCCATGGCGGCGAGTATTATGATTGCCCTCTTTGTCCCGTTCGGACTCAGAACGATGGGTTACAATCAGGTCGGACTTCTGACGGTCTGGCAGTTTGGCGCGGTCATGCTTACTGATACCCGTTTCTTTCGGATCAGGTATGCCATGGCGGGAGTTCTGCTGGCGATGTCCGTGCTCTGCAATCCTTATATGCTGAGCCTGTATCTGCTTTATGCGGCGGCCTGCATCTGGAAGCGAAAGAAAGAAGATGCTTTCGGCCTGCGGGCGCTTGGATGGGTGACGGTGGGCTGCGCGGTACCGGGCGTTCTGTTCCTTGGATTCCTGCTGTACCGGACGTCGCCTGCGGAAATCATGAGGAACCTGCCTTATCTGTTCCGGGATCCGTCTCATGTGGCCAAGACGCTGCAGAGTTTTTTCAGCCCGATCGTGAAGTTTGTCGTCTGGTTCTGGCCGTATTTTGCGATATTTGTAGTGGGGCTGCTGGCCTCGCTTACATTTCTGGGGCTCCGGAGGCTGCTGTTTCAGCTCATGGCGCTGCTGCAGCTTGTACTGTGGGTGCTTCTGTGTGTGTTTAAGTCGGATGGGGTGGGAAAGTATGCGATTATGCTGCCGCTCACGCTGCTTGGACTGATGGCTTTTCTGCTGACGGAAAACAAAAGCTGGGACATATTCTGCAAGGGATGGCTTGTGGGAATCATCTATGCGGTATGTATGAATCTGAGCAGCAACCAGGGCATTTACGTAATCTGCAATGCCTGCGCCGTTTCCAGCGGGTTTTCACTGTTCCTGATCAAGGATTACCTGGATGAGGAGCAGGAATGGAATCACCGGATGTGGTGGCTGGCGTCGCTGATTGTGCTGCAGCTTCTTGCGGAGGTATGGATCAATATGACCACCGTTTTCTGGGAGGACGACGTATCTTCTCTGACAGCGCTGATCGAACAGGGGCCGCAGAAGGGAATCTATACGACGGCCAGGAAAAAGGAAATCTACGATATCAACTATGAGAATCTGCAATCGCTGGGAGATCTGGACGGAAAATATTTTATGTGCTTTAACTATTTTCCCTGTGCCTATCTGATCGAGGAGAATGCGCGGAACGGCTGCTTTTCCGCCTGGCTCGCGGAGGCGGAGAATCTGACCGGCGAGCGTGCGGAGCGCTATCAGTGGTATTATGAACTGCATCCGGAGAAACAGCCGGAAGTGATTTATATCGATGTGGAGGCCTCCTGCACCTGGTCGGATGAAGAGTGGGACGCATGGTGTGAGGAATATCATTATAGAAGGGAAGTCTTTGAGCGGGGCGGCAGCGTGCTGTACCTGCAGGAATCATAACAGAAAGGAAATTCTGATGAAACAATTATTTTTGAATGTGAATGACGGGAGCGTGAGTCTGCTTGATCAGCCGACGCCTACGGTAAAGGAAAATATGGCGCTGATCGAGAGCCTTTATACGGTCGTCAGCGCGGGCACGGAGCGCGGCCTGACCTCCTTTGGAGGGAAGAATCTGGTGCAGAAGGCGCTGGAGCGCCCGGACCAGGTGAAGAAGGTGCTCGACAAGGTCGTCTCGGACGGGCCGCTGACCGCTCTTGAGACTACGTTCAACAAGCTGGCGGAGCCGATGCCGATGGGATACTCGGGCGTCGGGCGTGTCGTCGCCTGCGGACGCGGCGTGACGGAGGTGCAGGCCGGGGATCTGGTCGCGATGGTCGGGACGGCTTATCACTGTGAGATCAACCGGGTCAGCCGGACGATGCTGACGAAGCTGCCGGAGGAGCTCACCGACTACCGGCAGGCGGCCTTCTGCGCGCTCGGCGGTATCGCGCTGGAGGGCATCCATCAGGCGGAGGTCGTGCCGGGAGAGACGGTGGCGGTCATCGGCCTCGGTCTCGTCGGGCAGATTGTCTGCCGTATCTTAAACGCCTACGGCTGCGACGTGATCGGCTATGATGTTGTGGACAAGAGTATGGAGGGCACACGGCTTCTTGGCTTTATCAATTCCAATGATGACAGCGCGGCGGATATGACAAAATCGCTGACACGTGGGCGCGGCGCGGACAAGGTGATCATCACGGCGGCGGCGGATTCCAATGCGCCGATGGATCTCGCAGCGGCGATCGCCAGAGACCGCGGCATTATCTGCATGATCGGTGTGACGCAGATGAATATCGACCGCAGGCCATATTATGAGAGAGAGCTGTCGTTCAAGATTGCGCGTTCCTATGGCGCCGGACGTTACGACTCTACTTATGAGGAGCAGGGCATCGACTATCCGATCGGTTATGTGCGTTTCACGGAGGGGCGCAATATCGAGGAGTTCGTACGTCTGCTCGCGCAGAAGCGCGTCGACGTGTCCGATCTCATCACGCATGAGATTCCTTTTACGGACGCGGCGAGAGCCTATGAGATGATCACAAAGAACCCGAACCATGAGCGCTACATCGGCGTCCTGCTGAAATATGAAGAAAATCAGGAGAAATGGAAGGATACCGTCGGGAGTACGGCGAAGAAAGCCGTGTCCGGCGACGAGATTCGTCTCGGCCTGATTGGCGCAGGCAATTTCGCCCGCAGCACGATGCTGCCGATCATGAAGGAGAGCGGGAAATATGCGTTCCGCGGTCTGGCCACGACCGGTGGGGTCGGAGCAGCCCAGGCGAACGCCGGCACGCCCTTCGTCTACACGACAAATAATTATAAAAAATTGCTGGAGGATCCGGACATCGATCTGATTGCGGTCTCCACGCAGCATGGAAGCCATGCAAAATTTATCGTCGAGGCGCTGGAAGCGGGCAAAAACGTGTACTGTGAGAAGCCGCTCTGCCTCACGCTGGACGAGCTCGGGGCGATAAGAAAGGCCTATGAGAATTCGAAAGGCGAACTTTTTGTCGGGCTGAACCGCCGCTATGCGCCGCTCTCCCGGCAGTTAAAGAAAGATATGAAGACCGATCAGATTCCGGCGGTCTATGATTTCATCGCGAACGCGGGATTTATCCCGCAGAAGCACTGGGTTCACGATGAGGCCGCGGGCGGCGGAAGAATTCTCGGCGAAGCCTGCCATTTCATCGATCTGATTCAGTATCTCGACGGGAGTGAGCTTCAGGAGCTCACCGTGACGGCGGCAAAAAATGACGCCTATCCGATGAATGACAATGCGCTGATCACGCTGCGCTTTGCCTCGGGCGCGGTCGGAAATATCATCTACTCCTCGATGGGTTCGAAGCGTTATCCGAAGGAGCAGCTCAGAGTGCTCTCGAACGGCACAGTCTGTGAGCTGGACAACTTCATCCGCCTGCGGAAATTCGGCTCCTCGAAGACCACGTCGCACCAGCTGAAGCAGGACAAGGGCATCAAAGCGGAGTACGAATATATGTACCGTGTCCTGAAGGGGAAGAAAAAGAACGCAGCGCTCGCGGATGCCTTCCGCGCTCAGGAGCTGCTGATCCGTGCGATGCAGAAAGTGAAGGAAGCATGAGAATTCTGGTCTATGATACGGCGGCGGACAGCGGCGGCGCGGCGACGGTACTGGAAAGCTTCTATGAAGAGTTTTCAAAGGATACGAAGAATCGTTATGTCTTTGTGCTGGGACGTTATGAGCTGCAGAGACGGGCGAATATCCGGGTGCTGCGCTATCCATGGGTGAAAAAGAGCCCGCTGCACCGTCTGTATTTCGAGTGGGTCAAAGCGCCGCGTATTATAAAAAAATACCGGATTGACCGCGTGCTTTCCCTCCAGAATATCGGCCTGCCGTGCGTCGGCGTGCCGCAGGAGCTCTACGAGCACAATGCGCTTCCATTCTCAGAATATCGTTTTCATCTGCGGGATGGCTACCGGCCATGGCTGACACAGCAGCTGCTTGGCAGAATGATGAAGCACTCGATCCGTCACGCGCAGAAGGTCATGGTGCAGACCCGCTGGATGAAGGAGGCGATCGTTCAGCAGTGTGGGATTCCGGAGGAAAAGGTGGAAGTGAAGTTCCCGGCGGTGGAGATGCTGCAGGCCGGACCCTGGCAGATGGACGATATGCGTCCCGTTTTTCTCTATCCGGCGAACGCCTCGGCTTACAAGAATCACCGCACGCTGCTTGCGGCCTGCGAACTTCTGAAAGAGCGGGGCTTTACCGATTATCATATGATCTGGACAGTGACGGGAGAAGAAAATGACGGGATCCGTGAGCTGAAAAAAACGGCGGAGCGGGAGCGGCTGCCGATTGCGTTCCGGGGCCCGGTGCCGCGCCGTGAGCTCTTTGATCTCTACGCCTCGTCCATCCTGGTATTCCCATCTTATGTGGAGACGGTGGGGATGCCGCTTTTGGAAGCACAGTCCGTCGGCGCGCCGCTTCTTGCGGCGGACTGCCTCTACGCGAGGGATATTGCAGGAGATTATGAAAGAGCGCAGTTTCTGCCCGTCTTTGACGCGTCGGCCTGGAGCGCCGCAATGCAGAAATGGCTTGAAAATTAGACAGAACTGGTATATATTAGGGTCAGTTTACAGGATCTGAAAGGAAGGTTGAAATATGGCATTATTAAAGGAATGGCAGAAGCTCGCTTACGATGAGAAGAAGGACAAGGGTCAGCTCCGGAAATTCTGGGATGACTATTTTCTGCTGGAGAAAGGTGTTTACGAGCAGCTGCTTGCCGAGCCGGATGTCGAGGTGAAGGGCACGGTGAAGGAGCTTGCGGAAAAATATAATCTGAGCGTCATGGAGATGACAGGCTTTCTCGATGGCATCAACGACAGACTGGTGGAACCGAATCCGATTGATGAGATGGAGGAGGACACGCCTGTCAGCCTGAAATTTGATAAAGAGAAGCTCTATAAGAACATGGTCGATGCGAAGGCGGACTGGCTTTATGAGCTGCCTCAGTGGGAGAGCATCTTCGACGAGGAGACGAGGCACCGGCTCTACATCGAGCAGAAGAAGTCCGGCACGATCGTAAAGGGAAAGAAGATTGGCAGAAATGATCCCTGCCCCTGCGGCAGCGGAAAGAAGTATAAGCAGTGCTGCGGGAGGAAAAAAGCATGAAAATCACACTGAAGGACGGTTCGGTAAAGGAATACGCACAGCCGATG
>JAJPXQ010000114.1 GCA_021205385.1 Lachnospiraceae bacterium | reverse complement strand
TTACAGGGGAGAACTTTTCACTCTCAAGTAAATAAGTTCTATCATTAAAAATATTGGAAAAGGAGGAAACGAAAATGCAGAAAGTATACGAGTTCTTAAAAAACGCCGGCACCTACTATCTGGCCACGGACGACAAGGGACAGCCGCGGGTACGCCCTTTCGGCACGATTCACGTATTCGATGGAAAGCTGTACATCCAGACCGGAAAGGAAAAGGATGTCGCAAAGCAGATTAATGCAAATCCGAAGGCGGAGATCTGCGCCATGTATAAGGGCGAGTGGATCCGCGTATGCGGAGAGCTGATCCTTGATGAGCGCGTGGAGGCGCAGGAGTCCATGCTGGACGCCTATCCGAATCTGCGTGACCGCTACACGACCGGCCCGGACGGGAATACCGCAGTCTATTATTTCAAAAACGCCACGGCGACGATCTCGGCGTTTACCCACGAGCCGGAGACTATTACATTCTAGGCGAAGTCAGCAAGAAGCCTGCATGTTTTCCAACATACAGGCTTCTTTCCATTCTGCTGGGTACAGTCCACTGTCACATGGACTGGTATCATATCAGCTCGTTCCGGGACGGGATTGATACTGCGGCTCCAGGGCGGGATACCGCTATAGCCGAAGCCTTCGTCGCATTTTTCATCGCCTCTGAAGGCGTCTCTCCCCTCATAATACCTCCGATAAAAAATCCCGTAAAGGTATCGCCCGCAGCTGTGGTGTCTGCCACCTTTACCGGGCAGGCCGGCTGTCGAATGATCTGATTCTCATCTTTATAGATGGAACCCTTGTCCCCCAGGGTCAAAACGATCCGGCTGCGGGGAAATTTTTGCGCCACAGCTGAAAGAAGCTCCTGATCACTCCCAGAGCGTCCGCCCAGATCACCTGCCTCCACTTCATTAAGCAGGAAATAGTCTACATACTCCAGCGGACACCGGAAAATTTTCTCATCCATGGGGGACGGATTCAGAACAATCCGCATTCCCTTCCCGTGTGCTTTTTCCATAATATAGGGCAGCTCATTGATTTCATTCTGTAATACCAGAAAATCGTCCTTTTCAAAGCAATCCAGTACCTCGTCCACTCTTGCTTTCGTATTCTGCCGGTTTGTACCACTGAACAAAAGAATACAGTTCTGTCCTGACGGCTCTCTCTGGATAATCGCGTGCCCGGTTCGCCCGGGCAGTCTGGAAACCAGATCCACCCGAACCCCCGCCCCACGCATCAGTTCGAGAAGGAACTCTCCGTCCTCTCCCACTGCTCCCGCATGCCAGGTCTCCACGCCGCTCTTTGCCAGCGCAACAGACTGGTTGAGTCCCTTCCCTCCTGGAAAAATCTCCATATTCCCGGAAGAAATCGTCTCCCCGCTCCGTACGAAATGATCTACGCTGTACACGAAATCAATATTTAATGAGCCGAAATTCAAAACCTTCATTTTGTTTCCTTTCTGCTACAGAAACAGTATCATGGAAAGTACAAACATAATGATCACACCGGCAATCATAGGCACGGAAGTCCGCTTCACAACCTCAAGCGGTTCCTTCTTCACACTCCCGGCCACGATCATAACGACCGCAGACACAGGCGATACAGCCCGGAGCAGATTGCCGGCGAGCCCCATCGGGACGGACACCGCGAATACGGAGATGCCCGCTGCCTCTGCGAGCGGAATCATCAGCGGCACCATGGCAAAGAAAAGAGCCGTTCCGCTTCCGCTCAGGAGTACAATCAGAGCCGTGAGGATGACCAGAATCAGCGGCAGCACAAATCCCATTCCGCTTCCCTGTACACCGATCATAGCACTCTGAAGAGTGGAAATCAACCCGATGGACCGCAGCCCTTCCACAAACACACTGGCTGCTACCAGGAGCGCCACAATCGGCATGGCTCCGCCCATACCTTTGAAAAAGCTCTCCGTCTGATCAAGAACCTCCTTCGGTCTTCTTCTCCGGATCAGTTCACACAGAACCGCAATTACGAAGGAAAACAGCGTCGCCACTTCTACACTCAGAGTCATCTGAAATCCCACGGTTTTCTGCAGTGCAAACACCGCGATGAGAAGAAGGATCGGCAGCAGAGGCAGTATCGCATAGACGGTGCGGAACAACGCTCCTCCGGAGATTTCCTCAATCTCCTGCATCTTTTCCAGTTCACCTGACACAGCACCGCTTTTCTTATCACAGTGTTTCTGCCAGAAAAAATGAATCAGTGCAATCAGGAGCAGCGTTGGAATGGAAACCCTTGCATGATAACCGAACACATACTCCGTAGCAGTCATGCCGGCATATTCCGTAGTCGCAGCCAGCTCAGCGGCAATCGCCACATTATCGCTTCCGAGCGGGGTCGGGATGATTGTCGCCGTCGTCGCGATGATGCCAGCCGCAGTCAACGTACTCATCCCGGCCTGAATCATGATCGGATAAAGTGTCGCCAGAAGAATGATCGCCAGGTTGGATGCACTCGGAACGACCAGTGAGAGCAGATTGCCAAGGAGAAATATAACCGGAACCAGTATGTACACCGATTTGATTCTGGAAATTGGCTTCGTCAGCACGCTCACCGTCACATTATTCGCCTTAATAGCGCTCATATAGGAGGAATATCCTCCCAGGATCAGAATGATAAATCCCGCAGCAGAAATCGTACTTTTAAACTGATCCACAATCACGAGCAGAGGGTCCAGCCACATTACGCCGGTTCCCGCATAGTCCTCTCCACCGATGGGAGTCCCGAGAGCAGCCCCCACAAACATCAGAACGATTCCCATGGTAAACAGGGTAATCTTGATATCCATTTTCTTAATCAGCATAAATACCACAATAGCTACAGAAACGATCGCCGCCACATACATCAGGCATGTATTCATAATTCATTCCCTCCTTCTCTCAGATACATTTTGCAAGTGCCTGCCGGAACCAGACACGGAATTTCTCACCGTCTATGTCCGTACAGACCTTCGCGTTGGGTGTTTTGTGAAGATAATTTTTTAAATCCACCACCGTGCAGCCCGCGGTCAGACTCCCCCGAAGCTCTACCTCCACATAGGTTTCCTCCACTGTAAAAAGCTCCGGACAGAGAAGATACGCAATCGCACAGCTGTCATACATTTTCAGTCCGGTCTGAAAGCTGCCGCCCCGATATCTCCTGAACAGATGCCAGGCCATATCGCCGGTCTTTCCCATATTCTTAATCTCTTCGCTGTCTTCCGGCAAAACCAACGCTTTCAGGCCAACGTCCAGTCCTGCCATCACGATGGGCACCCCGCTCTGAAACACCACCTGCGCTGCTTCCGGATCAGTTCCTACGTTAAATTCAGACATCACTCCCTTATTTCCCCTGGATGCCGAACCTCCCATCATCACGATCTCTCGAATATTCCTTTTCACCTCCGGGTACATTGCAAAAAGCAAAGCAATGTTCGTCAGGGCCGCAATAGTAACCAGCGTAATCGGCTCCGGGCTCTCCATAATCACCCGTCGCATGGCGTTTACCGCATGCTCTTCCAGCAGAAGCGACATATCCGGCTCCGGAAAATCATATCCTTCCATCCCCGTCTTTCCATGCACATTGGAAGCATCCACAAATTCTGCGATCAGGGGCTGCGCCGCTCCCTTTGCCACCGGAACTTCTTTTTCGAAAAAGCGCAGAAGCCGAAGGGCGTTCCCTGTGACATTTTCAAGAGACACGTTCCCTGCCACCGTCGTGATCAGTCGCACATCCAGCTCCTCCGCGAAGAGCGCGATGGCGATTGCCAGTGCATCGTCGATACCGGGATCGGTATCGATAATAACCGGTCTTTGATTCATAATGTTCCTCCCTATTTAGTCAAGTGTTTTTTCCCTTAAAATCAAGGAAATTTTATTAG
>JAJPXQ010000084.1 GCA_021205385.1 Lachnospiraceae bacterium | reverse complement strand
GGTTTTAAGCCTTGGCTTAGCACTACTTTTTTAATTCAACTCCCAAAGTCAGGTTCTATAGCACATAGTGTGATCTGTCAATGAGAAAATAAAATCATTTCTATTTTCTGGAGGAAGGTGTTATACTAAATCTACCCGGCAGCGCATCCCGACATTTTGCCAAATGAGGAGGACAGATGATGGGTGAAATCATTGAAAAATTTATCAGCGGATTCTGTCGCAGCGGCAATTGTACAAAAACCGTCTGCTGCGAGTACGAGCAGCAGACGGACGGAAGACTCACGCTCACAGAGTCGGACTGCGATTTCGAAGGCTGCCCGAACAGTGCGTCCTGCCTGATTCGAA
Source organism: Lachnospiraceae bacterium (assembly GCA_021205385.1). Classification (GTDB taxonomy): domain Bacteria; phylum Bacillota; class Clostridia; order Lachnospirales; family Lachnospiraceae; genus Hominiventricola. The sequence continues at coordinate 21,307 of JAJPXQ010000084.1, read as the reverse complement.
AAGAAGCGCTTGCACCGTAAAATTTCTGGAATTCACGCAAACTTCCACGCTTTACTTGACGAAAGCCCGCAAGATAGAATATACTGAAAGCTGTTGACAAATCATATACGCGCTGTGAGCCTGCGCTTGCCAATAAAGCAGCTTCACGGAGTGGAAGTTAAGTGAGAACGTAACGATGCATGAATACAGACTGATCTGCCGCGATGGCCATGCCAAGCGCGGCGAATTTCATACCGTACACGGGGTGATCGAGACCCCCGTGTTCATGAATGTGGGCACGGTCGCCGCTATCAAGGGTGCGGTGTCCACCGAGGATCTGGAGGAGATCGGCACCCAGGTGGAGCTTTCCAATACCTATCACCTGCATGTGAGGCCGGGCGATGGGGTCGTGAAGAAGCTGGGCGGTCTGCACAGATTCATGTCGTGGAACCGCCCGATTCTGACCGATTCCGGCGGCTTTCAGGTATTTTCCCTTGCAAATTTAAGACAGATCAAAGAGGAGGGAGTCTATTTCCACTCCCATATCGACGGCCAGAAGATCTTCATGGGTCCGGAGCAGAGCATGCAGATTCAGTCCAATCTGGCGTCCACGATCGCGATGGCTTTCGATGAATGCCCGTCGAGCAGAGCAGAGCGTGATTACGTGCAGCGTTCGGTGGACCGGACCTACCGCTGGCTCTGTCGCTGCAAGGAGGAGATGGCCAGGCTGAACAGTCTGCCGGACACGATCAATAAAGAACAGCTGCTGTTTGGCATCAATCAGGGTGCGGTCTTCGAGGATATCCGTGTCGAGCACGCGCAGCGCATCGCTGAGCTTGATCTGCCGGGCTACGCAATCGGCGGGCTGGCGGTCGGGGAGAGCCATGAGGAGATGTACGCGATTATTGAGGCGGTTGCGCCGCAGCTGCCGGTGGAGAAGCCGCTCTACCTGATGGGCGTCGGGACTCCGGCGAATATTCTGGAGGCGGTGGACCGCGGCGTCGATTTCTTTGACTGCGTCTACCCGAGCCGGAACGGACGGCATGGACATGTCTATACCAACCAGGGAAAGCTGAATCTTTACAATGCGCAGTATGAGCTGGATGAACGCCCGATCGAGGAAGGCTGCGGCTGCCCCGCATGCAGGCGTTATTCGAGAGCTTATATCCGCCATCTGCTGAAAGCAAAAGAAATGCTGGGAATGCGGCTGTGCGTGCTTCACAATCTTTACTTCTATAATCACATGATGGAGGAGATACGCGCCGCGATTGAGGAAGGGCGCTATCAGGAATATAAAAAACAGAAACTGAGCGGGATGCAGCAGAGGGCATCTGATCAGTAAAATAGCAGGGAGAGAGTCGCGTGATCGTGACTCTCGCGGAGATTGCGACGCTGAGGGCAGACGGCTGTCAGGCCAGCGTGCAGAGGGGAGCCGCGAGAAGGCCGGATTTGCGGACGAGGCCTATGAGGAGGCGGGCGAACAGGGCGCGCTCTTCGGCCTGGAATCGATGCTGACGATTAACGGCGGAAAGGGAACTTTGTGTTTATCTAAAAAATAATACTTGCTCTGCACGGAAATATTGTGTAGAATAGTCTTTAAGTTATTTTTCAGGAGGAATTGTTTATGGTATTGACATCGACAGCCAGCTCTTCATTCACGCTGGTGATCTGGATCGTGGTGATGATCGCGTTTATGTACTTTGTGGTTATGAGACCGCAGAGGAAGGAACAGAAACGGGTAGCGGCCATGCTCTCTGCGATGGAGGTCGGCGATGTGGTTGTGACGACCAGCGGATTCTACGGTGTGTTGATTGACATCACAGATGAGGATGTGATTGTAGAGTTCGGCAGCAACCGCAACTGTCGTATCCCGATGAAGAAGTCAGCGATCGCGGAAGTGGAAAAACAGGATTAAGAGAAGGCGAGGATGCAGGCGAGGGCGGGAGACTTCTTCCGCCCTTCTGCGTATGTGGAAGGAGACAGAACATGGAATACAGGATCGGGGTAATCTCCGGGGACGGTATCGGCCCGGAGATTGTGCGTGAAGCGCGTAAGGCACTGGACGCCGTCTGTGTGAAATACGGTCATCATTTTGAGTACAGGGAACTGCTGCTCGGAGGCGCGTCGATAGACGTGCATGGTGTTCCGCTGACGGAAGAAACGATTGCGGCCGCGAAGGAATGCGATGCGGTACTGATGGGATCGATCGGCGGAGATGCGAAGACTTCTCCGTGGTACCAGCTGCCGCCGGAGAGGAGACCGGAGGCGGGACTGCTTGGTATTCGCAAGGCGCTGAACCTTTTTGCAAATCTTCGTCCTGCATATCTTTATGAGGAATTGCGCTCGGCCTGCCCGCTGCGGGACGACATCAGCGCCGCGGGTTTTGACATGCTGATCATGCGGGAGCTGACCGGCGGCCTGTATTTCGGCGCGAGAAAGACGGAGGAAGTGAACGGCGTCCGTACGGCGACCGACACGCTCTGCTACAGCGAGACGGAGATCCGCCGTATCGCGAAGCGTGCGTTCGATATTGCGATGAAGCGTCGGAAGAAGGTCTGCAGCGTCGATAAGGCGAATGTACTCGACTCTTCCAGACTGTGGAGGCAGGTCGTGGAGGAGGTCGCGAAGGAGTATCCGGAGGTCGAACTCTCCCATATGTATGTCGACAACTGTGCGATGCAGCTGGTGATGAATCCGGCACAGTTTGACGTAATCCTGACGGAGAACATGTTCGGGGATATTCTTTCCGATGAGGCCTCCATGGTGACCGGCTCGATCGGCATGCTTTCCAGCGCCAGCCTGAACGAGACGAAATTCGGACTTTATGAGCCGAGTCACGGCTCAGCGCCGGATATTGCCGGACAGGACAAGGCGAATCCGATTGCTACGATCCTTTCAGCGGCCATGCTGCTCCGCTATTCCCTTGATCTGGATGAAGAGGCGGATGCACTCGAGGCTGCGGTGCGTCAGGTATTGAAAGAAGGCTACCGTACGGTTGATATTATGTCAGAGGGCTGCACGCAGGTTGGCACGCGTGAAATGGGCGCTCTGATTGCAGAAAGAGTGTAAGAGAACAGGAGGGATGGATTTTGAAGAGTGATGCAGTAAAAAAAGGCATGCAGCAGGCGCCGCACCGGTCCCTGTTTAACGCGCTCGGTTTCACAGAAGAGGAGATGGAGCGCCCGCTGGTCGGCATCGTGAGCTCATATAACGAGATCGTGCCGGGCCATATGAATCTGGACAAGATCACGCAGGCAGTCAAGCAGGGTGTTGCGATGGCGGGCGGCGTGCCGGTCGTTTTCCCGGCGATCGCGGTCTGCGACGGTATTGCGATGGGACATGTCGGCATGAAATATTCGCTGGTGACGCGGGATCTGATCGCAGATTCGACCGAGGCGATGGCAATTGCGCATCAGTTTGACGCGCTTGTCATGATTCCGAACTGTGACAAGAACGTGCCGGGACTTCTGATGGCGGCGGCGCGTGTCAATGTGCCGACGATTTTCGTCAGCGGCGGTCCGATGATGGCAGGCCATGTGGGAGGCTGCAAGAGAAGTCTTTCCAGTATGTTCGAGGCAGTCGGCTCCTATACGGCGGGCACGATGAGCGAGGACGAGGTGCGCGAATATGAGCAGAAGGTGTGCCCGACCTGTGGTTCCTGCTCTGGCATGTACACGGCCAACAGCATGAACTGCCTGACTGAGGTGCTGGGCATGGGACTTCGCGGAAACGGGACGATTCCGGCGGTGTATTCGGATCGTATCCGTCTGGCAAAGCATGCCGGTATGCAGGTCATGGAACTTCTGAAGAAAAATATCCGTCCGCGGGATATCATGACGAAGGACGCGATTCTGAACGCATTGACGGTGGACATGGCGCTCGGATGTTCGACGAACAGCATGCTGCACCTGCCGGCGATCGCGCATGAGGTTGGCTTTGATTTTGATATTTCTTTCGCAAATCCGATCAGTGAGCGGACGCCGAACCTCTGCCACCTGGCTCCTGCAGGGCCGACTTACATGGAGGATCTCAATGAGGCGGGCGGCGTTTATGCAGTTATGAAGGAGCTGGCCGATGTCGGTCTTCTGAACACAGACTGCATGACCGTCACCGGAAAGACCGTCGGGGAAAATATTGCGAATGCAGAGAACAAGAACCCGGAGGTCATTCGTCCGATTGACCGTCCTTACAGTAAGACAGGCGGACTTGCGGTACTCAAGGGGAATCTTGCACCGGACGGCAGTGTTGTGAAGCGCTCGGCAGTTGCGGAGGAGATGCTTGTCCACGAGGGACCGGCGCGCGTCTTTGACTGTGAGGAGGACGCGATTGCCGCGATCAAAGGCGGAAAGATTGTCGCGGGCGATGTGGTCGTTATTCGCTATGAGGGACCCAAAGGAGGACCTGGCATGCGCGAGATGCTGAATCCGACGTCGGCGATCGCCGGCATGGGACTGGGTTCTACCGTGGCGCTGATCACGGATGGGCGCTTCAGCGGTGCGAGCCGCGGTGCTTCGATCGGCCATGTCTCCCCGGAGGCAGCGGTCTGCGGCCCGATCGCGCTCGTCGAGGAGGGGGATATCATTGAGATCGATATCCCGAATCTTTCACTGAATGTGCGGGTGTCTGATGAGGAGCTTGCGGCACGGCGCGCGAAGTGGCAGCCGAGGGAGCCGAAGGTGACGACCGGGTATTTGAAGCGCTATGCAGCCATGGTGACTTCGGGCAATCGCGGGGCGATTCTGGAGGTTCCGAAAGCATAAGAGAAAAGACAAGAGGAGTGAAGCTATTATGATGATGACGGGAGCGGAGATCGTGATCGCCTGCCTGAAAGAGCAGGGCGTGGATACCGTGTTCGGCTATCCGGGCGGCACGATCCTGAATATTTATGATGCATTGTACAAACATCCGGAGATCCGGCATATTCTGACTTCGCATGAGCAGGGCGCGTCCCACGCTGCGGACGGTTATGCGCGCGCGACCGGCAAGGTCGGCGTCTGCCTGGCGACATCCGGCCCCGGCGCGACGAATCTGGTGACCGGGATTGCCACGGCTCACATGGATTCTGTGCCGATGGTGGCGATTACCTGTAACGTTGGCACTTCCCTGCTGGGAAAGGACAGCTTCCAGGAGGTGGATATCGCCGGAGTCACGATGCCGATCACGAAGCACAATTTTATTGTAAAAGATGTAAAGGAGCTGGCGCGGACGATCCGGCGCGCGTTCCGTATCGCCCAGTCCGGGCGCAAGGGCCCGGTGCTTGTGGATATCACCAAGGACGTGACGGCCAATACGACGGAATACACGCAGGAGGTACCGGATATTCTGCTGCGCGATACGGCATCCATCACAGATGAGGCGCTGGAGGCGGCGGTATCTCTGATCCGGGCTTCAAAAAAGCCGATGATCTTTGTGGGCGGCGGCGCAGTGGCCTCGGAAGCGAGTGAGGCGCTGCTGGAGTTTGCGGAAAAGGTAGATGCGCCGGTCTGCGATACCCTGATGGGCAAGGGAGCTTTCCCGGGAACGCATCCTCTGTATGCCGGCATGCTGGGCATGCATGGCACCAAGTATGCGAATCGCGGCGTCGTCGACTGCGATCTGCTGATCACGGTCGGCTCGCGTTTCAGCGATCGTATTTTTGGAAATGCAGCAAAATTTGCGGAGCACGCGAAGGTACTCCAGATTGATATCGATCCGGCGGAGATCAACAAAAACATTATGACGAATGTCAGCGTCATCGGCGACGCGAGGGAGGTTCTGCGCAGACTGAATCCTCTGCTTCCGCAGCAGGAGCACAAGGACTGGAACGCGCACATGGAGGAACTGAAAAGCCGTTTCCCGATGAAATATGACAAAAGCCGCCTGACCGGTCCCTATATTGTTGAGGAGATTTACCGCGTTACGGAGGGCAATGCGATCATCTGCACCGAGGTCGGACAGCATCAGATGTGGGCGGCGCAGTATTATAAGTACAGCAGGCCGCACCAGCTCATCACTTCGGGTGGACTTGGAACGATGGGCTATGGGCTCGGTGCGTCCATGGGCGCGAAGCTCGCGAGACCGGACAAGACGGTCATCAATGTGGCCGGAGACGGCTGCCTGCGCATGAATATGAACGAGCTCGCGACGGCGTCCCGATACAATATTCCGATTGTGGAGGTTGTCATTAACAACCATGTGCTCGGCATGGTGCGCCAGTGGCAGACGCTCTTTTATGATCATCGTTATGCGGCGACCACGCTGGAGGACAAGGTTGATTTTGTGAAGATGGCGGAGGCGCTTGGCTGCCGCGGCGTGCGTGTGACGAAGAAAGAGGAGTTTGCCCCCGCACTTGAGGAGGCGATCGCCTGCGGCGGACCGGTGCTGATCGACTGCATCATTGACAGTGACGACAAGGTGTTCCCGATGGTCCCGGCGGGCGCGCCGATCGAGGAGAGCTTTGATCAGGATGACCTGGACAGAAAGTAGACAGGAGGAATTGCGCGATATGTATCAGTACCACTGCCTGAACCCGATCGCGGAGGTTGGACTGGAAAAATTTGACGGAAATTATGCGAGGACGGAGAAGATAGAGGAAGCGGATGCGGTGCTGGTGCGCAGCGCCGTCATGCACGATATGGTGCTGCCGGACAGACTCTGTGCGATAGGCCGTGCCGGAGCCGGGGTCAATAACATTCCCCTGGACAAGTGTGCAGAGCGGGGTATCCCAGTATTCAATACGCCGGGTGCCAATGCAAATGGTGTGAAAGAGCTGGTGATTGCCGGCATGCTCCTGGCTGCCAGGGATATTGTGGGCGGCATGTACTGGGTGCGTTCGGAACGGCAGAATGAGGCGCTCGAGCAGCTCGCAGAGAAAGAAAAAAAGAAATTTGCCGGGACAGAGCTTGCGGGAAAGAAGCTGGGCGTCATCGGTCTGGGTGCGATTGGTATTCTGGTGGCGAACGCGGCGGAGGCGCTCGGCATGGACGTCTATGGCTACGATCCTTTCATCGCGGTGGATGCGGCATGGAAACTATCCCGTTCAGTCACGCACATCAAGGATGTAAATGAGATTTACCGGGAATGTGACTACATTACGATCCATGTGCCGCTGATGGACAGCACGCGCGGCATGATCGGCGCGGAAGCGCTCGCGATGATGAAGCCGACGGCGGTTGTGCTGAATCTCGCGCGGGGGCCGCTGGTGGATGAGAAGGCCATGGTGGAGGCGCTGCGGACGAACCGCATCCGCAAGTATGTGGTCGACTTCCCGACGCCGGACATCGCTTCCCAGAAAAACGCGATCGTCATTCCCCATCTCGGAGCCTCCACGGAGGAATCCGAGGACAACTGCGCGGTCATGGCGGTGCGGGAGCTGCGGGACTATCTGGAAAACGGAAACATTCACAATTCTGTCAATTTTCCGAACTGTGATATGGGAGTCTGCCGTGAGGCGATGCGCGTGACGGTTATACACAGAAATATCCCGAATATGCTGACAAAGTTTACGGCGGCCTTTGGCGATCTGGGAATTAATATTGAGCGCATGGCGAATGAGACCCGGGGCGATTACGGTTACATGATGATGGATCTGTCTCATACGGCGGCGGAAGAGGAGATCGAAAAGATCAGAGGAATTGAGGGCGTGCTGCGGGTGCGCGCGCTGCCCGGCAGATAAGAGAGACAACAGCAGAATAAAATATGGAAAGGCACTTCCGGCGGATTTTTTCATAAAATGTAATAAATCCGCGCTGAGGTGTCTTTTTTTGAAAACTTTTCCGAAACCGCTTACGGCAGAGGAGGAAACATATTATCTGGGGAAGCTGCGGGAGGGCGACGAAAAGGCACGACGGATTCTGATTGAGTACAATCTGCGGCTTGTGGCGCACGTCGTGAAGAAATACCATTCATGTGACGAAGATATGGAGGAGCTGATCTCGATCGGGACGATCGGGCTGATCAAGGCGGTGGATACCTTCGACCCGGAAAGGGCGGGAAAACTGGCCACGTATGCAGCTCGCTGCGTGGAAAATGAGGTTCTGATGTATCTGCGGGCCAGGAAAAAGCATCTGCGGGAGGCCTCCTACTATGAGCCGATCGGGGTTGATAAGGAGGGAAATGAAATACGGCTCCTGGAGGTGCTGGAAAGCGGAGAGCCGGCGGCTTTCGACCAGATCGGCCTTCGGGACGATACGCTGAAGATCTATCGTCTGCTGGAAAATGCACTCTCTGAGAGGGAGCGCCAGGTGCTGATCATGCGCTACGGGCTGTACCGGGGAAAGGAGTACACACAGCGAGAGATCGCGGAGCAGATGGGCATTTCCAGGTCCTACATCAGCCGTATTGAGAAAAATGCGCTGAACCATCTGCGCGAATATTTTCGGGATTGAGTTTCCAAAAAAGATGTGTTATACTTGCAACATCTAAAATCTGTAATGCATATCGCAGCATTTTCCCGAATACAAAAGTTTACGGAGGAAAAATGATGTTCAGCATGATTTTGTCCGCGGCTGTGCTCGGCGTGGAGGCGCGCCTGGTGCAGGTCGAGGCGGATATCTGCGATGGCTTACCACAGTTCTGCATGGTCGGCGATCTCGCACAGGAAGTGCGGGAGGCTTCTGACCGTGTGCGAACCGCGTTGAAAAATACGGGGATCACGTTTCCACCCAAAAAGGTGACAGTTAATCTCTCGCCGGCCAGCATCCGGAAGGAAGGGACGCGCTTTGACCTGCCGGTAGCGGCAGCGCTGCTCTCAGCGCTGGGCGTCTTCCCGGCGGAGTATGCCGAAGGCGTGATGATCGTCGGGGAGATCAGCCTGAATGGGCAGGTGCGGCCGGTCGGCGGCGTTCTGCAGACGGTGCGGCTCGCGAAGGAAAAAGGCTGTCGTCTCTGCATGGTGCCGCGCGGAAATGCAGGCGAGGGGGCCGCGGTCAGCGGAATTCCGGTTGTCGGAATTGAGAATATAGGGGAGCTGCTGGAATGCCTGCTCTCCCCGGAAACATGCCTGCGGCGTGCGGAAGAGACGCGTCCCTGGAATCCGGACGAGATCCGGGCTACCGGGGAGGACTTCCGGGAGGTGAACGGACAGCTCTCGGTGCGCCGCGCGGCGGAGATCGCGGCCGCGGGAATGCACAATTTTCTGATGGTGGGCAGTCCGGGTTCCGGAAAGACGATGATTGCGCGCCGGATGCCGACGATCCTGCCGCGGCTGACGCTTCAGGAGAGTCTGGAAATTTCAGAAGTGTACAGTGCCTGCGGTCTTATGACCGGCGCGGAGGGCCTTGTGACAACGCGCCCGTTCCGCTCGCCGCATCACACGGTCTCCGCAGGAGCACTGGCCGGCGGGGGCAGAAAAGTGCAGCCGGGCGAGATCAGCCTTGCCACGCGCGGCGTGCTCTTTCTGGACGAGCTGCCGGAATTTTCCCGCAATGCACTGGAGGTGCTGCGCCAGCCTATGGAGGATGGCTTTGTCACGATCAGCCGCACGGAGATGAAGTACACTTTCCCGGCACATTTTCAGCTTGTGGCCGCAATGAATCCCTGCAAGTGCGGTTTCTACCCGGATCGCAGCCGCTGTCATTGTCAGCCGGGAGAGGTAAGCCGTTATCTTCGGAAAATTTCCCGGCCTCTGCTTGACCGCATCGATATCTGTGTGGAGATTCCGAGAGTCGAGTACCGCGACCTTTCGAGCCAGACAGAGAATGAGTCGTCGGCGGAAATTCGTGGGCGTGTGGAGGCGGCGCAGCGGATGCAGAGTGAGCGTTACAGGGATTGTCCCTGGCAGTTCAATGCGCATCTTCGTGCTTCGGTGATCCGGCAGTTTTGCCCGCTCGGCAGTGAGGAGCGTCGGATTATGGAACGCGCTTTTGAAAAGATGAGCCTGAGTGCGAGAGCTTATCACCGGATCATCAAAGTCGCCCGCACGATTGCGGATCTGGATGGAGAGGAGCGCATCCGGGATGCGCATCTTCTGGAGGCGATCGGCTATCGTTCGATCGATCAGCGTTTCTGGGAGGGATCCTGAAGATGGCGACACTTTATAATAGAAGAAACATGATTGAAAAAAGGGAAAAAGACATACAATATATCGCCCGGGATGATGTGCGCTATCCGGAAATTCTGAAAAATTACAGCGGGATGCCGAAAGGTCTCTGGCTTCTGGGGCGTCTGCCGGACCCGGCGCGTCCGAGCGTGGCGATCGTCGGCGCGCGAGATTCGAGCCCGTTCGGTGATCAGACGGCGAGATGGTTCGCGTCGGAGCTCGCAGCGGCGGGTGTGCAGATTATCAGTGGCATGGCATGGGGCATTGACGGTATGGCGCATCAGGGTGCGCTGGAGGCGGGCGGGGATACCTTTGCAGTACTTGGCTGCGGCGTGGATGTATGTTATCCGTCCGGGCACAGGAAGCTCTATGAGTCGCTGATCGCCCGTGGAGGCGTTCTCTCGGAGCTGGAGCCGGGCAGTCCGCCGCTGGCTTATCATTTTCCGCTGCGGAACCGCATTATCAGCGCGCTCTCAGACCTGGTACTGGTGGTTGAGGCGCGCGCAAAGAGCGGTTCTCTTATCACCGCGGACCTCGCGCTCGAGCAGGGAAAAGAAGTCTTCGCCGTGCCGGGACGCGTTTCGGATGACCTCAGCCGCGGCTGTCTGAACCTGATCCGGCAGGGCGCCGGCCTCGCATCGAGCCCTGCGGAGGTGCTGGGAGCGCTTGGAGTTTCGGAAAATAAGGACATATTTTACAAAAACACTAAGAAAGTTTTACTTGCCAATGACGAAAATATCGTGTATAGTTGGTTACGTTTACAGCCCGTGTCTTTGGAAGAGCTGGTCCGGAGGACCGGATTTTCCGTCTCCAAAACGCTCACCGTTCTGATGGGCCTGGAACTGAAGGGCTGTATTCGGGAAGTTCAGAAAAATCATTATGTAAGGACGGATTTAAAATTTACAGATGGCGAAGAATCTGGTGATCGTGGAGTCACCTGCAAAGGTGAAGACAATTAAAAAATTTCTGGGGCCGAAGTACGAGGTCATGGCTTCAAACGGGCATGTACGGGATTTCCCCAAGAGTCAGTTCGGGATTGACGTTGAACACGACTATGAGCCCAAATACATTACGATCCGGGGAAAGGGGGAGATCCTTGCAAAGCTCCGCAAGGAGGCGAAGAAGGCGGACAAAGTCTATCTTGCGACCGACCCGGACCGCGAGGGGGAGGCGATCTCCTGGCATCTGTCGAAGGCGCTTGCCCTGGATGAAAAGAAAATGTACCGTATCTCCTTCAATGAGATTACAAAGAGCGCAGTAAAGGAGTCGCTCAAAAATGCACGGGAGATCGACATGGATCTGGTGGACGCTCAGCAGGCGCGCCGTATGCTTGACCGCATGGTCGGTTATCGGATCAGTCCGATTCTCTGGGCGAAGGTGAAACGGGGACTAAGCGCCGGCAGGGTACAGTCGGTGACACTGCGTATCATTGCGGACCGGGAGGAGGAGATCGCGGCCTTCGTCCCGGAGGAATACTGGAGTCTGGATGCGGATTTCCGTGTGGAGGGGGAGAAGAAGCCCCTGACGGCGAAGTTTTACGGAACTACGGAGGAAAAACGCACGATCAGTTCCCGCGAGGAGATGGATCAGGTACTGGAGGCTCTTAAGGACGCCGAGTTTTCGGTATCGGATGTGAAAAAGGGCGAGCGTTCAAAGAAAGCTCCGCTTCCTTTCACGACCAGTACGCTGCAACAGGAGGCGTCGAAGACGCTGAATTTCTCCACCTCGAAGACGATGCGTCTGGCGCAGCAGCTTTACGAGGGCGTCGACCTTGGTTCGCGGGATACGGTGGGTATCATTACCTACCTGCGTACAGATTCTACACGTGTTGCCGAGGAGGCGGACCGATCTGCGAGGGAATACATTTCCGGTCAGTACGGGGAATCTTACGTGCGCGTGGGCGAGGAGAAGAAGAGCAGCGGAAAGCGGATACAGGACGCCCATGAGGCGATTCGCCCTACGGATATCCGGCGGACGCCGGCTTCGGTGAAGGAGTTCCTCTCCCGCGATCAGTTCCGGCTCTACCAGCTCATCTGGAAGCGCTTTACAGCGAGCCGCATGGCGGATGCACGCTATCAGACGATGGCGGTAAAGATCGACGGCGGCGGTTATCGCTTCACGGTCTCGGCTTCTGCAGTTGACTTTGATGGATTTCTGTCGGTCTATGCGCAGGACGAGGAGGAGAAAGGCGTGAATATCCGCCTGCTGAAGAGCCTGAGCAGGGATTCGCATCTTGACCTTGAAAAGCTCGATGACAGGCAGCATTTCACACAGCCGCCGGCGCACTATACGGAGGCGGCACTGGTGAAGACGCTGGAAGAGCTTGGTATCGGGCGTCCCAGCACCTATGCGCCGACGATCACGACGATCATTTCCCGCCGCTATGTGTCAAAGGAGGGAAGGAATCTCTACCTGACCGAACTCGGCGAGGTGGTCAACAATATGATGAAGCAGGCCTTCCCGAGTATTGTGGAGCCTGATTTCACAGCAAATGTAGAGTCGCTGCTCGACATGGTCGAGGAGGGGAAGGTCGGTTGGAAGACGGTCGTCTCCAATTTTTATCCGGATCTTGATGAAGCGGTGAAGGCGGCGGAGAAAGATCTGGAGAAGGTGCAGGTGCGCGACGAGGTCTCAGACGAGATCTGCGAGCAGTGCGGGCGCAATATGGTGATCAAGTATGGCCCCCATGGAAAGTTCCTCGCCTGTCCGGGTTTTCCGGAGTGCCGGAACACCAAACCCTATCTTGAGAAGATCGGCGTAGCCTGCCCCAAGTGCGGGCGCGAGGTCGTGCTGAAACGCTCCTCAAAGGGCAGAAAATTTTACAGTTGCGAAGGATATCCGGACTGCGACTTTATTTCATGGAAAAAACCGTCTGAAAATTCGAAAAATCAAATTGAATTTCACGGAAAAGTGTGCTAAGATTCATAGTGCGGCTGCGCAGGGCAGCTGCACTTTTCCGCGTACAGGGAAAAGCCAGGCATTATCGGGAGAAACAAAGAATGAGTGTACAATTATTAGACAAAACGAGAAAGATCAACAAGCTCCTGCACAACAACAGCGCCGGCAAAGTGGTGTTCAACGATATCTGCAGTGTACTGTCGGATATCCTGAAGTCCAATGTGCTGGTGATCAGCAGGAAGGGAAAGGTGCTTGGAATCAGCAGCTGTAAGGGTGTTGAAGAGATTCATGAGCTGATTGTGGATCAGGTGGGCGGCATGATCGACCCGCTGCTGAATGAGAGGCTGCTCGGAATTTTGTCTACGAAGGAGAATGTCAATCTCCAGACGCTCGGTTTCATGGTGGAAAATATACGCCATTGTCACGCGCTCGTGACGCCGATCATTATCGCAGGGGAACGCCTGGGAACCTTGTTTCTGTATAAATATGAGAGCGACTACGACATCGACGATATTATCTTAAGCGAGTACGGGACGACAGTAGTCGGGCTGGAGATGATGCGCTCCGTTCACGAGGAAAGCGAGGAGGAGATTCGCAAACAACACATCGTCCAGTCGGCGATCAGCACGCTCTCCGTGACGGAGCTGGAGGCCATCATTCTGATTTTCCGCGAGATGAAGGGCAACGAGTGTACGCTCGTCGCAAGCCGTATCGCGGATGAAGCCGGTATCACCCGCTCGGTGATTGTCAACGCGCTGCGCAAGTTTGAGAGCGCCGGTGTGATCGAGTCGCGCTCCTCGGGTATGAAGGGCACGAAGATCAAGGTGCTGAACGATTCTGTTTTCGAGGAACTCGGAAAAATCGAGCAAAAGAACTCCGCAAAAAAAATATAAATTTTTTCGAAATTCTGAAAAATACCCATTGACAATTTCAGGGAACTGTACTAATATATGTTCCAGAAGTTAGCACTCAACAAGAGTGAGTGCTAATAAAACCAGAAAGACAGGACAGGAGGAATTATCATGAAGTTAGTACCTTTGGGCGACAGAGTCGTATTGAAGCAGAGTGAAAAAGAGGAGACGACCAAGTCCGGTATCATCCTTGCGGCGAAATCTCAGGAGAAGCCGGTGACGGCGGAGGTTATCGCGGTAGGCCCCGGCGGAGTCGTGGACGGCAAGGAAGTGACCATGCAGGTCAAGGTCGGCGACAAGGTTATCTACTCCAAGTACGCGGGCAATGAGATCAAGATCGACGACGAAGAGTACGTGATTGTAAAGCAGAATGATATTCTTGCAGTTGTAGAATAAAGAGAGCAGAATCAGGAGGTAAAATCATCATGGCGAAGGAATTAAAATATGGCGTAGACGCCAGAAAATCACTGGAAGCTGGCGTAAATAAACTGGCAGATACCGTCCGTGTGACGCTTGGGCCGAAGGGCAGAAACGTGGTTCTTGACAAGCAGTACGGCGCTCCGCTGATCACGAACGACGGCGTGACGATCGCGAAGGAGATCGAGCTCGAGGATGCGTTTGAGAATATGGGTGCGCAGCTCGTGAAGGAAGTCGCGACGAAGACGAATGATGTGGCCGGCGACGGCACCACGACCGCGACCGTGCTGGCGCAGGCGATGATCCACGAGGGCATGAAGAACCTCGAGGCGGGCGCGAATCCGATCGTGCTCCGCAAGGGCATGAAGAAAGCAACCGACGCGGCTGTCGAGGCGATCAAGGGCATGAGCAGCAAGGTATCCGGCAAGCATCAGATGGCCAGAGTCGCTGCGATCTCCGCAGGCGATGACAAGGTCGGCGATATGGTTGCGGACGCGATGGAGAAGGTTGCAAACGACGGCGTGATCACCGTTGAGGAGTCCAAGACGATGCAGACCGAGCTGGATGTTGTGGAAGGCATGCAGTTTGACCGCGGTTATATTTCCGCTTATATGGCGACCGATACCGAGAAGATGGAGGCGGTCCTCGAGGATCCGTACATCCTGATCACAGATAAGAAGATTTCCAATATCCAGGAGATCCTTCCGATTCTGGAGCAGCTCGTACAGGCTGGCAAGAAGCTCCTCATCATCGCTGAGGATATCGAGGGCGAGGCTCTGACGACGCTTGTACTGAACAAGCTGCGCGGCACCTTCATCGCAGTTGGCGTGAAGGCTCCGGGCTATGGCGACAGAAGAAAGGCCATGCTGCAGGATATCGCAGTCCTGACCGGCGGCACCGTGATTTCCGAGGAAGTTGGACTTGAGCTCAAGGACACGACGCTCGACATGCTCGGACGCGCGAAGTCCGTGAAGGTACAGAAGGAAAATACGGTTATTGTTGACGGTCTTGGCGACAAGGACGCGATTGCGGATCGTACCCGCCAGATCAAGGCGGAGATCGAGACCACGACCTCTGATTATGACAGAGAGAAGCTTCAGGAGCGCTTCGCGAAGCTCGCCGGCGGCGTAGCGGTTATCCGTGTAGGTGCGGCGACTGAGACCGAGATGAAGGAAGCAAAGCTGCGGATGGAGGATGCGCTGGCGGCTACGAGAGCAGCTGTTGAGGAAGGCATCATCTGCGGCGGCGGCGCGGCTTATATCCACGCGGCGAAGGAAGTGGCGAAGCTGGTTGATACCCTTGAGGGTGATGAGAAGACCGGCGGAAAGGTTATCCTGAAGGCGCTTGAGGCCCCGATGTACCACATCGCATCAAATGCAGGTCTTGAGGGAGCCGTTATCATCAATAAGGTGAGAGAGTCCGAGCCGGGTGTTGGCTTCGACGCTTACAAGGAAGAGTATGTGAACATGGTCGAGGCTGGCATCATCGATCCGACGAAGGTGACCAGAAGTGCTCTGCAGAACGCGACGAGCGTAGCTTCCACCTTCCTGACCACCGAAGCCTGCGTTGCCAACATCAAGGAGCCGGCTCCCGCGATGCCTCAGGGCGGCGGCATGGACGGAATGATGTGATAATATGAGACGTGCGCAGACCGGGACGTGAACTGCCCGTGCAAGCTCGCTTGCGAAGGGCGGTTCATGGCTCGGGATGCATAGGGCGAAGCCCGACATCCCCGCACTGCGAAAGCAGTGCGGGGATGTTTGCACGTCGGAGTAATTTTTGTGCAAGACCGTTTGCACGTCGTGCCTCTTTTTTATTTTCATTGACATTAAAACCCTGTTTTGTTAGACTTGTCTAAAACACCAGGACAAAGGATATACTTACAGAAAGAGAGGCATAAGAGATGGGAAAGATTATTGGCGAGAGCATTACCTTTGACGATGTTCTTCTGGTACCGGCCTATTCGGAAGTGATACCGAATCAGGTGAATCTGGAGACACAGCTCACCAAAACAGTGAAGCTGAATATTCCGATGATGAGCGCAGGCATGGATACGGTGACAGAACACCGGATGGCGATTGCGATGGCCAGGCAGGGCGGCATTGGTATTATCCACAAGAATATGTCGATCGAACAGCAGGCCGAGGAAGTGGACAAGGTCAAGCGCTCTGAAAATGGCGTCATCACTGATCCGTTTTTCCTGTCTCCGGAGCACACGCTCGCGGACGCGGACGACCTGATGAGCAAATATCGGATTTCCGGTGTGCCGATCACGGAGGGCAAAAAACTGGTCGGCATCATCACGAACCGCGACCTGAAGTTCGAGACTGATTTCACAAAGAAAATCAAAGAATCCATGACTTCCGAAAACCTTGTGACGGCGCAGGAGGGCATCACGCTCGAGGAGGCGAAGCTGATCCTCGGCAAGGCGCGCAAGGAGAAGCTGCCGATTGTCGATAAGGATTTCAATCTTAAGGGCCTGATCACGATCAAGGATATCGAAAAACAGATCAAATACCCGCTTGCGGCGAAGGATGGCCAGGGGCGTCTCCTCTGCGGCGCGGGCATCGGAATTACGGCGAACGTACTGGAGCGGGCCCAGGCGCTGATCGACGCGCACGTGGATGTGCTGGTGCTGGATTCCTCACACGGACATTCGGCGAATGTGCTCCGCTGTCTTAAGATGCTGAAGGAGACATTTCCGGATGTTCCGGTCATTGCAGGCAATGTGGCGACCGGAGAGGGTGCGAAGGCGCTGATCGAGGCAGGCGCGGACGCAGTAAAGGTCGGAATCGGACCCGGTTCGATCTGTACGACGCGGGTGGTGTCCGGTGTGGGTGTTCCGCAGATCAGCGCGATCATGGACGCTTATGCGGTGGCTTCTGATTATGGTATCCCGGTTATAGCGGACGGCGGTATCAAGTATTCCGGCGATATCACAAAGGCGATTGCGGCGGGCGCGAACGTCTGTATGATGGGCAGCATATTTGCGGGCTGTGATGAGAGCCCGGGAGCTTTTGAACTCTACCAGGGAAGGAAATACAAGGTTTACCGCGGCATGGGATCGATTGCCGCGATGGAGAGCGGTTCGAAGGATCGTTATTTCCAGGAGAATGCAAAGAAGCTGGTGCCGGAGGGCGTGGAAGGCCGCGTGGCTTACAAGGGCTATGTGGAGGACACAATCTTCCAGCTGCTCGGCGGCGTGCGCTCCGGTATGGGTTTATGTGGTGCGCCGGACATTGAAACGCTGAAGCGGGAGGCGAAGTTTGTGAAGATCTCCGCTGCCTCGCTGAAGGAGAGTCACCCGCATGATATTCATATTACCAAGGAAGCACCGAACTACAGTGTAAATGAATAAGAGTGCGGAAGGCTTCGAGGAAGGACATCAATATGAGGAGAACAAAGATTGTCTGCACGCTTGGACCGTCCACGGACGATGAGGCCGTTCTGCGCCAGCTGATGCTGGAAGGCATGGCGGTGGCGCGCATGAATTTTTCACATGGAACCCACGAGGAACAGAAGACGAGGCTTGATATGGTCAAGCGCCTCCGCTCGGAGCTCGGCCTGCCGGTTGCCGCTCTTCTGGATACGAAGGGACCGGAGATCCGCATCGGTGATATCGAGGGAGGGAAACTGGAACTGAAAAAGGGCCAGAGTTTTCGTCTGACACCGAAAGAAGTGATGGGGACGCAGGAGATGGTCTCAATCACATATCCGGATCTCTGCCATGATGTACGCCCGGGCGATTCGATTTTGATCGATGACGGTCTGATCGGCATGGAAGTGAAGGAGATTGAGGACACAGAGATTGTCTGTGAGGTCAAGAATGGCGGCTTCATCTCAAATCATAAAGGAGTCAATGTACCGGGCGTAGAGTTGAAGATGCCTTTTGTCAGCCGTAAGGATCGCGATGATATTCTCTTCGGAATTGAGCAGGGCTTTGATTTTATTGCGTCATCTTTTACGCGGACAGTAGAAGATGTGCTGGAGATTCGGAAACTGCTGCAGGAAAACGGCGGAGAAGGGATTCATATCATCGCGAAGATTGAGAATATGCAGGGTGTCGAAAATGCGGAAGCTATTTTCCGTGCTGCGGACGGCATCATGATCGCGCGCGGCGATATGGGTGTAGAGATACCGCTCGAAGAAGTTCCGCTGATTCAGAAAAAGCTGATTCAGATGGGCAGACGTGCCAGCAAGCCTGTGATCACAGCGACGCAGATGCTGGATTCCATGATCAAAAATCCGCGTCCGACCCGTGCGGAGACTTCGGATGTCTCAAATGCGATCTATCAGGGAACATCGGCGATTATGCTGTCCGGCGAGACAGCGGCAGGCGCCTATCCGGTGGAGGCTGTGCGCACGATGGCGCGCATCGCGGAAAGGACAGAGCAGGATATTGACTATACGACTGCGTTCAAGCCGCGCAGGCTCTCCGAGCGTCCGGATGTGACGACGGCGATTTCTCATGCGACCTGCACGACGGCCATGGATCTCGCTGCTGCCGCGATCGCTGCAGTCAGCAAATCCGGGAGAACAGTGCGCATGATTTCCAAATATCGTCCCTCCTGTCCGATCATTGGCTGCGCGATGAGCGATCAGGTCTGCCGCCAGCTCAATCTTCTGTGGGGTGTGATTCCGATTCGCCTGAAGGAAAAAGAGACGGCAGAGGAGCTCTTTGACCATGCACTGGACGTTGCGGAAACGCGGGGGCTGGTCGCGCGGGGTGAGCTTGTAGTGATCACGGCGGGCGTGCCGCTGGGACTCTCCGGGACGACCAACATGCTGAAGGTTCAGATTGCGGGGAGGACACTGCTGACCGGCCGCGGCTGCAGTGAGACATCCGTCTCGGGGAATGTCTGCGTCTGTGAGGATCCGGATGACATCAAGGACTTTCAACCGGGAGACATCATCGTGGCCAGAGAGACGGGCAATGAGATGATGGAACAGCTCCGGGCAGCGGGCGGCATCATTACGGAGACGGGTGATTCCTACTCCCACGCCGCAACGGTCGGCATGGCTCTGGGTATCCCGGTCATCGTCGGCGCCCGGAATGCAACCAGTATCCTGAAAACAGGCACCTTTGTGACGATGGACGCCAGGCAGGGACTGGTATACAGTGGAAAATAAAAGGGGATAAAGGAAATGGAACTCACGACAGTCAGAGAACTGTACAAGAATACGGACACATATCTGGACAAAGAGATCACGGTAGGCGGCTGGGTGCGCAGTATCCGTGATTCCAGAAGCTTTGGCTTTCTGGTATTGCACGACGGCACCTTCTTCGATACACTGCAGGTGGTCTACCATGACACGATGGATAACTTCGCGGAGATCGGAAAGCTGAATGTCGGGGCGGCAGTCATCGTCCGCGGCACACTGGTCGCGACGCCGCAGGCGAAGCAGCCCTTTGAAATTCAGGCGCTGGAAGTGAAAGTGGAAGGAGCCTCCGCGCCGGACTATCCGCTGCAGAAGAAACGGCATACGCTTGAGTATCTGCGTACGATGACGCATCTTCGTCCGCGCACGAATACCTTTCAGGCGGTCTTTCGCGTGCGTTCGCTCACAGCCTACGCGATTCACCGCTTCTTCCAGGAACGGGATTTTGTCTATGTGCACACGCCGCTGATCACTGCGAGCGACTGCGAGGGCGCCGGGGAGATGTTTCAGGTGACGACGCTGGACCTGAAAAATCCTCCCCTGACGGAGGACGGAGAGGTCGATTATTCCAAAGATTTCTTCGGCAAACCGACGAATCTGACGGTCAGCGGTCAGCTCAACGTGGAGGCCTTTGCCCAGGCGTTCCGCAATGTCTACACCTTCGGGCCGACCTTCCGTGCGGAGAATTCCAATACGACCCGCCATGCGGCGGAATTCTGGATGATTGAGCCGGAGATGGCATTTGCGGATCTTGATGACGACATGTGCGTGGCAGAGGAAATGCTGAAATACGTGATTTCCTATGTGCTGGAGCACGCGCCGGAGGAGATGAACTTCTTCAATTCTTTTGTGGACAAGGGGCTCATTGAGCGGCTCAATCATGTGGTGAATTCCGAGTTCGGGCGTGTGACCTATACGGAAGCCGTCGAGATTCTGGAAAAGCACAATGATCAGTTTGACTACAAGGTTTCCTGGGGCTGCGACCTGCAGACGGAACATGAACGGTTTCTCACGGAACAGATATTTAAGCGCCCGGTTTTTGTGACGGACTATCCGAAAGAGATCAAGGCTTTCTATATGAAGCAGAACGACGATGGAAGGACTGTGGCCGCGATGGACTGCCTCGTGCCTGCCATCGGCGAGATCATCGGCGGCAGCCAGAGGGAGGACGACCTGGAAAAGCTGACGCGAAGAATGGATGAGCTTGGTCTTGACAAAGACAGCTATCGCTTTTATCTTGATCTTCGCAAATACGGCTCAACGCGCCATGCAGGCTTCGGCCTCGGTTTTGAGCGCTGCGTCATGTATCTGACCGGTATGGGAAATATCCGCGACGTAGAGCCCTTCCCGCGCACAGTCAAAAACTGCGAGTTGTAGAGGAGAAAAACAGATGTCGGATGAAGGAAAACACACGCATATTGCTCCGGACGGAACGGTTTACACGCATACACACAGCCATACGCATGAGCATGAGCTGGAACACGCGGACGGATACGAGCACGCGCATGGCCACAATCACACGCATACGCATGCGAATACGAAAGCAGTGCTGAACCGTCTTTCCCGTGCAATTGGTCATCTGGAGTCAATTAAGCGCATGGTCGAGGATGGGCGGGACTGTTCGGAGGTGCTGATCCAGCTCTCTGCGGTCAAAGCCGCGATCAACAACACCGGCAAGGTCATCCTGAAGGACCACATCGAGCATTGTCTGGTGGAAGCCGTGGAGCAGGGTGACACGGAGGCAATCAAGGATCTCACGGAAGCGATTGACCGTTTTATGAAATAATGATCTTACGTGGCAAATATATTACAGATTTATTACAAGTGAGAGAGAATATTCATTGACACCGCGGGACGGAATGGAGTATATTCCTGTCTTTGACAGTTAGCGAAGCAAAAAACCGCTACAAGCCTTGAAAAATAA
>JAJPXQ010000122.1 GCA_021205385.1 Lachnospiraceae bacterium | reverse complement strand
GAGAAATGTGAAAGGCACTCTCGAGTTACAGGGGAGAACTTTTCACTCTCAAGTATATAAACAGTCTCATTGAAATCGCCTTCCCGATACCTTACTACAGAATCAGCCGAAGCAACATTCACAGCCAAAACAAACCGTTCTGCGTTTTCATCTACACTTCTCATCATATAGCGGATTCTGACATGAGGAAAAATATGTCTATCGTTTATCCTTGCTATAAGATTTTTAGACCTGTCTATTTCATCTAATTCAATTCCAAAAGCCTCTCCATCATTAGAGACTCCAACAAACATTGTTTCTCCATTACCATTTGCATATCCTACGATAGTTTTAGCCCACTTAACCGGATTATCAGGATTCAGCATTGCCTTATATTCATAATTCAAATCCTCAGAAATTACATCTGGGTATAATTCTGCTATTTTCATCTGGCACCTCCAACATCCTCTTATAAATATACCGATCATTGCGGAACATTGCAATAACATTGCGGAACTTTTCGATAACATTGTGAAACATTTCGACATGGTATAATCTCTAATAACACTCAACGAAATGGCATCTCGCGGCAGTTTCAATATGATGCTCCCACGACACATAACTGAATCTTCATTAGCATAGAATGCATACCATCATTGAATTTTTCTCCCTACTGTATCCATAACAGTTTCCATATCTGTTTTTGATTACACTTATCTATTGCTTTCTCAGCGAAAGGTTATAATCCTCCATAATTACCGCCGCAATAATTTCCGCTGCCAGCCTGGAGCCTTCCTCATTCGGATGGCTTCCATCGTCTGCATAAAGATTTCGATATGCACTCTGCCGATAAAACGCCGTTCCCACATCCGCAAGCAAAGCATCGCCGACAAGCACCGCTTCACGGTACGCCTCCTGCAGTCCATGATACATTTCATCGTAATTCAATCCGGATTTCTTCATCTGAACACTGTCCCTTTGATACGCCCAGGTCAGATAAAAGACTGGTTTTGCTCCAGCCGCGTGGATCTGGTCGCATAGCGCAGCGGCAGTTTTCAGGAATTTTTCTCTGGTTTTCACCGGCGCGTTGCTCATCTCCTGCAACACCACATAATCCCAGTGTTCTTCTGAAAGTGCTTTCTGCGTCCTTGCGCCCATCTCAGTTTTGGGATTGAGCTGTTCTGCCAGCCTTGCCCCGCCGCGCGTATGATGTACGACCTCCGCACCGGTTAGTTCTGCAAGCATCTTCGGCATGTCATTTGTAAAAATATAGCTGTTTCCAAGCATTAAAATTCTCATATCTTCCCGTGCCCCTCTTTGAATTATACCCTCTGCACGTATGAATCACAAGCATTTTACGCTATGTAAGGGCGACCGCTTGTCGCCCTTGTGGTATCACTCCGCCGTGTTGTTCAGTTCCACCAGCCGCCCATGTACTACATAACGCGCGTTCTCAAAAGAGTATGCACAAGTCGACAGGGTGACGATCCGATCCTCCACAGTCAACCGAATGTCTGCTGTAAAATCAGACTTTTCGCTGGTCTCCTGCAGCCACCCGGCAAACTCATGAGAAGTATCGAACTGCATCCGGTACGCTGACGAATCCTCCGTCGTGGTATACCCTGCAAAAAGTTCCAGAAGATACGTCTTTCCCTCGACACTCAGATACATAAACGGATGATCTTCATAATACTCCTGCTTTACATACTTGAGCAGGCTGGCGAACATCCTGCCGCTGGCCATATGATGACCGTAAATAATCGTATTCCCATCCAGGAAATCGCCTGTGTTTCTGCAATCAATGAACAGACAGCCGTTGCTGTTTCTGGTCCCGTCCACAAGATGTGTGAGGTAATACTCGTTGTCCTCCCCCTGTGTCACCGGATAATTGATCACCGTGTCCGGGCAATACAGCCATGCCACGATCTGTGGATTGATCTTCTGCAGCGCACGGAAATTCACATGAGGAATCACATTTTCCCCTTCGTCTGGTTCTTCTCCATCTCCAGCCAAAGCCATCTGCCCGATTTCCTCATAAATTCTATTACCCTCCCAATACTTCAACCCTGCATAGAAAGATCTTCCCGCAAACCACGCTGCGATCCCCAGGCATATCAACGACATGAGAAGTGTAGTCCTTTTTCCGATTTCGGTCATCTTATCCATATCTATCACTTTCTCGCAAAACAGCTCAACTACTTCCTCCTTCTGCTGTACCAGAAAAGCAGGCTACTGGCACATAACCCCAGAATCGCCATACCTGCATAGAATCCGAGTAGCGAGTTGTCTCCTGTCTGCACGGATTCTACCGTTTCCACAACCGTCTCACTGCCGCCTCCGCCGCCCGGCGAATCGGGGGTACCAGGAGTGTCCGGTGGATTCTTTTTCCCTGTCCCCGGTTCGTCTTTCATAATCACGATATTGTCGGACGCCAGAACCCACGCTTTCTGTTCCGTATCGTAGACATAGACTGTGTTCATGGCAGTGTCTTCCGCAGCGTTTCCATTTTCACCTGCATTCTCCTCATCTGGTTCAACTGCCACCAGCTTAAAACGGATGCTTTCCGCTATGGTGTAGCCCTCCGGCGCGGCTTCCTCTTTCAATGTGTAGATATAGCTGTCGTCCTCCACTGATTCATTGATGGAAAGCCCACGGATTTCCTTTACTGTGCCGTCCGATACCCAGGTCTGTACGGTCTTTCCCTTTTTGTCTGTCACGGTGAGCGTCGCCCCGGCAAGCTCTTTCCAGTTCGCCACGTCCTGCTTTGAGACAAATACCTCGCTGGTCACATTCTCCTGTTCCTCCGCGATCACAACATATTCGGTCTTGTCGTCCACATAGGTGAAGGTAACAGAAATCGGCGTCGAATCCAGCTCTACGCCGCTCGGCACCGACAGCTCTACGATCTGATATTCCCCGGAGTTCTGCTTCTCCTCCGACCCGTAATCCTCATCCCTGATCGGCACGTCGATGTCAAACACCGCTGTCCCGTCCTCTCCAGTCTCACATACACTGAGAAGCTCGCCCGCCTCCGCGAGCAGTTCCTCATCCCGCGTATAAATGTCATTCACGGTATACAGGCCGAAGGTCACGCCGGAAAGGGGCTGGCCGTTCTCCTTTGCACTCTTGTAAATGCCAATCCCCGGCGTCACCGTCTCCTCCTCCGGCACCACTTTTACCCGCGCGTTGGTGTAGGTGATGGAACCGTCATCTTCCGCATATGCCATCTCCTCGGTCTCCTCGATCAGCGCAGAATTGAATACATACTCCTCGTACTGGTTGTCCCAGGTAAAGGTGACTGTACAGGTTTCCTCGCTTCTGGTGTAGCCGTAGGGTGCTTTCGTCTCCTCCACCGTGTAGCTGCCCAGCGGAAGATAGATCTGCACGCTCCCCAGCGTCCCGTCATGCACGACCCGTACAATCGGATGGCCGTCCGGATAGTCTGCTGTCGCCACCTTTACATCGTCGATCTGTCCGTCCTCGCCGGTCGTAATCACCGCGACCACGTCGCCTTTTTCAAACCAGAGCGTCCGGTTTCCTTTCTCGTCCGTCTGCCGGTCCTGCGTCACGATGTCCTCCGCCGCATAGATGGTATACTCCGCCCCCGCAAGCGGAAGTTCCTCATAGACAAACTGCTTCTGTGCATCCATACCGAGAAGCTCCTTGATACTTTCCAGGATACTGGTTGTCTTATAACCGGTCAGCACCTCTCCCTGCTTTTTCAGGGTGAGAAGCCCCCTTGTCTCATAGTTATAATAATCCTCGATGATCAGGATCACGTCGCGCTCCCCAAGGTTTCCTTCCAGGGTAGTCCCTGCGCTCCCGCTCCCCGTGAGGGATACATACTCTCGCTCGGTCGTCACGCGGAACTGCACATAACCGCCCGGTACATCGTTAAAGAACCCGTTCGGTCCCTCGACTTCTTCGATCTGGTACAGTCCCGCCGCCAGAAGCTCCGGAAGCTGGAGGTAGCCCTCCGCATTTGTGGAAAAGACGTCCCGGTTCACAGTGTCCGGATAGTAGGTCGTGTGCGTGATATAGGTCTTTTCCCCGCTGTCCTCGTCAATCTTTGCGATCTTAAACTGCGTGTCGGCAAGGAGCACCGTCTCTCCGGTATCGGTGTCTTTCTTATAAATCTTCAAGAGTTCCTCAATAGCCTCATTATCCACTACCTGGGAGAAATACACCGCCTCATAGGACGCCGTGGTGTCGCCCGACGATTTCAGGATGTTCGAGCCGTAGGGCGTCTCTTCCGTCACGCCGGTCGTGAGCACCGTAGTCGTTTTCCCTTTATTGAACGTGAGCACAAACGGCGCGGACATGAAATGATCCTCCGGAACCGTCGTCTCCACCACCAGATACTGCCCATAGGGCAGGTAGGGCGTCGTCACCTGTCCGTTTTCATCGGTGAACAGCTCCGCCACCTGATAATAGTGGTTTCCAAGGGAAAGGAGCTTACCCGCCGCAATGTCCGCCTGCGCGTCCTGCCAGTAGAAGGCAGTATCCTCCCGCATATCCGTGTCGCGGATATAGAGCGTCGCAATCGCAGCGTCCTCCCCGGAAAAATCATACTTCGGCGTGTCCTGGTCGTAACCTTCCACCAGATAGGCGGCGAGGATACTCTCCTCATCGTAGGTTCCGTCCGCGTTCTGCATGGTGGCGTCTACCTTGCTCAGCTTATCAATCCGATAGATGGTAAAGCCTGCACCCTCCAGATAGTTGATATTTCCCTGTCCCGTGGCGTTTTCCACCTTTTCGATCACTGCCTTCGCCTTGATGACCTGCTCCTTGTCGCTTGTCACATCCCGGTGGACATTCGCAGTCGCTTCGCCCTCATAGGGCAGCGTCACATAGTAGGTGTATTCGTCCAGAAGATACCCCGTGGCATAGGAGAGCTTTTTCCCGTCCTCCAGCGTGTCGCCCTTCTGACGCTCCTTCACATAGTAGCTTCCCAGGTACAGGTTCGTAAACGAGCAGCTCCCGCCGCTGATCGTGCCGGAAGCCACCAGTGTCCCCTTGCTGTACAGCGTGCCGGTTACGCCGTCCGGGTGGATGATGTCCTCCGCCGCATACAGGTCGTAAATCGCCCCGTCCAGCGTGGCGATCCCATGGGACACATCGCCGGTAATATAGGCGTCCGCCTCAATGTCTTTCTTATACACCGTGATGCTGCCTGTGACCCGCTCATTGACAAATTTGCTCCCACTATTGCCAATGGTAATCGTATCGCCCTGCATATCTTCCGTGATTTCAAACTCGTACTTATTCTTAGAGCTTCCGGAAAAGTCCCCGTAATAGCCCGTCGTTGTCCCCGTATGCGGGGCGCTTGTCTCCACCACATAGAACTTTCCTTCATTTTCATCGGTATACATCAGATCGTCGGAGATATATTTATTCCCGTCACGGTTCACTGCCACGTCCGACTTCTCATAGGAGCTGCCGTTCCACTCGTAAATGGTAAACTCGGCGTCGTCCGCGATCACGTTCCCCGTCTCGCTGTCTACCTTGGTGATCTCGATGTGCGCGTATCCGGAAACCGTCTCAATCGAACCGCCGGTCGCGGTAATGAGGTACTGGTTTGGGCCGTACATCCATGCCTCCAGCCCCACCTCTGCAATCGCAGCGTTATTCGCAGGGTCGTTGATAAAAGCAACGATGGATTTAAAATAATCCTCCGCATACTCCGCGCTGGGGCAGTCCGGCGTTTTGGAAAAGAGGGCCGAGATGGACGCCGCCATTCCTTCCGGGTCGCCCGTCCACGTCCCATTGATCACCATCCAGATACTTGCCTGCGTCATAATATAATTGACCGGACCGTTATAAATCGCCTGTGCCTGTCCATATTGGGTCAATAACGCGCGGATCGTCCATATCTGGCTATCCGAAAGGCCGATCTCCGAGGGATCGACCGACGTATAAACCATACCCGTCCGGCAGGCCGCACCGTACTTCGCACAGAATGCCGTCTCGCCGCTCAGATGGATCTTCAGCATCGGCCCATGGCTTCCGTTTCCGAGCGCGGAAATCGTGTCGAGGGATGAGGACACCGAGCCTGAGAATCCTGCGACTCTCGTGTCACCGATTGACATCAGCCGCGGAATTGCTGCATAAGCATAAAGGACGTCCAGGATGTCTTCCGGTGCGTCAAAGTTCTCCGTCTCCATAGCCTCATACACATCATCCAGGGTATGCCCGTTCTCCACAAGCCCACGGATCAGGTCTTCTGTCAGGAATGTCCAGATCGTATAGCGGAAGAAATCGGAAAGGTCCAGTCCCTGCCCGCACAGTTCCAGTACCTCCTCCAGCGTCTGCCACTCGTAGTAGACGCCGGTAATCGGCTCCGCCTCACTTTCTTCACCATCCTCGGTTTCCTCCCCCGTATCTTCTGTGGCTTCTTCGTACTCCGCTGAAGTTTCCGTCTCTGTCTCTGCTTCCCCGTTTTCAGAACTGTCCTGAGACACCGCGCTGCTATTTTCAGCATCCGCCTGAGATTCTGCGCCATCACTTCCGAATGTGTCCTGATCCCCTGTCGCCGCATCATCAGATTCTCCTGACTCCGCAGCTTCTTCCTCCGTGAATCCGACTACAACAAAACCGTCCTGTTCAGTATCACCATCAGACTCAGATACGTCTTCCACATCACTACCCGTATCTTCCTCTGCTGCCATTTCGGTCTGCGCTGTCTCCATATCCGTCGTTTCCGCAAAACTGATATTTCCCAACAGCAGAGAAAATATGAGAACAGCGGCCAAAGTTCTTTTTATCCATTTCATGCCTTTCTCCTTTTCATCCTCCGTTTTTCTCGTCGTCTTCTCATGTACACATTTCAAATTCCGCCATCATCACCTCCGCTTCCTCATCTTCAAAAAAATGATCTGCATCATAGCGATCCAGCACAAGGATTTCTCCTGCTTCACGCTCCCCCATTTGGATCGGCGCAAGGTGCCGGATAATATCCTGGCACAACGCCGTGTCCGGGCAACGGTTGATAAATCCACCAAAAGTATCCAGTATCAGCCGATCCAGCATATCTGTAACGATCACTTTCTGCGCATCCTCGAAATGACTTCCCAAAAAGTTCGCCAGGTTCTCCGGGCTGGTGGAAAGAAAATATTCCTCCCTGGCGCTTCCATCCAGCGGATAAAAATAAGCGTAGCCCACCTGTTCCGTGTCCAGAATCCTTCCCATCATGCTGTCAATATCCTGTGACATTTCACACCTCCTTTTTCTGCTTCATGACACAAGGACAGCGGCAGCCTGGTACTTCTGCGCTTTCGCGCGCCACGACTGCCGCTGTAGTTTCTATCATGAAACACTTATCCTTCGTTTCACTGGCTCCTATTCGACACTACTCCCCGGAGCCGGACATGCATTCATGTCCATCGGGCGGCAGGCAGGAACCGACCCTGGCTTAAGGTCGTCATGGGAATCTCACCCCTCCGAGGATCTCTCCGAGCCGCCCTCATTGCGTGATCCCGCATCCCGCGGGGCTGTGACTGGGCGGAAGTATCATTATCGGCTGTTCAGTGTCATCGCGTGACGGCCGGCCACCGACCGCTTCCAGACGGATGTTTGTCGCTCAAGCACCTTCGATACCATCGTTTTGACAGGTATTCTGATACCTGCAGGCGGTCATGGCGCATCCTCTTTATCGCTCTCCCTTACGGGCTGAACAGCAAGGTATTCCTGCTGCCGGATATGACTGCCTGCGGCAGTGTTTTTCAAAGAACAGAAAGGAGGAATTCTAACCCCTTCACTTATTTCCACGTTGAAAAAAGCGCTTGCACACCCAAAATCACAAATTTTCTAAAATTTTCTTCAGCTTGTGCAAAATCCGCTTTTTCTGTTTGTGCACGGCGTTGTGGTAGATCCCCAGCTCCTTTGCCAGCTCCCGTTCCGTGCGCTCCTCAAAATATAACTGCCAAATAAGGTATTCCTCATCTGCAGAAAGCCTCTTCAAAGCCCGATGTACTTCATTCTTCTGCAGGTTTTTCAGCGCCTGTTCCTCCGCACTCTCTGCATTTTCCAGAAAAAGCTCCGCCAGCTCTCCCAATCGCTCATAGGAATCCTCACGGCTCGGAATGATTTTTACGCTCTGCTTCTCCTGGTCTATGATGATCTGCTCCGTCTTCAGGTCGTACTCCTGGTACTGCATCTTTCTTTCCGACACTTTCAGCACGGCTATGATTTCTTCGCTAACCTCCGGATACATTTTCCGAAAGTCTGGTATTTTATATGGCTTTGCCATATGCCTGTCCTCCTTCTTTTTCAAATCGAATGAAAACGAAGGACAGGCGGCGGACCCCTGCACCGAAAATAGAAATTTCCATAAAAAAGAACGTCTGCATAGAAAATTTCTATACACACGTTCAGTTCCTGATTTTCCCGTATTATTAATTCGTCCTTTAAGCCGCGGACGGTTACGGAAACAATATCAATTTTTTTGACAGAGCACCTGCCAGTCTACCGATTGTAAGTCTGATAAAATATCTACGGAGATTCCGAAGACAGCCAGAGATTTGTCGTCGAAGCAAAAACCCTCCAAACAAAACGGGGCTTGAAGGGTTATGCATCAGGACGCGCTGATACAACCCGTCATACTGCCGTTTTTTTTGACGGGCACCTTTTTCTTATTGTGTTTTAGGGATCAATAGAGACTTTCTGAAAAGTGAAATATGATAGAAATCCCCCTCGTTGTTGTCAGCACCCATGCGTCTGCACAGATAGCATCATACAACAAAGGGGATGATATGAAGCGTGATATACACCGTGACATTTTGCGTGATATGAAAATTCATGTGATATACAACGTGATATGAAGATTCTGTCAGACATGATATCAATGCTTTTTTGAGCATTGGTACCGTCCTCGTTATTTACAATCCAGGCGGTTTTTCAATACCATATAATCCTGCTCATCGAGGATGATTCTTGCAGATTCCAGTTCCCGTCTTGCCAGTTCCTGAGAGCCATTTACCGTTAATGCATGGATGCTCCAATACCAGAAATCCATGCGGGCAGGCTCAATTCCCAACGCAGTTACAGAATACTGGTAAAGCTCCGCATGGTTATTCGTCTGATCCAGCATCTCCAGCAACTGATCCATCACCTTAATCCAGCGAATATGATATTGCGTTTCATAAGGAATCAGCCATTGCTCCGACGATGCCGAAGCAAACAGACTCCCCCGATATAAGACAGCCGCCTTTTTCAAAAGTTCAATCTTGGATGTCGTGCCGGATACTTTCTCCGCAGCAGCATGATATTCATCAAACTGCTTACAGTCTGTCATAATATTCAACCGTGTGTTCAAGCAATATCCGGTCAATGTCGTCTCAATCAGATGTTCCTCCATCAGTGGTTCCAGTGTTTGTCTCAGGCGATACAGTAATGACCGAATATTCTGCATCACATGATCGGTTTCTTCCTCCGGCCAGATGACCGCTGCAAGCTCCCTGGACGGCATCCTCCGATTTTGGTTTAACAATAAGTAAACCAGCAGTCTGCATCCTTTCGGCGACTTCAGGTCAGCTTCCCGCATCATCCCTCTGGATGTAAAAATTTCCAGTTCGCCAAATAACTTGACCAACACATCGTTGGGATTCAATAGCTGCTCCGGAGGAACAATGACTCTGGCACTTTCCAACAGTTTCCGCTCGTTGACCTCTGCAACTACCACATAACTCAGCATTTGCAGAAACTCCGCCCTGACTTTATGCCTTGCAGGATTTTTGACCACCACAAAGCCGGTCGCGCGTTTTCTGTACGGCGCTCCAATGAGAGACTGCATTTCCAGCTTTTTATAGGTTTCATACTCTCCGGAAGCTATATTTTTAACTTCTCCAACATCCGGAACGATAACAGCCCGGCCTTTCTGCAGAGCATCCACCCATCCGGGAAGGCTTTCCAAAAATTCCACTTCACGAAACAAATCTGATGTAGGATCATTCTCCATGGAGGAATAGTACCAGTAAGGCATTAGCACCCCAAGCTCCATATCTATGTCCAAAACACCGCACCATTCCGCCTGATAAAAATCACAGCCTGCCTTTAACGCGTTCGTGACAATCTCATCCGGATCGCCACTGCCATGGAGCTGGCGCTCTAATGCCACCAGCCTTCCCATAAACTCCTTTGCATATATGTATTCGTCTCCCCAAAATGACGAACTCTCATCACCAACAGATTTTTCTCTTACGTTTTTCATCCAGTCATGAAACTTCTGAGTCAGCATAATCCCCATAACTTTCCTGGCCTCACTCCATGGCTCAACTTCAAAAATAACATTACGTTTTTTCGCGGGCTACAAAAATTCCTTCCTGAAACTCTTTCTCGTGTACATCCATAAAGGAATCAAAAACCATACCGTTTTTCTTTCGCTCCGTATCCTTCAAGATCGTCAGCGTACACTCATACGGGAAGCAGGCATTATCCAGCACTACCCGATTTGACAGACTGTAGGCGAACTCCAGAAGGCGGGACGGATTGTGATAGGCTGCGTCCGGCCGCTGGTAATCCCCCTGATCCGTGAAAAAGTTAAACGAGACACCCTTACGGCACTGCCGGAAAAGCCTCTCCACTGCCTCAAAAATCACCTCATAATTCTCATTGGTATCCGAATATGGGATCGTGAAAGTCTGCGAAGAGACCGCATAGTCAAACTGCAGATTAGACAGATCCTCATTGATAAAATTCCGTTTCAGATAGCGGACGTTTTCATTCCCGTATCGCTGCCGTCCATCTTCCATAAACGCATCCACGACGTCAAGTCCGATATAGGAATAGCTCTGAAATCCAAGCCTGCGCAGATATCCGTTGATGTCGCCGAATCCACAACCAGCATCGCACAAAATAAAATGCCCTGTATAATCCGCTTTCTGAAAGAAATCAAAATTTTTCAGGAGTTCATAGTAGCGGATTGCTCTCCGGTCACTGGGCATGATCATGCTGAGCGGCGAATATCCATATTTTTCATAATTTTCCGCATATATTTCTGTCTGAGCCTGCAATCTATTTTCTGTCATTGTCTTCATTACTTCCTCGTCTTTCAATAATAATTCGATAAACAGCTGAATTTCATCACTGTACCACATACCCCTGTTCTATCAATTCATATATCCTCTGCCACATCAGATGTGAACTTTCAAAAGTCTCCATTTCAAACATCGATTCCTTATGAAATGAAAGGCATTTTGAAGTGTGTGATATCCAGATTTTGAAAACCTGACGCTTATTTCCCCGAACTGTTTCATCCATTCAATCGTAGCTATTCCTTTCATTCCTGACCTTTGATCCCATCTGACATTCTTCTTTTTTTACTTTCAGTTTTCTCAACCCCTCAGCGCAGTAATGTCCAACCAAGACAAACAATCCCATCACTGCTACATAATCCAGCACAAAGAAAATAAATGGTTCCTCAAAATCAAAGAATACAAAATGATATCGGAGCAGCATATAATTCCCAATATCGCGCTTCGCAAAAGCGTATATACCATACGCGGCTAACACAAAAGATATCCCACGGAAAGTCCATATAGAAACCTCCGTCAACCGTAGATGCCGTTTCACGATTCCAATCATCATATTCCAGTGAAAGCCCAGATGAATACTCAATAAAACAAATCCCCAATAGGCGCAAAACATATGAACCCTGCTAGCATAGGAATACACGCTCCGAACTGGGAGAAATAAAAAAGTATGTTCAGACAGAAGCAGTCCACTTACTATCGAACCCATCATCGTAAGCGCCACACCAAGATTCAGAATTGCCCGAACCGCATGAAAAATCGTGTAACGCCATTTCAGAAGATTTCTGCTCCAGCCTGAATTCAAGATATGATGCAGAATAAACAGAACACAAATCCCCATGCCAAGCCACTCGTGCGCAGCTTCCCCAATAAGTTCATATGCTATCAAAAGGAGGAGCAGAAG
The DNA here is from genome assembly GCA_021205385.1 of Lachnospiraceae bacterium. GTDB lineage: Bacteria > Bacillota > Clostridia > Lachnospirales > Lachnospiraceae > Hominiventricola. The sequence continues at coordinate 9,918 of JAJPXQ010000122.1, read as the reverse complement.
TGTCATACACGCATCTGTCAATATTTTCAGTTTCAGTTTCGACTTCATTCGGCTCTTCCTTCCTGCCCTTTATCAGATAAAATTCGTAAAAACCGGAGTTTCTCTTTCCGGCATCGGAATATTGGCTTTTCGACCTGCATCCATACATCGTATCAAGTAAGCCATATTTCTTCCAAGCACACGCATGGTGTACATTCCTTCTGCGTCCTGACGAACCTCATCTGGACTTGTTCCATGTACCATATTCCAGTAACGCGATGATACAATTGGCATCTCCTGAATAGCGAAATATTTGTTGATCTGATCAAATGTTGCCGTGGTACCTGCACGGCGGGCTGAGATAACTGCAGCCACCGGTTTCAGGTAAAACGCCTTATTTGTATTTCCTTGTAATTCAGAATAGAAAACTCTGTCCATAAAAGCTGTCATATTGCCCGTCGCTCCAGCATAATGCACCGGACTTCCAAAGACAAATCCATCTGCAGATATTGCTTTCCTGCGAAACTGGTTAACAACATCATCAAACACGCACTTTCCAATTTCCGCACATTTCCGGCAGCCAATACATCCACCGATCGGTTTATTTCCAATCCAGAACAGTTCTGTTTCGATTCCTTCTCTATTCAGCGTTTCTGCCACCTCGCACAGTGCAGTGTATGTACAGCCTTTCACATGGGGACTTCCATTCACCAGCAATACTTTCATCAAATTTTCACCTCACATCAACATATTCTTATAAACACACAAGCCGAGGCTTCGGTGAAAGTCTCGGCTTACCCGTTTTCTGTCCGTTTCCCTGTCACCTCAATGCTTTCGCCAATTCCTTTGCCTGCTTTAAGCCTGTCGCCATGCCAACATACTCTATCCCGTAAAGTCCGGCAAATCGTTTCATAGTGTATTCTCCTGCCTCCAGCATCCACTTTTCCGGAGCTGCTCCTTGGAAGAGAAAAGCCAGTTTCCGCCCTGACAGCCCACCCTGTTCCACCGGGCCATAAAAACGATCCAACAGATCGCGGACAGAGCCGCAGATATTGTGCCAGTATACGGGAGAGCCAATCACAATAATCTGCGCCGACTTCATCTTTGCAAGAACCTCGTCAAACTGATCATCCGCAAAATCCTGACCATAGCTGTACACCTTATAATCGGTCAAATTCAGCGTTTCATAGCCCATATCATTGAGAAGTGTTTTTGCCAACATCGCCGTATTCCCGCCTTTGTTAGGGCTGCCGTTGATAAACAATACCTTTTTCATTGCAAATAATCCCTTTCTGCTCTTATACATGCCAAAATATTTTAGATTTGATATGATGATTCTATTTTAACGATTCATCATTACAACAAGAAGTTCCTTTTTGTTTTTCAGTTAAAACCCAAGGGTATATAATAAGCAGATCCGCTATTCTTCTGGCTATAGATAACAAAAAGTACTAGCGATAATATCCTCGTCCGGCTACACAAATCAATATCTGACCGCCACCTTTATCCGCATGATGAACATGCCAGTGATTACGACACCCCGGCTCAAATGTTACATTATTAATTACAACCTGGTCCGCGGAAATCGAAGCAATATAGCTTTGACCGGTAAAGTATTGAGCCGAGCTGCTGTTGTTAGGCGAACCAATCGGAAATATCATTTGAGTTACATACTCAGCCTTTGTATTCATATCCTGCATTATCCTGACCCTCTCTTTCTCTGCATGCTTATACATCATTGACTAACTTCTCTAACTGTAGAATGGAGATACCTTTTTCCTTCGCAAACCTCGCCAAATCCTCATACTCCGTTTTTTCCCGTCTCACGCCCCATCCTTCTGCCTCCTTAACACGCACCGGACCGTAATCGGTCTCCACCTTTTTTATCGAGCGCTTCAACGTGTATCGATTGCACACCGATTCACGGATCCCCAGTGTCGTGGTATGGAGAAACATGAGCCTCAGCATTTCTTCACGCTGCTCTGATCGACACATACAGGTGAATAAAATACCCGGACGATTTTTCTTCATCCCCGCAGGAATGGTATATACATCTAATGCTCCTGCTGCCAGCAACGTCTCCATTGCAAATCCGATTGCTTCCGGAGTCATATCATCCAGATTGCAGCAAAGCTCAATTATATTTTCACGACTTCTGGATGTTTCTCCCAACAACGCCCTCACACAGTTCGCCTGCTCAAAATCCTTTTTCCCGCACCCGTAACCGATCTTTTCTACCCGCATTGGCGGCTGAACGCCAAATTGTTGTACAAAATATTTCAGAAGCGCCGCTCCGGTCGGAGTACACAATTCCCCCTGTACATTGCTGCCATATGTGGGAATTCCGCGCAAAATAAGTGCTGTGGCAGGAGCCGGCACAGGGAGTATCCCATGTGCGCATCTTACCTGGCCACTGCCTACATGAATGGGGGATGCCTCAATCCGTTCCGGTGCCAGTTCATGTAACAGAAGACAGACCGCAGCAATATCTGCTACCGCATCCAGTGCCCCAACCTCGTGGAAATGGATCTCTTCCACTGGCACCGCATGGACATGGCTTTCCGCATCGGCAATACTATGATACACACCAGCCATATTCTCCCTTACTTTCTGCGGAATTCGCAGCTGCGAAATGATGTGCTCCAATGCATTTAAGCCATGATGTTCATGGTCATGTTCGTGGTACTGAAGAGCGTCACTCTCTTCTATACCATTCACTGTCACCACCATATGTGTACCGACGATTCCACACTTTTCTGTTTTCTCCGTCCGAAAGGCAACTCCCTGTAAACCTATATGGTTCAGCCTTTCCACAAACGTCTCCGGTTCCGGATGGAGTTCCAAAAGTGCAGCCGTCAGCATATCTCCCGCAGCTCCCATACTACAATCCAGGTAAAGTGTTCTCATATTATTTCCTTTCCATATGATTGATCATACTTGCCAGATATCCGGCTCCAAATCCGTTGTCAATGTTAACCACACTGACCCCACTGGCGCAGGAATTGAGCATTGACAGCAATGCAGACAATCCGCCAAAGCTGGCTCCATAACCGACGCTGGTCGGAACTGCAATGACCGGACAGTCTGCCAACCCTCCAATCACAGACGCAAGCGCTCCCTCCATTCCAGCGACAGCCACAATCGCATATGCGTCCATAATCTCTTTTTGATGAGCAAGCAAACGATGAATTCCTGCCACCCCTACATCATACAGACGCACTACATGATTTCCCAGGGCTTCCGCGGTTCGTGCCGCTTCCTCTGCCACGGGAATATCACTTGTGCCACCTGATGCCACTACAATCTTGCCGATCCCATCCGGCTTTGGCAATTCTCCCACGACTCCTGTACGACTCATCTCATTATACTGAAGAGACAATTCTTTTCCAACTTCATCAGCAGCTTCTCTGCTCATACGTGTAATCAGTATTGTGCGTTGCCCGTGGTCTTGCATTGCAGAAGCAATTCTTCTTATTTGTTCTGGTGTCTTACCCTCTCCGTAGATTACCTCTGCAACACCCTGACGTATGGCTCTGTGATAGTCCGGCTTTGCGAATCCCAGATCTTCAAACGGTGCTTCTTTTAGGCATAGTACAGCACGTTCCACATCCATGTCCCCTGTTGCCACCGCTTCCAACATCCGTCTCAATTCTTTTTGCTCCATAATCAACTTCCCTTCTCATAGCGTCTCATTCATGCTCCCAGTTCTGTATCCCATAAGATCTAATGTCACGTAGGAAAATCCAAAGCTTTTCAATTCTTTGTAAACAGTCTCTCTTACATCCTTCGCAAGGAATTTATCAAATTCTCCGGGTTCGATCTCTATCCGTGCTATTCTGTCATGAATACGAACGCGAATCTGATGAAACCCCATTTCCAACAGCAACTGCTCCGCTTTATCCACCATAGACAGCTTTTCCGCACTTATCGTTTCGCCATAGACAAATCTAGACGAAAGGCAGGCGAATGATTGTTTATTCCATGTTGGCAGACCCAGTTCTTTAGACAATTCCCTGATCTCAGTTTTGTGAAGATCCGCATCCTGCAGAGGACTTTTTATACCCAGCTCTCTGACTGCAGCAAGCCCAGGACGATAGTCCCCCATATCATCTATGTTGGAGCCTTCCACAACAACACATAATCCTTCTTTCCGTGCAATCTCCATAATCTTTTCAAATATCTCATGTTTACACAAGTAGCAGCGATTCTTTGGGTTCTGACGAAAACCTTTTATATCCAACGACCCCGATTCAAAGATTACCTGCCTGATACCATTCTCTGCACAGAATTCTCTTGCCTCATCCAGTTCCCTTTCCGGAAACAAACAGGACTTCACCGTAACGGCCAACACCCTTTCCCCCAGCGCATCCCAGGCAGCCCTCAGAAGCAAAGTGGAATCTACTCCACCCGAAAACGCAACGGCTACACTTCCAGCCTCCAGAAGAATACTCTGAAGCTTTTGATATTTTATATGTAGACTATTTCCCATTTCATCACCTCTCTCCCATGAAAACAATGGCAGAATCTCCCCAGAGATTCCGCCATTGTCCGCCGATCAGCACTTTCTTTTTCAGTCTTTCTTCTTCCAATAATCTGTGCTCAGGCCGTTTCCACTGTCGGCACTTCCATCCGTATTTGTCAGGTTCTTAAGTGCATTGAATGCCTCCAGGTCCTTCGCCACAAGTTCCAGATTATCCCGAATCGGCAGTCTCTGCGGACAAACCTTTTCGCATGCCCCGCATTTCACACAGTCGGAAGCCGCGCCTCTCCCCTTGTTTACAATATTCTGATAAAAAATCGACTGTGTGGACACCTGCGTCACCTTGCTGTTCTTGTTTACACGACAATAGTCATTATAAAGGTTAAAGAAATCCGGAATTGCAATTTTCTTGGGACATTTCGGTTCACAATATCTGCATGTCGTACAGGGAATTGCAGTATTCGCGTTGATAATATCCACCACCTTTTTCAAGATCTCCTGTTCCTCATCATTCAGCGGCACAAAATTCTCCATAGTTTTGATATTGTCGTCCAGGAATTCCATCTTTGGCATGCCGGAAAGAACCACCCGACAGTTAGGAAGGCTTGCGCAGAAACGATACGCCCAGGACGCCGGGGATGCGTCTGGATTGTAGGCCTTCATCAGCTTCAGCGCCTCCTCCGGAATCTCCGCCAGTGTTCCTCCCTTGCAGGCTTCCATGGAAATACAGGGTTTGCCATGTTTCAAAGCAGTCTCATACAATTCTCTTGAACGAATTGCCGGACTGTACCAGTCAAGGTAGTTGATCTGCAGGGTGACGAAGTTGATCTCCGGATGCTCGGTCAGAATCTGATCCAGGAACTCCGGCGTGTCATGCAGAGAAACTCCAAATTCCCTGAATTTTCCTTCCTCCCGCATTTTTTTCAGGAAGTCAAAAACGCCCCACTCCTTACATTTAATGTAAGATTCATGGTTAATACTGTGAATCAGATAAAAATCAAAATGGTCAACCCCCAGCTTCTCCAACTGCTCATTGAATACCCGCTCTACGTCCTCTTTTTTGTTCATAAACTTGACGGGTACCTTTGTGGAGAGCAGATATGCGTCTCTGGGATATCTCTTCACGAGGCATTCTTTCAAAGCGATTTCCGACTTGAAATCATGGTAAATATACGAAGTGTCGTAATATGTAAATCCATGCGCCTGAAATTTATCAATCATCTCACAAAGAAGCCCATAGTTTATCGAACCCTGATCCGATGGATCCGTAATCGGAAGTCTCAGTGTCCCAAAGCCAAAACGTTTTCCAAAATCAATTGCCATATTTTCCCCTTTCTGATTCCTGTCAATAGGCCTCTTTATTTTGATTGTAGATAAAGGAGCCGACCTTCCATTTCCCGTCTATCTTCATCTCCGTACAATAGACCGTATAATAGTTTCCATAATAATTATTTTCCAGAACCTGCACCAGCGCGATCGTCTCTTCCAGCGCGATAACATCTACCCGATAATTAAACTCCTCTCCCACACTCGAACTTTCGATCTGTCTGAGCAGGTTTGTATATGAGCCACTGTTCAGCTTTCCGCCTGTCTGGCCGAAAATAACCGCTCCATCCAGGAAACTGTCCTTACAGAAACTACTGTCTTTTCTGATAATCGCCTCAAAAATATTTGCCGCTGCCTGCGCGGCCGCGTCATAATCTTCTCTCGGTGCTCTCATAATGCCTCCTTTTCTTCCAACGTCCATTGACTTCTTATCTTTTCCGCATTAGAAATGGATCTTAACCCAAGAATGACTGCGATGACAAAAAGTGCAAATGAAATCCACATGCCGCCTGAATATCCCATACGCCCGACAATAACTCCCCAAACCACCGAAGCGACCGTCACCGAAATCGCCTGAAGTCTGGTCGCCTGAGACCAGATCGCGCCAAAATCCCTGTTCCCGAATATATTTCTCACGAGAATTGGTCCGAGGGTATTACATGAGCCAAAGGAAATTCCAAAAAGGAATGCGGCTATCCAAGATGCGACTAGAATACGCGGCGCTACCAAAATGAAGAGAGGCATGGCAATTATTCCGCTTCCTGCCACCATAACCGCCACCTTCAGGTTTCGATCCGCAACCACTCCAACAAGCAGTTTCCCCGTCATATTGCCAATCATAACCGCAGAAGCCGCTGTTCCCGCCATGACTGTTGTCATTCCCAGGCTCAGATAATAACTGTTAAAATACAGATTCATATTGCATGCAAAGGCGATGCACAGCGGGCAGAAAGCCACCACATAAAAAGCGGAAGTTCGAAGCGCTTGCTGCACGCTGATTCCACTAAGCTGTCCGCCTCCTGTTTCCTCAGATGCATTTGTTCCTTCATAGCCGATTGGCTGAAGTCCCTTATCTGACGGTTGATACCTCACCATCAGTAAGGATACCGGAATGCCGACTACCAGACAAATGCCTGCCCACGCCATGTAACAGATTCTCCATCCATAAGCCGCAATGATGGACGCCCCAACTGTACTGAACAACGCCCCCGATATGCCTTGCGCTGCTCCGCAGATTCCAATCCACATTCCCGTATTCTTCACAAACCAGTTTCCAATCAGCACCGGTATGATCAGATAAATCAGAAGAGACAGGCAACATCCAAGGAAAAATCCGGATATATAAAATACCCACACACTTTTCGCCATGGAATCAGCCAGATAGGCCAGTCCCTCAAGAATCATACATGCAGTAATCGTGACTCTGGTATCATATTTCCGGAACAATTTGTTAACTGTGGGCAGCATCAATGCCATCGTTGCTTCCGTGATTGCAATGTGAATTCCAAATACAGTCTGACTGATGCCAAATTCCTCGGAAACCGGCGTATAAAAGATACCCGCCGCGTTCAATATAAACCCCATAGGAAACATGAGAATAAAGACCCCCACGGCCACCACATAGCCAAAATGAAGTTTTTTTGTTTTCTCTTCTTCCATACAACCCCCTACTTTTTAATCTTGATGTTTGTTGTTACCCCAGAAAACGCGCGCACATTTCTTCTTCATAATTTTATCAATCGGACATTTTCACCACAACTTCAACATTTTCATACGCTGATAAACGTTGTTTATACCTCTGCCCTGTCAGGTTGCAAAATCCTTTATCAGGAAACTATGATACATACTGTTGTCATAAACATTACAATATTCCTGTTCGATCATATCCAGCAGCTCTTTATAACGAAATTGAATGCCACTCTCCAAAAGCCAGGAGACCGCCGTCACCTGCTTCAGTTCCGCATCTTCGATCCGACAGAGCGAGAATCCTTCTCCATACCATTTATCGAAGCTGTTTTTTGTAGTGAACGTCAGGAAATCATCCTGAAATCGTGATTTTTCCAGCAGCTCCACAAACTGCGCATAATCATGCTCCTGCCCCGATATCGTAATCTGTCTGCGGTCTAAAAGCTCATCACAGCTTCTCCGAAAAGGATTATCCCTGGTGAGCATATGCATTCTGTAATTAACCAGTTCCTTTGCCGCCACGGTTCTGCGGGATGCCAGCGGATGTCTCGAAGATGCCGCAAGGACAATCTGATCTTCATATAAAATATGGGTTCCTATCTGCTTTCCCCGTATCGGCGGATAAGTAATGGCCAGATCAATCTCGCCGTTATTTAACATAACCGCAATCTGCTCCGGGTCGGCGAACACTTTATGTATAGGCATTCCCTTGTAAGAAGTGAGAAATCCTGTGATAAACATAGACGAAAAAATTAAAACCGATCCGGAAAACCCAATCGTAATCTGCTCATGTGTAACGGCTGACATGGACGTCGCAAGTGCATATAAATTTTCAAACTCTTCATCTATTCGTTTTAATTGCTCAAGAAGCCCTTTCCCCTCCTGCGTTGAATATATCCTGTTGCCATCCCTGTAGAATAAATGTACCCCAAGTTCTTCTTCCGCCTTAGCAAGAGAATGGCTTAACGCCGGCTGCGTGATATATAACTCTCTGGCAGCCGCCGTTAAGCTCATATGCTTAAAAATCGCAAGAATCTGCTTTATCTGTCCGTGATTCATAAATTTCTCCGCATTTTACTAACATCAATATCTATTGCCGGGAAGCCGCAGTCCTGACTTCACACTGTCCTCTCCCTGTCTTCACGCTGCTGCCCCCAAATACCGCAGACATGGGGATCTGATCCAGCAAGTCATCCAGATCCGCAACTTCCTCTGGCGAAAGATAAACTTCAGCAGCACCTGCATTTTCTTTCAAACGTTCCGGCTTTCTGGTCCCTGGAATCGGCACAATCCATGGTTTTTTACAGAGCATCCATGCCATAGAAATCTGTGCTGGACTCGCTCCGTGCTCCTTTGCAATCTCACGAAGCATCGTCAGGAGTTCTTGATTCTGTTCAACTGCTTCCGCTGTAAACTGCGGCATATTGCTGCGATAATCATATTTTTTATCAAAATTTTCATCCTTCCCATATTTCCCGGTCAGGAATCCATTTGCCATTGGCGAGAACGCGACAAACCCAATCTTCAATTCTTCCAGCACCGGGAACAGCGCTTCATGCTGCCTTACCATCATGGAATAACGATTCTGCACCGTTGTCACCGGACAGACGGCATGAGCCCGGCGCAGATAATTTTCATTTGCCTCCGAGATTCCCCAGCGCAAAACTTTTCCTTCCTTTATCAGTTCCGCCATGACTTCCGCCACCGTTTCCGGCTCTACTGCTGGGTCCATTCGATGCTGATAATACAAATCGATGTGATCAGTGCGCAGCCGTCTCAAAGAACCTTCTACAGACATTCGGATCACTTCCGGCCTCGCGTCCAGTATTAATGACTTATTGACTTCCAGACTATCATAATCAAATCGGATTCCAAACTTGCTTGCAATCCTGACGTGATTTCGGATTGACTGCAACGCTTCTCCTACAACCCGCTCGTTCGCATTTGGATCATTTGGCGTACCATAAACCTCCGCCGTATCAAAAAAAGTGTAGCCAAGCTCATAAGCGTATTGTAGCATTCGGATGGTTTCCTGTTCCGCAGTGGGCGCACCGTAAGCGTGTGAAAAGCCCATACAACCAAGTCCTATCGCTGATACTTCAAGATCTGTTCCTAAAATTCGTTTATTCATCTCTTATCTCCAAATCCAGCGCAAGCCGAGGCTTCGGTGAAAGTCTCGGCTTGCCTGTTCATTTCAAAGTTTCACCCCTGTGGTTCCGCATTATTTCCAGGATTCACTCTGCATATCTGTATCCGCTATTATGCACCCACATTCAAATGGTTCTCGAAAAACGGCACAATATAGTCCATAGCCTGTGTGACATACGGCTCCAGGTCATACATATCAAAATGTCCTGCGTCCTCGATCACATAAAATTCCTTTTCAGACGTAGTGTTTTCATAGAGCTGCTCCGCGCCGGAACGTGACCAGGCGTTTTCCCCGGTGA
>JAJPXQ010000120.1 GCA_021205385.1 Lachnospiraceae bacterium | reverse complement strand
CTCCCGAAAATCAAGGTTTAGGCAACAAAAAACGAGGTAGCTTTTGACACTACCGTGGTATCGAGAGGAGTATACATATGATGAATCTGGAAATTTGTTGGAAAAAATACGCTACGATGGCGAATCCGAATACAGAGTTAGATATGATTATGATGAATTTGGAAACGAATTGAACTATACCCAAAGTTTCAGCACTTCTGAACATTCGAGGTCTTATGAGTATGTATATGATGAGGACGGGAAAATGCTAAGTAAGCTAATATATAGCAGCGGAGGTCGACTGGAGTACATATACCAATATTCATATGATGAATCTGGAAACGTGCTAAAATTGTTAGAATACGACAGTGACGGAATGACACTAGATAAAGAAATAGACTATACATATATTTCACTTGAAGTGTCTTCTGAGCGCGCAGCCTATCTAAGAAAAGAGTATGAATGATGAGAACTGATTTTTCTGCAACGCTGGAATGTTGATATGTATAAGGGAAAAAATTGTTGGAAAAGACGCCTGCTTTTGGGCGAAATAAGAAAGATTGACGACGATGTACTCTGTATTTTTACGGTTACGGAAAGTGAACCCAGAAGCTTTACACAAGACTACTTCAACTGGTGATAAAATCGATAACTTATATTATTCACTTTATTGGGACATTTGGTATCAATTGTTTATAATCCCGGTCATTGCAGATATAGAGTAGGGAAACCAGTCAGGAAATGAACATTTGCTGCCAGGGAGAATACGAATGAAAACGAGATGTTTAAACTGCATGTCCGAATACGAATTGGAGCTGGGGATCTGCCCATATTGCGGCTATGATCCGGATGAGCCGATGGAGAGTTCACTGCATATGCAGCCAGGAACCCTGCTGCACGGGCGTTATCTGGTTGGACGCGCACTGGGCTCCGGCGGTTTTGGCATCACCTATATAGGTTGGGACTTTACGCTACAGCAGAAGGTCGCGATCAAGGAATATCTGCCCAGCGTGTTTGCGACGCGCGTGCTTGGCGAGACACAGGTGACTGTCTACACCAATGGAAGTAATGTCGAGCAGTATAACAGCGGTCTGGAACAATTCGTAGAGGAAGCCTGTTGCCTGGCGAAATTCCAGAACACAAACGGTATTGTACGCGTATTCGAAAGCTTTGAGGAGAACAACACGGCCTATATCATCATGGAATATCTGGAAGGTGAGACGCTTGATTCCTACCTGGAGCATGCGGGGAAGATTCCAGTTGATGAAGCGATCACGATTCTGGAGCCAGCCATGCGCGCGCTGGAGGTGCTTCACGCAGAAGGCATCATTCACTGTAATATCGCGCCTGATAATATTTTTCTGACGACGGATGGCCATGCCCACCTGATTGATTTAGGTGTATTACGCTATGCGATGACCATCCACAGCAGCAGCTTGGCGTACATCATTAGGCTGTGCTACTCTCCGGAGGAGCAGTACCGCAGCTGTGGCGATCAGGAACCGTACATGGACGTTTACGCCATGGGAGCAGTACTGTATCGGATGATCACGGGCGTCACGCCGCCGAACGCGATGGAACGCCGGGCGTACTTCGAGACGGAGAACAAGGATATCCTTATAGTCCCGTTGAAGAATTGTAAAATAGACAAGAATAAAGAAAACGCGATTCTAAACGCGATGAACGTCCGGATCGAGGATCGCACGAAGACGATGGAAGCTTTCCTGGGCGAACTGAAATCGGACAAGCCGGTGGCAAGGGTTTCCGGGAAGATTCGAGCCTTTGATATGATGCGTTGGCCGCTGTGGGTGAAAATATCTATTCCAGTGGCGGCTCTTGTTGCAGTTGTGCTGATGACTCTTCTGCTGACCGGAAGGATTGGCTTCCTGGATACTTTGAACCGTGACGCGGAGTTGGCCGAGAATGAGACGCGTGTGGTGACGGAGCAGCAGTGATGAATCGATTGCAGAGGTGCCAAATGGAGTAATCACCGGAATAGAAGTTGTAAGTACTGTCGTCACAATAATGACAGTCAAAGGCAATCGGGCAGTATGTAAGGTTACGGTTGTGGAATAATCGTGAAATATGTTATCAGGGTAATCTACTGTTTCCTGGATGGAGAGTGCTATGAAGATCAAATGTTTAAACTGTATGTCCGAATACGAATCGGAGCTGGGGCTCTGCCCAAACTGCGGCTATGATCCAGAAGAGCCGATGGAGAATACCCTGCATATGAAGCCGGGTTCATTGTTGCATGGACGCTATCTGGTTGGGCGTGCGCTGGGTTCCGGTGGTTTCGGCATCACCTATGTGGGCTGGGACTTCACGCTGCAGCAGAAGGTCGCGATCAAGGAGTATCTGCCCAGTGAGTTTGCGACGCGCGCACTCGGAGAGACGCAGGTGACTGTCTACAGCGGAAATAAAGGCGAGCAGTACAACAGTGGCTTGGAAAAGTTCGTGGAGGAAGCCCGCCATCTGGCAAAATTCCAGAGTACAGACGGTATTGTTCGCGTATTTGACAGTTTTAAGGAAAACAATACGGCTTATATCATCATGGAATATCTGGAGGGCGAGACGCTGGCCTCCTATCTGGAGCATGCGGGGAAGATTCCGGTTGATGAGGCGATCGCGATTCTGGAGCCAGTCATGTACGCGCTGGAAGCGGTTCATACGGAAGGCATTATTCATCGCGATATTGCGCCGGATAATATCTTTCTGACGACGGACGGCCATGTTCGTCTGATTGATTTCGGCGCATCGCGCTACGCGACGACTTCTCACAGCCGCAGCCTGACGGTCATCATCAAGCAGGGCTATTCCCCAGAAGAGCAGTATCGCAGCCGCGGCGACCAGGGATCGCATACGGACGTATACGCTATGGGAGCCGTATTGTACCGGATGATCACGGGTATCACGCCGCCGGACGCGATGGAGCGCCGGGCGTACTTCGAGACGGAGAACAAGGATATTCTTGTACCACCGTCGAAAAGCTGCAAAATTGACAAGAATAAAGAAAACGCGATCCTGAACGCGATGAACGTCCGGATTGAGGATCGCACGAAGACAATAAAAGCTTTCCTGGGCGAACTGAAATCGGACAAACCTGTGGCGAGAGTTTCCGGGAAGATTCGTGCCTTTGACATGATGCGCTGGCCGCTGTGGGCGAAAATATCTATTCCGGCGGCAGCTCTTGTTGCGGTTGTGCTTTTGACGCTTTTGCTGACTGGAAGAATTGGCTTCCTGGATACCCTGAACCGTGACGCGGAGTTGGCAGAGAATGAGACGCGTGTGGTGGAGGTGACGAATCAGTCCCTCGGCGTGGCGCAGGAATTGTTGTATGCGGAAAGTGTAAAAAGCGTGGCTGTCGAATATCTGCCCTATGACGATATTGCGACCAATATAGTTATCGAACAGGATTATTCCGCAGGCAGTATTGTGGAGGAGGGAACAGTTGTCTCTCTATATCTGAGCAACAGTACTTCTTCTTTAACATCCGCCGAGAAAAATACGATGCCAAGTGTTCTGTACCGGACGCGGGAAGAGGCAGCCGCGATGTTGGAAGAAGCGGGCATTACATATTCTGTCACAGAGGTAAACAGTATTTATGCTGAAGGGACAGTGGTCTGGGCAGACCGGTTGGAGGGTGACGCGATCAGTGATTCCGATACGGTGGAGCTGGTCGTGAGTAAAGGCGTGGCAGAGGAAGGTACCTTATCAGTTAATCTGGATGCCACCAGCCTGTATGTGGGCGATACTATCACATTGACCGTTGACGGAATGAGCGGCTCCTGTACGTGGAGTAGCAGCGAGGAGACGATTGCATCCGTTGATAACGATGGAAGGGTAACAGCGAATGAAGAGGGGACAGTAAAAATCACAGCGTCGGTCGGCGATGATTCAGCTATCTGCTATTTAACTGTTTTTGACTATTCGATAAGAATCAAGACCGGAAAAATGGCAATCTTTGCAGGAGGAACCGCGACGGTGACGGTTTCGGGCGCTCCGGGCGGAACGGTTTTTGAATGGAACAGCAGTGATGATTCCGTAGCGGAAGTAAAAAGTGGATCGATATATGGAACTGGAAATGGAACGGCGAAAATCACGGCAAACTGCACGATCAATGGCCGGACATATACGACAGATCCGGTTTCGGTGACGGTAACCACTAACGGAATAATTTTGTCAGCGTATGATATTTCAGGCTTCTATGTGGGAGACAGCATAGCGCTGACCGCGGAGACGAACCCGGAAAATGAAGAAATTATCTGGGAGTCGAGTGATCCAGATATTGTGTCCGTGAAAGATGGCCTAGTGACCGGCGTCGGGGAAGGCACAGCAGAGGTTCTCGCGAAATTCGATGAATACGAAGCAGTGTGTAGCGTCACCGTGACGGAACCGAGAATTTCTATCAGCGGGGCTAAAGACACGCTTCCTGTAGACGATACCGTAACGCTGAATTGTGTGTTTACACCGTCCGGACAGGCGATTAACTGGACAAGCAGTAATTCAAAAGTCTGTACAGTGGATGCGAGCGGAACGGTTACCGCGGTTTCTGCGGGTACGGCAACGATCACAGCCGGGTTTACTTATCAGGGGATAGAATATAGCGACACATATGAGATGACGGTGAAGGATCGGGTGATCCTGTCTGCCTCGTCTGCGGAACTGACGGTTACGAATACCAAAAAATTGACAGCGACCACAGACCCGAGTGGCCAGAGCGTAACATGGAGCAGCAGCAATACGGATATTGCTACGGTTTCCAGTGATGGAACTGTGACAGCAGTGGGAGATGGAAGTGCCACGATCACGGCAAAGTCCACGATAAATGGGAAAAGCTATTCCTCTGCCTGCACGGTAAAAGTGAACCCGCCAACGATCAACCTGTCCCGCTCATCCCTGTCTCTGACAGTCACTGAAAGCGGTTCGTTGAACGCAAGCGTAAACCCAAGCGGATTTAGTGTGACATGGAGCAGCAGTAATACTGATGTGGCAACAGTAAACAGTTCAGGAACCGTGACGGCGGTGGGAGAGGGAAGCGCCACAATCACTGCCATGATCACGGTAAACAGTAAGAGCTATACGGCGAAATGCAACGTTAGCGTCGCGCCACCGAGCATCAGCATTTCAAAATCGGCTATGTCGCTGGTCGTGAGTGAGACCGGCACCTTGAACGCTAGCGTAAACCCAAGCTGATTTAGTGTGACATGGAGCAGCAGCAATACAGGCGTGGCCACCGTAAGCAGTTCGGGGGTCGTAACTGCCGTGGGTGAGGGGACAGCGACGCTCACCGCGAAAATTACGGTAAACAGTAAAAGCTATACCGCGACCTGTACGGTCAGCGTGACAGCGCCAAGCGTTACTCTCTCCAGTGCGAGCCTTTCTCTCTATATTGGGTATAGCAGTACTCTGACGGCAAGTACGTCTCCATCAGGTCAGAGTGTGACATGGAGCAGCAGCAATACCAGTGTGGTGACAGTATCGAGTTCTGGTACAATAAAGGCAGTGGCAGTCGGTTCTGCTACGGTGACGGCGAGTATCACATTGAACAGTAAGAGTTATTCTGCTGCTTGCACTGTCAAAGTGTCAGCGCCGAGTATCAGTCTGTCGTCGTCATCCCTGTCTTTGACGGCGGGTGATACCTGTACGTTGACGGCTTCTGTAACTCCATCTGGACAGAGTGTGACATGGAGTAGCAGCAGTTCTAGTGTAGCAACGGTATCGAGTTCCGGTAAGGTGACGGCGATTTCGGCCGGTTCGACTACCATTACAGCTACCATCAATGGGACAAGTTATAAAGCATCGTGCACTGTTACTGTGACAGCTGCGGCATCGACATTAGGTTTTGTAAACATGAATTTGCCATATAGTGGGGCGGTAAGTTCAAATTATGATATTAATAAAATAGAATATTATTTATTGCGCAACGGGGATGAAATAAATCATGGTACATTGGGAGGTGGACTTGGAACATACTGGGATCTCCAGGGGTTAATTAACCTTATGATGAAATACGCAACGAGTTCCGGAACGTACACCATGGGATTTTATGTTTATGATTCATCAGGTGAAGAAGCTGGATATGGGAAGGCATTTAATATTGAATAATAAGATAATGCTCAGAGAGGTGATAAGAATAATCATGAGAAAGTGGAGGAAGTGTTGGAAGATATCTGCTGTTTTTGTTACAGCATTTCTTTTGATGGCCTGTGGTAAGAAGGACGGCTCATATAACGATGTTGAGGAGGAGTATGCAGATTCGGATTCGCAGGACTCTTATGATGAAGAAGTAGAAGAGGAAATCATTCAGAATGAGGATGACAGCGAAATCCGGCAGCAGTTGTTGGAGGCTAAGTTTACAGAGCTGCAAACGACTTATGGGTTGATTGATGAGAGCAACTATAGTTCAGAAAAGCAGGGTGTCAGCAATATCATATTTTGCGATGTCAATGCGGATGATGTGGAAGAATTGTTGGCCGTGTACATAGACGGGGATTTTTCCGGAGAGTATGACAGTGCTTCCGTATGGGCAGTTTTGTATGGATTTGAAGATGATGAAATCGTACAGATAGCTGAACAGCAGATTGTGAACATAAATTATTGTGATGCGATGACAGTGCGGCTGTTTTTCAGCGAACAGCAGGCTGCCTATTGCATTGTAACTGCCAAAGAATTGATTGGAGCCTATACGGGGGCGAGGGAGTTTGTAAGTGAACTGTATAAGGTCTCTGAAAATGAGATCACGCTTAGACGGCACTGGTCACAGAACAGCGTGGAAAATCCCGGAGCTTCGCAGGACGATATTATCTCCGAGATGAGACATGTTGGGATTCCTTATATGAATCTCAATTATTTCAGTTATGAAGCAGATGACGCTGCATCGGTGAACGAGCTGCTCCTTCTTCAGAACACGGTGAGCGTGGAGGGAGAGGATGCTGCGGAGAGAAGTTATGAATTGAACTTCACTACCTATGAGGAACTGAACACTCAGAATGGAGATAATAAGCTCCTCCTGACGGATGAGGAAAGAAACCTGCTCTTGGAAAGAAGCGAAGGTGTTCAGGAAACAGAATTGAAAGCTAGTGCGCGGGAGGCAATTCAGGTGATAGATAGTCTGCTTGCGGGACGGAATGGCGTAACAGTTGATTTCGACGGTTACATTGATGATTTGGGAACTTCCGATGGCTGGTGCCCGGTTGTTAATTTTTCAACTACCGATGAGATAAAGGCTTATGTTCGTTCCATGGTAAGCGATAATATTTATATCCAATATTATCACGGAGATTCCTATATGGAACGCGATGGAATATTGTATATTGCTGTCTCGACATATGACGCTTATATGGATATGGCGAGTCTCGAGATTGAGAAGGTAGAGGGTGATATCTATACCGTATCGATTGACGAATATCTGGGACACACATTGTACGTAGGGACAGATCTGATCACCCTTCAGAAAAATGGAGATGGTTGGTTTGCATTGGGTGTGAGTGGATGGACAGGGAGTGGAATCAGTAAAGGCTATACAAATTACTATGGGGAGAGTAGCGACTTCCTTAGATAAAAGAGCTTACATGTACGTCGTTTTGAACGGAGAATGTTATGAAAGTCAAATGTTGCAACTGTATGTCAGAGTATGAGTCGGAACTGGGAATGTGTCCTTACTGTGGATTTGAGCTGGAAATCCAGGGAACTGAAGCAGCGAAAGAAGTAAAAATATATTGCAGTAAGTGTGGGAAAAAGATTATAGATACAGCGAAGTTCTGTCCGTATTGCGGAACCCGCATAAAACCATATGCGGAGAAACTGGAATCGCAAAATGAGAAGTCGATCTTATTTGAGTCGCTGGAGATCCCGGATGAAGAGGAAGACGACCAAAATACGGACTGGGGTGCCCAGAATCGGAATAAAAAGCAGAAGAAACACAAAAAAGAAAGAAAATTATGGTCCACCATCGCGAGACTGGCTATATTGGCAGGCTTAGTTTTCTTTTTCTGTCCGTTCATGATGGTTTCCTGCGGTGGAGAGTCAATCGAGTGCAGTGGAATTGAACTCATGATTGGCCAGGATGCCAGTGGGGAGAAATTTTTTGATGATGATCAAATGCCCAATCTATTTCTGGTTGTGTCTTTTGGGGCAGGGATAGTGGGACTCTTGTTCTCACTATGCAAGAGTAAAATCTACAGGATTGAAGGCGTGGGAGGTATGTCTGGTATCGCGATCGCCGGATTGGTTTTGTTCCGTAGTCGCTTTTGGAAATATTACGGCTTAGAGTATTATAAGGGAAGCCTTGATTTTGAATTTCGCTGGGGATGGACTTTGGCCGTTGTTTTGTTTGGTATAGCGTTGCTGTCTGCGATTCTGCAATATAGTATGGAAGATAGTTAATCAGGGAGGAGATCATAACATGTTGGAGGAATCATACTGCCCGACTTGTATGGAGAGCGTAGAGCAGGGAGTGAAGGTTTGCCCGATCTGTCAACACAGTGTAGATGTTAAGAATGAGGTTCACCAGCTGCCGGTCGGCACGATTTTGCATGAACGCTTTCTGGTTGGAGCTGTGCTGGGAGAGGGCGGATTCGGGATCACGTATATTGGAAAAGATATTCTGCTGGACATGAAGGTTGCCATCAAGGAATATTATCCATCGGAGGTTGCCAATCGCTATCACGAGCAGTCTCTTTCGATCTCGGTCAGCCAGGGGGAAAAGGCACGGGCATATGAAGAGGGAATCCGGAAATATCTGGACGAGGCCCGTATCCTCGCGAAATTTTGCAAAGATCCAAATATTGTGGAGGTACGGGATTACTTTAAGGAAAATAATACGGCTTATATTGTGATGGAGTTTCTGGACGGGCAGGATCTGCAAAAGTATCTGACTGAAAACGATCCGATGGCTTTTGATGAAGCGTATCGGATGTTAAAACCGGTCATGTACAGCCTGACGGAGGTACATAAACAGGGCTTGATCCATCGCGACATCAGCCCGGCTAATCTCATGCTCCTCGGCTCGGGGAATGTGAAGCTTCTTGACTTTGGGACGGCCAGAGGGATCAATTACGCGGGTCAGAACAGTCTGTCCGTTATCCTAAAGCCGGGATATGCGCCGGCAGAACAATATACGTCCCACGGCGTGCAGGGGGCATGGTCTGATGTCTATGCGATGTGCGCTACAATTTATAAGCTGATCACTGGGAAAACGCCGGAAAATTCGATCAACAGAGTTACGCAGGACACATTGCTCCCGCCGCTTTTCTGTGGAGCGGTTATTTCGCCTGCGCAGGAGCAGGTGCTGTTAAAAGGTCTCGCGGTCCAACGGAATGAGAGAATCCGATCAATGGAATCGCTGATTGCAGAGCTTGATGCCGCTTCGAAAAAAACAGATGACAGGAGCGAATATTCGCATTCTGTGAAATCCGATGATGACGGTGATGGTGATGAGAAGACCATAAGCGGGGGAGATGCGCCGCAGGATGATAACAGGACTCTAAGCGCAGCAAAGTTCGAGAGCGATACAAATATAGAAGGGAAGGGAGCAGAGATAGGACAGGTCCCGGATAAGAGAAATGAAGGCAGAAAGAAGTCAGGGCAAGCGTTAGCCGGGAAAAAACGCTGGCTCGTCGTGGTTCCATGTGTGTTTGTTGTTGTCTTACTGCTTGTGTTCGTCACGCGAGTTATCAGTTTGTCCACCGGAAGCACCTTAAACATCGTGTCAAATGACAAGTACCAGCCAACACTGGGAAGCTCCTCACATTTTGATCCCGATTTGGATGGGGTCTGGCATCAAACATCGATAGAGCACAACGGGGATATCTCGTTTGCACTTGACAGCTATTTTGGCTTTCTGATTGACGGAACAACCTACAGCTATATGAATTCTGTTTTTCCTATGTATGAGGACTGTCTTCTGAATGACACTTTTATAACTGCAACAACGGATGGAGATCAGCTCAATATTTTGGAGTCATATGTGGCCTATCAGGTGGCTGTCGGTCTGATCACGCAGGAGGAGGGCGACGCGTACCTTGATGAATATTCGGATCTGGTAATTACTTATGAGGTATCGGATGCGCAGGCGTCGGGATATGAGGGTTATAATGGAAACATAGACGATAGTTATGATGGATTTTTTGCGAAATATGACAATGACTTGTTGGTATTGCATTATACGGGAACGCATAAGAAAGATGCGCTGACCACGGAAACAATCAATTCGACGCAGATATATGAAAAAAATTATATTGGGCAATGTAGTTATTTTGGATCATGCGGCTATTTCGAAATGTATTTAATTGGCGACTGGATGGATAACTCTGGAAACACATGGAGCTTCTTCTATGAGACTGCAAAGGAGGAAGTGACGTTTTCGTTTATGATGACGGAGGAAGATGGAACCGTTCATATTGGTACCTCTCATAGTTTATTGGCTGATCAGGATGATGCAATGTATATGATAAAGTTCTCATTTGAAGATTTCAGCACAGATTATTATTATATTATAGATTACAGTAGTACTTCTTTTGTGTTGAGTGCAGATGACAGTGACCTGACGCTGACGCGCATCAAATAAAACTTTTGCGAGGGAAACAAATGAGTGGGGAGAAAACTGTATATGTCAGCAGTGCCGTAAAGCCGGCAAGGCTGATCTGCTGCTGGAAAAGGGAAGTGCACAGCTTTCGGCTGGACGGAGAGCAAAGCTTAGGACGAGCCACGAAAAACAGTAGCTCTGCCTTGTCAATTCCGGTGCGCACCGTGTCGAGAAATCACGGCGAGTTTCTCACGACGGTGTCTGGCAGCAAATACCGCGATGTGGGCAGCTCCAATGGGACGATTTACAATGGGGAAAAGATTCCGGCGAACACGTTCCTTGATTTGCATGACGGGGATGTGCTGCGGGTACATGGGAGTGAGGATCTTGCGAATGAATCCGACGTACTCATGGTCTATACCACGCATTACCATGACGACGTCACGTGGCGGACGCAGGCGCTGCATGAGGATATTGCGGAAATCAGCGTTGGACGCGAGGAAATGATTGCGCTGGGCGACAGAAGTGTATCGAGACATCATGCCTCCTTTTTCCGGGCCACAGGAGGCTGGAGTATCCTTGACCATGGCAGTCTGAATGGGGTTTACGTCAATAGTCAAAGAATCACCGGATCGGCTTACTTAAAGCCGATGGATGTCATCCGGATAGCAGGATATCTTTTCTTCTATACCGGAGATGAATTGCTTTACCAGGCGAATGAGAAGGCGGCTGATGAACAGAAGGCGGAAAAGAAGTGGGAAACACATGGAGAGCCTGCTCTGTCGATCTTCATCGAGGAACGGAATGTCTGGCATCGAATGAAGAAAAAGACGCTGCTGAAAGACATTAAGCTGGAGATTCCGGACGGAAGTATGACGTTAATTCTGGGCGGCTCCGGGGCAGGAAAGACAACCTTTGTGAATGCGGTGATGGGCTATGAACCGGCGCAGGGGGCGATCAGGTACAAGGATACCGATATCTATGCGGAATATAAAAAGATGAAGTATGAGATTGGCTATGTTCCACAGGAGAACCTTCTCCGAAAAAAGGATACCGTTTATGATACGCTTCTGAATGCCGCCCAGATGCGTCTGCCCTCCTCGCTTTCCGCGGACGAATATAGGACGCAGGTGCAGAGGACCATGCGGGCGCTGGGATTGGAGCGGGAGCAGTCCTCTCTGGTGGAAAAGCTGAGCGGAGGTCAGCAAAAGAGGCTCAGCGTGGCGGTCGAGTATATCGGCAACCCGTCCCTGTTCTTTCTGGATGAGCCGGACTCTGGATTGGATGGCACGATGGCCAGGGCGCTCATGGAGAACCTGAGGGCGATTGCTGATGAGGGGAAAATCGTGATCGTCATTTCCCATAGTCCGGACAGAGCTTTTGAACTTTTTGATCAGGTGATCGTGTTGGCGAAGAGCGACAAAGATAATTCCGGCCACCTCGTCTTCTATGGCTCACCGAAATCTGCCTGCGCATTCTTTCAAGTGGACTGTCTGGAAAAGGTCGTGAAGCGCATCAATCGTCCGGACGAGGGAGGCGATGGCATGGCGGATTACTATATTGACAGATATGCCAGACAGGAGAGGGATATCTAAGATGCAGGAGGAGAGAATCGGAAGGGTTGGACAGATAAAGATATATACCGGAAAATGTTTCCGGTTGTTTGTAAGCGAGAAGCAATGGACGAACTGGGTTTCAACAGCGATTATCATGGGTATCATTATGCTGGTGGTCAGTGAGGATATGTTCGTCGCATTCAGCGATACGAAAATGGGATTTTTCGCGATGATATGTGCCTGCATCTGGGTAGGACTTTTTAACTCCATTCGTTCCATTTGCAGGGAGAGGGCTATCATTAAGCGTGAGCACAGAACCGGATTGCATATTTCTTCTTATATTCTGGCTCATGTGATTTATGAAGCCGCCATATGTGTCGTGGAAGGTCTGATTGTATTAGCCATGGTATTTATAAAATGTCATGCATATTTCCCAGTCGCGGGTCTTGTGTTTCCTGCGTTGGTTGATTTGTACATTACATTCTGGCTGACGATATTTGGCGCGGATATGATTGCGGTCATGATTTCCAGCATTGTAAAGAGTGAGAACACAGCTATGACTGTGATGCCCTTTGTGCTGATTATACAGCTGGTGATGTCAGGAGCGGTTTTTACGCTGAAGGGAGTTACGGAGGCAATTTCTTATTTCACATTGAGCAAATGGGGGCTGAGCGCGGTTTGCGCGGTCGCGAATACGATAGATAGCCTTTATTGGCGCTATTTAGCATCGGGCGTGGATGGGTACGACCCCACTGCGGGGAATCTGCTTTGCTGCTGGCTGTATATGGCGGTGTTTACTCTGGTCTATATCATAATAAGCATCATTGCGCTGAAGCAGGTGGATAGAGATAAAAGGTAGTATAAAATTTTGATTGAAATAGTGTTTGAGGCGGATGAGATGATGGAAGTGAAGGAGTGGGACGATGCCATTGGAAATAAGCGATGTGGTGAGAGATGAATATCGCAGATATATGAAGCCGAATACGGCGCTTCACATGATACTGGCTCTGCTGGGGGTCGTGTTCTGGGCTGCTTTTATTGTTATTGGCATACTGGGTATTGTATTATGGGGTTATGTACTTGGCGGTGCAATTCTCGCTGCCGTTGGCATTGGCATTGAATATGTTATGGTAACAGAAGTCATGGTGAAAGGGTGCATTGCTGAGAGAAAATCATTCCGGCTTTCTATGGAAAACCCACAAATGCCGATATATGCGCTTGATTTTTCCAGGGGTGAAAGTTTTTATAAGGATGATTTCAGAATGGGCGACAATTGTCTATATATACGCCATGGAGCTTTTCCAGTGGAGTATAAAGACATTGATATAGTCTATGTCAGAGTTACAACGAAAATCCCGGAATTTCGCATACTGAGGATTACTCTGAAAGAGGGCTGCGGGAATCGAGATCTGAGTCATTTACCCAAACGAGCTTTGAAGCCCGGGGCTGAGCACGATATACTGGAAGAGACCGTCAAAAAGCTGCAAAAACATAATCCTGCGATCAAATATATGCAGCAGAGAAATTTTGACATACAGGTTCAGAGAGTAGCTGAAAACAAAAAAGGTGCACAAGATAAGAAACGCGATCGCGAGAAGGAGATGTATAAAGAACAAGCGCGGAAAGTGTGGGAAGAGAGCCAACACAAAATCCGGGAAAATCCAGCCCTGAAACAGTCGAACCATAGTGGCAGGGACAACTACGTACCTGTGAAAGGCACGGGCGCTATGCATAAGGGAAAATGGAGTGATCCTGGTGAAGGTGAATTTTTTAGGGGTTATCGAATTTGGCTCTATGAATCTGAAGGCAATTATACAGCTGCTATGTTGGTAGAAGACTTGTTGGAGGCAGGTTTTACAATTGATCGAATTGATTATGTGGATGATGGGGATGTTGGAATGAAGTATGGTGGTAGCTGTTTAGCAGAGTGGTTTTTAGAATTATATCCAGGGCTTGGCAAAGACGGATGGGGCGGAATGCATTATACAATATCCTGTAAATATAAAGAAATTTTCTGTAAGTTTGGTACAGCAGATGATGGATGCGGAGCTCCTTGCAATAGAATAACGTTTTCAGGTAAGGATACGGAACAGTTGAAATCTCTTGCGGGGCAGTTGAAATCACTTTTGCAAAAATAAGCGGAGGGAAAAGATGGCAGAGACAGACAAAGCAAAAGAAAAGGATTTTGATCCTGATGAGACTTTACAGTTCTGTGAGTATTGTGGAGCAACGGCTCCGATGAGTGCGAAATTTTGTAAAGCGTGTGGGCGAGAATTTGCTATCTGGAAATCCAAAAAGTCTGTCCCGATGAAAGAGGAAAGTCAGACGGAGGAGAAACTGAAAATATCGGAAGACAGTGTCGATGAGGTTGTGAAACGCAATATAAATGTTTTGACACGGCTTCAGGAGGAGATAGAGAAGGTAGTTCAATCTGTCAAAGCGTTTCAGGATTTGCAGACCGGGCAGGGCAGTGATGATTCTCTGATTGTGGATTATCTTTCCTTTTTGGATATGGCTCGTGTGCGCACGCAGAATATCCAGGTTTACTATGAGTCGTTGCTGCGTACATATCATCGGCAATGGGTAGACAAATTTATGATGAATACCTTATATGCGGCTCCTGAAATCATAGACAAGATGGTTCTGGAGAAATTGATGGATGGCGCGGATTCAGAAGAGGCGGACTGGTCAGATGTAAAGATGGTCTATCCCGATTTACATATGGAATCGACGAAGCTGGTTAATAGAACAATTCCCGATATTACGATGAGGGAGGTAGAAACAACTCCTGATGTAATGGCGGAGAAAAGGGGAACGTCTAATCCGGTAGACGGGTCGAAAAAGTAATGAAGAAGCCAGTGTGTAAATACCGACTGAGAAGCTGCGTGTGGGAGATCACCCTCGCCTGCTGTTTTTCCTGCAGGTATTGCGGCTCGCGGGGCGGACAGGCCAGACCGGAGGAGTTGGATACAGAGGAATGCATGAACGTGGCGGATCAGTTGGCGGAGCTTGGCTGTCGCAGAGTGTCGCTAATCGGCGGTGAGATCTTCATGCGCGCTGACTGGGCGCAGATTGCCGGGAGGCTTACAGACCATGGCATCCGCGTATCCATGATTACGAATGGTTATTTGTTTTCAGAGCAGGTGATTTCCAAATTAAAAGGTATCCCTGTGGAATCCGTGGCAGTCTCTCTGGATGGGCCGGAGGATATCCATGATAAATATAGACAGAATGGAAGCTTTCGACGAGCAGTGCAGGCGATTCAGACACTGACAGAACATGATATTCCGGTTTCCGTTATCAGCACGCTGAATCATGAGAATGCGGAACAGTTGGAAGAACTTTATCAGCTCCTCTGCCAGTATCCGATCAGCGCGTGGCAGATACAGGCCTGCTCGCCGATGGGGAGCGCGGCGGACAGCGGGATCAATTATCGCTTCGACCACGGGGAGGTTATCCGTTTTGTGGCGTTTCATATGTTCGATGCACCATTCATGATGGGTGTCGCTGACAATATCGGATATTATACGGAGGAGGAAGGCTATTTTCGCGGAAATCTGAGTGGCAAAGCAGTATTTACAGGCTGCAGAGCGGGGCTCACGGCGATTGGGATAGACAGCGTAGGAAATGTCCGCGGCTGTGAATCTATGTATGATGAGCGATTCAATGAGGGGAATCTTCGGAAAAAGACGCTGCGTGAAATATGGGAGTCCTCGGATTCTTTTCGTTACAATCGCGGATTCCGGACGGATCTTCTGACAGGGCGGTGTTCCGTGTGCCAACATGGATTTGTCTGCGCAGGCGGCTGCCGGGCTTATAACTATTTTACACATGGGCAATTGTATGAAGCTGTATACTGCGCACGAAGTGCGAGCTGAGAAATCAGCATAGCTGATTTCCTCTGGTGAGCAAACAGGAGTTGCTTGCCTTTGTAAGCTGGCAACGCATAGCAGGAGAATCCTGTCGGGTAGGGGCTAACCACCCGCCCGTACCGAGTCCTTGGAGTTGAAGCGGTAACGCCAGACTTAAGCGTAGGACAGGGAGCAGCAGAGCCGAAACGAGAGTGAAGTGATTGAGCTGGGAAATCAGTATAAGGTAGGAAATGGCCGATGCGTTTTTGTTCGTAGCAGGCAACACTTCCGTGACCGAGAGGGTGAGGGCGCGGAGGCATCCCCCAGTCTGAGAGCTTGGCGAGGCTGATGATAAATGCGTTGCACAGAACAGCTGAGATCCTGTTACTTCCCTGAAGAGGGTATGAAAACCAAACCAAAGGAATGCGATAGGGATTCAAAGGAGTAGCAGGAAGTCCGATACGCCCATAGTACCGAAGAAGCCGCTAATCACGGTGGAGGGAAGGGGCGTACATTTCACAGCTCCGGGCAGGACGGAGCCATGCAGACAAGAGAGAGCTGAGGACATGGTAGAAGGAATACCCGGAATACAATATAACATCGCGAAAGCGAACAGGACGGACAGGAAAGTCCAGAATCTTGCGTCCCATATCGACGTTGCCATGTTGAGGGATATTCACCGAACGATAGATAAGAACAAAGCAGCGGGCGTCGACCGCGTGACAAAGGAGGAATATGGACAGAACCTGAGCGCCAACCTTGAGAATCTGGTGAAGAGGATGAAGGATGGCAGATATCGCCCGAAACCGTCACGAAGGGTATTTATCCCGAAAGAAACAAAAGGGAAAATGCGACCGCTGGGAATATCCAGTTATGAGGATAAACTGGTGGAGAACGCAATCGCGCAGATACTGACACAGGTATATGAGCCGAAGTTCTATAATATGAGCTATGGATTTCGCCCGAACCGAAACTGCCATCAGGCGGTGAAGGAAATCATCGAAATGGTGCAGTACCGCAAGACGAATTATGTAGTTGAAGCGGATATCCGAGGCTTCTTTGACAACGTAGACCATGAGTGGCTGCTGAGAATGCTGGAGCATGATATAGCGGACCGAAAATTCATTGGGCTGGTGAGGAAGTTTCTGGGAGCTGGCATTATGGAGAATGGGAAATATCTGGACAGTGAGACCGGAACCCCGCAGGGCAACGGTGCCAGTCCCGTGCTGGCAAATGTATATTTGCATTATGTGCTGGACAACTGGTTTGATGTGATTGTGAAGCGACAGTGTAGGGGTGAATGTTATCTCATCCGATATGCCGACGACTTCGTCTGCTGTTTCCAGTATGAGTATGAAGCGAAAGTATTCAGACAGAAGTTAGAAGAACGCTTTCGAAAATATGGACTGGAGCTGGCAGAGGAGAAGACCAGAGTACTGGAGTTTGGGAGATTTGCGAAGGAGAATAGGAAGAAGAGAGGACAGGGAAAGCCGGAGACATTCGACTTTCTGGGCTTCACTTTCTATTGCGGAGCAGATACAAAGAAACAGTTTTTCCGGTGCAAGGTCAAGACGAGCAGGAAGAAATTCAGAAGTAAAGTGAAGGCAATGAAGGAATGGATAAAAGCGCATAGGACGATGCCGCTGGAGTGGATATTTGACAGGGTCAACGCCAAACTGCGGGGGCATTACCAGTATTACGGAGTGACAGACAACACGAGGGATGTCGAACAATTCTTGTATTGTACGAAGAATCTGCTGTACAAGTGGCTGAACCGAAGGAGTCAGAAGCGAAGTTATACATGGGAGACATTTAACAACGGGCTGTTACGCACCTTCCCATTGCTTGAGCCGAAAATCAAGGTAAGTTTGTTTTACCGGTAGTGTATGGAATGTGAAATGAAGAGCCGTATGCGTAAATAGCGCACGTACGGTTCTGTGTAGGGGTATGGGGAGTAATCCCCATGCCTACTCGAGAACAGGATTCTGGGGATTGTGACTGTTTTGCAAAGTATTTTCCGAGAAATGAAAGCCTGACTGCGATGGGAGGTCATCGTGCCGATACATATTATCCGAAATGACATTACCAAAATAAAATGTGACGCCATCGTGAACGCGACGAATCCGAAGCTGGCCAGCGCGGGCGGCGGTGTGGACGCCGCCATACACCGCGCGGCGGGTTCGGGGCTGGACGAGGAGTGCAGGCGGCTGGGCGGCTGTAAGCCCGGACAGGCGAAGCTTAGCGGAGGCTATGATCTGCCCTGCAAGTATGTGATTCACACGGTCGGGCCGCACTGGCTGAGTGGGCCGAATCAGAAGAAAAAGATTCTGGAGTCCTGCTATCGGGAATCCTTAAGGGTGGCGGCGGAGCAGGGCTGCGAGACAGTGGCGTTTCCGCTGATCGCGACGGGGACGCTCGGTTTCCCGAAGGATCAGGCGCTGCAGATTGCCATTTCTGAGATCAGCAGGTTTTTGCTCACGCAGGACATGTTGGTCTGGCTTGTCGTGTATGACAAGGACAGCTTTCAGGTCAGCAAAAAGCTGATCGACGACGTCACGGAGTATATCGACGAGTGCTATGTGGAGGCGCATTACGTCGGCGAGGAAACTGTGCTGTCTACCAGAGCGTTAGATTCCGCGGAGTCGCGCAGGCTATGGGAATGGGAGGAGAAGCAGACATTACGGTCAGTTGAAAAGCCCCCGACGCCAGATACGCAAAAAGCACAGGAATCTCTGCGTGAAGAAGGGGTGTGCTTTACACGTGCTCCGATGGAGGCCATGCCCTCTCCGGATCTGCGGGACATGCTGAAAAAGCTAGACGAGAGCTTCTCCCAGATGCTGCTGCGCAAGATCGACGAAAAAGGAATGACAGACGCGGAGTGCTATAAGAAGGCGAACGTAGACCGCAAGCTGTTTTCCAAGATCCGTAGCAACGTGAATTACAGGCCGAGTAAGACGACCGCAATCGCTTTTGCCATTGCGCTGGAGCTACCCTATGACGAGGCAAAGGATATGCTGATGAAAGCGGGCTTTGCGCTATCTCACAGCAGTAAATTTGATATTATCATCGAGTATTTTATTCGCAACGGGATTTATGATATTTTTCAGATCAATGAGGTGCTCTTTGAATTTGACCAGAGTCTTCTGGGAATGTAGTCTTTTTTCGATGTCGCTTTTCATGCGACCACCGGAGTCCGAAAACCTCCTATCATGTGAGCATAAACAAAATCACTCACAACAGGAGGTTTTCACTATGAAGAACAACATCACAGAACTGGTATTTATCCTTGACCGCAGCGGCTCGATGGCTGGGCTGGAGGGCGACACGATCGGAGGCTTCAATTCTTTGATCGAGAAGCAGAAGAAGCAGGGCGGGGAGTGCTATGTCTCCACGATTCTCTTTGACAACAGGAGCGAAGTCTTGCATGATCGTGTGCGGCTGGTGGATGTGAAGCCGATGACAGATTGCGACTATACGGTCCGCGGGTGTACGGCGCTTCTGGACGCGATCGGCGGCGCAGTGCATCATATCGAGAACATTTATAAATACGCGCGTCCGGAGGATGTGCCGGAGCATACGATGTTCGTGATCACGACTGACGGTATGGAGAATGCGAGCCATCGCTATGGGAGCGATGAAGTAAAGAAGATGATCGAAGAGAAGAAGGAACTCGGCTGGGAATTCCTGTTCCTCGCGGCGAACATCGACGCGGCACAGACCGCGGCGCGTTTTGGCATCGGCGCGGACAGGGCGGTAAATTACCATGCGGATCATCAGGGAACGAAGGTTGTCTATGAAACGGTTGCGGAGACGGTTTGCATGATGCGGGCCTGCGAACCGATTAAGGAGAACTGGAGCAGGAAGATTGACGAGGACTTTAAGGCCAGGAAAAAGAGTATGTCCGATAAAGAGGCTTGAAAATTAAAATGATATTGTTTTTTCCTGAATGAGCGCATATAATATAGGTACGACATAGTATCTGCTCAGATGAAAACAAAGGGGGTGCTATTATGGCTACATCGAGCATTTTTACCAACTTTACCATTACCGATGAAAAGTCGGCGGAGCGCTTTGCAGACACTCTGGATAAAGCTGCTCAGCAGCCGGCGTGGCAGCCGCGTCTCGCTGTTAAAGCGCCTGTTAGAGATCCAGAAGTACTGAGAAACATGATGGCGAAAAGGGAAAAGCAGCATGTGTAACTATACGACTGTCAGAATAATGGATTTAGTCGAGTCAGTCGGAGAGGAATCTGTGAAGGATATTCTCTCCGATTTCTCTTGTGAATATAGTGATGGCGTCCGCAATCTGGAGATAGAAGGATTTTTGAAGAGGAATGCGATAGAGTTTTCCCGACGTAAGATGTCGATTACATATCTTGTGATGGATGAAAAATTCAGGTTGGCTGGATATTTTACGCTGACCCATAAGCCGATTATCGTTCAGGATGTAATGCTGAAATCCAAAACGGGGAAAAAGAAAATACAGCGCCACGCAAAATTTGATACAGGAATAAACGCTTATAGCGTTTCCGCATTCCTGATTGCCCAGTTTAGTAAAAATTACGCTCTTCCGCCCACGGAGCGTATAAGCGGGGTGGACCTGATGGATTTGACGCTATCCCTTGTCGAAGATATTCAACAGCAGATCGGAGGCGGGATCGTATTCCTTGAATGCGAAGACCATCCGGAATTAGTGGACTTTTACTCACGAGAACCAAACTCTTTTTTCTCATTTGGAGAGCGCTATTCCGAGTCTGACGGAGTGAAATATATTCAGATGATGCGATTTTTATAGAAGATGCTGTTGGGAACATCAGGCTATCCTGCTATTTTGCCAGAAACCTGCTGTCAAGCTCCATCGGCATATGATAGGCGTGTCCGCGCCGCAAAAGGCTGAACAGCTTAAAGCTCATGAGTTCCGGCGGGACGTACAGGCTGCTGCATACGCCGAAATAATCCAGATCTTCGTTCTGTGATATCTCTTCAATATCCTCATCCTTGATGATCAGATCCGCGGCGAAGAGATTCGCCTCGTATTCCGTGCTACTGGCCATGTCGTAAAGGACGCAGTCCTTCATCGGGGCGAGCCGCAGCTGCTGTTTGTGCAGGGCGATATGCCCCAGCTCATGTGCCGCGACAACCCGTTTTTCAGCGTCAGAAAGATAACTGCTGATCATCACATAAAAGGTCTTGCAGCTTAAGAAGCAGTATCCTTTTAACTTTTCATATTGGTCTGTCTCCGTGACGACCACATTCATGCATTCCAGAAGCCTGATCGGGTCGCGCGTAGCGTATTTCCTGCTGAGCTTTTCTACCTGCCCATAAATATAATCATTTCTCACAGGGATTTTCCCTCCGGCAGTTTAGTCACTTACATACAGTATAGCATGAAGTGCTGTCCTATAAACAGGACAGCTAGGCCTGACCTGCATCTTCGTCCTTGAGGTACTTCTTTGGGGTAAATTTCTTTGCCCGTATCTTGGAATCCAGATAGAGCGATTGAATCTCATTGAGGAAAGCGATCTGGTCTGCGTCCGACAGTTCGCCTCCGGCAAACATGGCGGCGGTCTGCTCCAGGATGTGTTCGGCCTGCTTAGCGCCGCGGTTGCCATAGAGTTCTGACGCTTCCGTGATGAAGCTTTCTTTTTCCGTCAGAAGATAAGAGGTATCACAGCCCAGAACTTCAGCGAGTGTATCGTATAATTCTCTTTTCTTTGGGTAACGCCCTTCCAGTTCCCAGCCTCTGACCGTGCGCAACGTCACACCGACCTGATTTCCCAGTTCTGTCTGAGAGATGCCTTTTTTCTTTCTGAGTTCTCTTACCTTTTCTCCAAATTTCACCTTTGACCTCCATGGGAATATGATTTTCCTGTTTTGCCAAATTTCCTCTTGATAGGGGAAATGTAATTACCTATAATGAGAAACA